>CALUIE010000023.1 GCA_944320605.1 uncultured Phocaeicola sp. | reverse complement strand
CGTTCCAGATTGAAATGAAGTTCACTGCCTACAAGTGCGGGTTCAAGATTATCGAAGTGCCGGTGATATTCATCAACCGCGAACTTGGTACATCAAAGATGAATAGCAGTATATTCGGAGAGGCTGTGTTCGGAGTTATTAAGCTGAAATTAGACAGTTGGTTCAAGAAATATCCTAAGAGGAAAGGTTGTTAGTTTTTAGTTATAAGTTTTTAGAAGATGAAAAGAATTTGGATAAAGAATGCTGTCATCGTGAACGAAGGCAGGCAGTTCAAAGGCTCGGTTGTAACTGAGGATGAAACAATATACAGAATTATCGAAGGCGATACTGCGCCTGAATGTGATATTCACGAAACCATTGATGCCGAAGGTTGCTTCCTGTTGCCGGGAGTGATAGACGACCATGTGCATTTCCGCGACCCAGGACTGACTCACAAGGCTGATATGGCTACAGAAACTGCCGCAGCTGCTGCCGGAGGTGTGACTTCGTTTATGGATATGCCTAACTGCAATCCGCAGACCACTACAATAGAGGCTCTGGAAAACAAGTTTGCCGATGCCGCTACCAAGTGTGTGGTGAACTATTCTTTCTACTTCGGGGCTACTAACAATAACGCCGACCAGCTTAAAAATCTTGACAAGACTCATGTTTGCGGCGTGAAACTGTTTATGGGCGCAAGTACAGGCAACATGCTTGTGGACCGCATGGAAGCTCTGAAGAAAATTTTCTCCGAAGCAGGAATGCTGATTGCCACTCACTGTGAGGACCAGACCGTAATTAGCCGCAACACAGCCGAAGTGAAAGAAAAGTATGGCGAAGATGCCGACATTTCTCTTCATCCGGTTATCCGTAGTGAGGAGGCCTGCTATAACTCATCATCTCTTGCTGTGAAACTGGCTAAGGAGACAGGAGCCCGTCTTCATATCTTGCATGTAAGTACCGCCAAGGAACTGGAACTGTTTGAGGACAAACCTCTGAAGGAAAAGAAAATCACTTCCGAAGCTTGTGTATCTCACCTTATGTTCTGCGATGAGGACTACAAAACTCTTGGCGGACGCATAAAGTGTAATCCAAGTATCAAGACACGTGCAGACCGTGACGCTCTGAGAAAAGCATTGAGCAGTAATCTGATTGATGTGATAGGTACCGACCATGCTCCTCACCTTCTCTCTGAAAAACAAGGCGGCGCACTGAAAGCCGTATCAGGTATGCCAAGTCTGCAATTCTCATTGGTAAGTATCTATGAGCTTGTCAAGGAAGGTGTGCTGTCAGTGGAACAGCTTGTACAGAAAATGTGTCATGCTCCTGCCGAGCTGTATCAGATTAAGGACAGAGGATTTATCCGAGAGGGATATAAGGCAGACCTGGTGATACTGAATCCTGACCATGAATGGACTGTCACTGCCGACTGCATCAAGAGCCGCTGCGGTTGGAGCCCAATGGAGGGAAGAAACTTCCATGCCAAGGTTGAGAAAACCCTGGTAAACGGAACAGTAGTTTACGAAAATGATACCGTGAATACTGCCCACAGAGGTCAGGCACTGGTATTCGACAGATGATTTGTTAGTTTTTAACTATTAATTTTTAATTATTAATTCCTCAAATGCGTACAGACATCACCGTAAAGGAATACGACATACACGAACTGGCTGACTACATAAACTGGATTTACTTTTTCCACGCATGGGGATTTCAACCTAAATACTCGTCGATAGCCGATATTCATGGCTGCGACGGTTGTCGCGCGATGTGGCTTGTATCATTCAAGGAAGATGAAAGGCCAAAAGCTTCCGAGGCGATGCAACTTCACAAGGAGGCGCAGAGAATGCTCAACAGCCTGGACGGACGCTTCAAGGTTTATGCCATGTACCGCCTGATGGACGCCAATTCGGACGGCGACAATCTGATAATGGAAGGAACAAGATTCCCGCTGCTAAGGCAACAATCAAGAGTTAAGGACTCTGATCCGTTTCTGTGTCTGAGCGATTTTGTAAGACCTGTCGAATCGGGCATTGCAGATACCGTAGGCTGTTTTGCAACTACCATCGATCCGGAAATGGAGAAGGAATTCGAAGGCGATGACTATAAAATGATGCTCTGCAAAACATTGGCAGAGAGGTTGGCAGAAGCGGCAGCCGAAAAGATTCATGAAACTGTCAGAAAATCGGTCTGGGGGTATGCTCCTGATGAAAACCTGAGTATGAAAGAGCTGTTGGATGAAAAGTATTGCGGAATACGTCCTGCTGTAGGCTATCCGTCACTTCCAGACATTTCAGTGAACTTTCTGCTTGATGATTTGTTGGATATGAAGCGTATAGGAATAACTCTTACCGAAAACGGAATGATGTATCCTCATGCTTCTGTAAGCGGACTGATGTTCGCGCATCCTCAGTCAAGATACTTCAGTGTGGGAAAGATAGACGAAGCGCAGCTTGCCGACTATGCTGAAAGACGTGGCAAAACGACCGATGAAATGAGAAAGTATTTAAGGGCGAATATCGGTTAATTATTAATTTTTAATTCTTAATTATTCTAATGATACTGCTTAGAGTTACAATATTTTTCTTAGTGATGCTGTTGCTGCCGGACTGGTATATATATCGCACATATATCAAAGGGAAACGTAACAAGACATACAAAAGGTTGCTTTGGTGGCCAACTATAACATTGTTAGTATTGCTGGTTGGTTCAATAGCCTTTCATGAATATGTACACAGCTATTTCGGCATATACCTGATCATCGCATTATGTTTCTGCATTCCGAAACTGACATTTATGTTTTTCAGTCTGTTGTTCAGAGGTATAAACAGACTCACCGGCCTAAGTATTCCTCATGCTGTAATTTCAACTCTCCCGGCATTAGCGGTGTTGGGATATATTCTTTTCGGAGCAATAAAGGGAAAAGAGAATTTCAAGGTCAGAGAAGTTACATTCTCCTCTCCTAACTTGCCGGAAGCATTCGACGGATACAGAATACTGCAAATATCGGACATACATTCCGGAAGCTGGAAAGGTAATCGCAAAGCATTGGAAAGGGCTATAAACCTTTGCAATGAACAAAATGCTGATATCGCATTGTTTACTGGCGATCTGGTAAACAGCCGGGCAAACGAACTTTTTGAGTTTACAGACATTTTTGCGAAACTAAAAACTACGGACGGTGTATATTCTGTTTTAGGAAACCACGATTATGGAACATACGTAAAATGGGGTTCCGAAGCAGACAGACTCGCCAATATAGATTCTCTCATAGCAAGTGAAAACAGAATGGGCTGGAAAATGCTGAACAACAGCCATTCTATCGTAAAAAGAGGAAACGACTCAATAGCAATAATAGGCGTAGAAAACAGCGGACGTCCGCCTTTTCCTGACTATGCACGTCTGAAAGAAGCCTCAGCAGGAACCGAAGGTATGTTTCAGGTATTGATGAGCCACGACCCTACCCACTGGCGCAGGGAGGTTCTGCCTGAAACGGATATTGAGCTGACACTGTCGGGACATACACACGACATGCAAATAACATTCTTCGGGTTCTCTGTTTCATCATTCATTTATCCGGAACATAACGGCATGTATATGGAAGGCGACAGAGGACTTTACGTAAACATAGGATTGGGACACGTACTGTTCCCGATGCGATTGGGTGCATGGCCGGAAATAACGATTATCACACTAAAGAAAAAATAACAAAAACTTTTTATTATGAGATTTTTATACATCATTTATCAGATTTGTATTGCGTTGCCCATATTCCTTGTCACTACAATCCTTACAGCTATAATAACTGTTGTAGGTTGCAGATTCGGTAACGGGCATTTTTGGGGATATTACCCGGGAAAACTATGGTCGCAAATAACATGTTACACTCTACTACTGCCAATAAAGGTAAAGGGACATGAAAACATAGACCAGAAACAGTCGTATGTGTTTGTCGCAAACCATCAGGGATCTTTCGACATTTTCCTTATTTACGGTTTTTTGGGAAGAAATTTTAAATGGATGATGAAGAAAAGCCTGAGAAAAATTCCGTTTGTAGGAAAGGCTTGCGAATCGGCAGGATTTATTTTCGTTGACAAATCCGGTCCGAGAAAGATACACGAAACGATAGAACAGGCATTCCACGTACTGAAAGACGGAACTTCGCTTGTGGTATTTCCTGAAGGTGCCAGAACATTCACCGGACACATGGGAATATTCAGAAAAGGAGCATTCCAGCTGGCAGACGAGCTTCAACTACCTGTAGTTCCGTTAACAATTGACGGTTCGTTCAACATTCTGCCACGTACCGGAAAAATCCTTTCATGGCATCCTATGAAACTGACTATTCACAAACCTATATTTCCTAAATGCAAAGGACCGGAAAATATAAAGGAGCTTATGGAAGAATCATATAAGGTTATAGAAAGTGCCTTACCCGATGAATACAAAGGAAAGGTTGACAATCCTGACCAATAACCCCGATGTACATAAAAAACAGCTCCGGCGTATTGGAATTTATTTCCTTATACCGGAGCTGTTCTTATTGTATCGCATTAATTACCATTCTACAAATTTACCGCGGGCTCTACGTTCTGCAAGAATTTCTTTCAAACGTTTGTTCTTCTCCTTTGCTATATATTTACGACCAAAAATATTTGGAATAGCTACACCCAAAGAAATACACAATATCACCATACCCGAAGTAATACCGCTCTGTATAGCCTTCATCAAAACTGAAATCTGTTCAGGAGATTCAACGTTCATATTGATAATTCCAAATAACATACGGTACATAAGCACACCGGGAATCATAGGAATGACAGAAGGAATAGTCAATACGTGATTAGGACAATGGAACCAGTGTACAGCCTTGATTGCTATAAGACTTACCAATACAGAACCTGCAAACGATCCCATCACAAGGCCCATATCAAGACCTATATTGTCTGTACTTGGACCGAGATTCACAAAGTTGCGTGTACATACAGCTATTATACCTCCTATGGCAACAACCCACAACAGACGGCGCGGTATATTGAATATCATAGAGAATCCCATTGCTGAGATGGCAGCCGCTATGGCGTACTCAATATAATTATGATGAGGTACCATGCTGATAGTCGGGAAAAAGTTTTCGATATGGCATATCTTTACAGCAAAGGCAATACCGAAAGCCATGGCAGAAACCATAAGCAGTGTGTTGACAGCGCGAACTATACCAACCTGTATATAATTGTCCAGCATATCATCAACAAAGTTTATCAACGGCACTCCCGGTACAATGAACAATGCACATGCCAAAAGCGGATGCCATGGAGTGGTAGTCCATGAAGCTGGTAATAAAGTAGATGCCCATGCCAACATTGTGGAAATAAAAGCGGCAATAGCGATACCCATGTAATGATTTAAAGCAGATTCATTACATTTGGCACGTACTCTCATTCCGATAATGGCAGCGATAGATGCATAAAGGAAAGCAACCCAGTCACAACCGAACTGGATACAGAATCCACCGCAGGCAAAACCGGCACCAATAGCAACTTGCCAAGGAGTATAATTGCGTTTGCGCTTACGAATTTCTTCCAGTTCTTCCTCGTACTGATCGAGGGTGTAATCGTTCTCAATGGCACGCCATGACAATTTACTCACAGCCGATATGGCAGTCATATTCACTCCATGACCTTCTATTCTCTGAAATTTTGTGAATGAGTAATCACCGTCACTCACATTCACCATAAGCATTGTAAAGCTGACATTGATGTGAAGTTTTTCTTCCGGAATACCTAAGAAAGCGGCAGTACGCTTCATGTTTCTTACTACACGGTTAGTGTCGGCAAGGCTCTCAACCAAAAGTTTCCCGGTGCGTAGAAGTAAATCTACACGTCGATGAAGCAACAGTTCATCGTGTACTTTTTCTGTCGTCTGAAGATGTTCCATATAGTCAAGTTTTGTTTTCGGCTGCAAAGGTATTAATTATTCCTATTTTATGCGTATCTTTGCAACGCAATATTATAAAAAAATACTCATTACAAGAAATAAGTAGAAAAATCACGTTTTTAACTCCACATATTTGTGGAAAAAATCCACAATACAAAAAACATATAAAAGCTGAACATATTACTCAATTCATTAACCTTCAACAGATTATAACAATTACAACATAATGGCACAGCTATTGTCCTGATTTTATTGGCATCTAAAATATTAACAGAAAGTATATATGAAACGATTTTTGACAAAAAAGGACTTAAAGTTCAAGAAAAAACAAACCATTTACGCATGTATCTGCATTATCTTAGTAGTAGGTCTTTATTTTATTTTCAACAAGAAAGAAAAACCTGTAATAGAAAGACCGATTGTTTGTGTAAAACCGGTAGTACAGGAAAATGTAGAGATATACGGAGATTACGTTGGACGCATACGCGCACAACTCTTTGTGGAAGTACGCGCCAGAGTTGAAGGATTTCTTGAAAGAATGCACTTCGAAGAAGGCAGCTACGTAAAAAAAGACCAGATACTTTTTGTCATTAATCAAGACCAATACCGTGCAAAAGCCGACAAGGCAAGAGCTCAGTTGAAGAAAGACGAAGCTACGGCTCTGAAAGCCAAACGCGATTTGGACCGTATCCGTCCGTTATACGAACAAAATGCTGCCAGCCAGTTGGATCTGGATAATGCCATTGCAGCATACGAGACAGCAGAGGCAAGTGTTGGTATGAGCAAGGCTGATCTTGAACAGGCTGAACAGGAATTGGGATATACAATCGTACGTTCCCCTATTTCAGGACATATCAGTGAAAGACTTGTTGACCCGGGAACATTGGTAGGAACCGGAGGTAAATCACTGCTTGCAACCATAGTAAAGAGCGACACCGTAAACGTGGACTTCAGCATGACAGCACTTGACTATCTCAAAAGCAAGGAAAGGAATGTCACATTCGGTCAGAAAGATACTACACGTACATGGAAACAGACTGTAACGGTAACACTTCCGGACAACACAATATATGAGCACAAAGGTCTGGTGGACTTCGCCGCTCCTCAAGTAAATCCTAAAACCGGAACATTCCAAGTAAGAGCAGAATTGCCAAATCCGGAACATGTTCTTCTTCCGGGACAGTTTACCAGCGTAAAAGTACTTCTTGATGTAAGAGAGAATGCTACAGTAATTCCAAAGAAATCACTTATCATTGAAAAAGGTGGTGCATACGTATTCGTTATGCGACGCGACTCTATTGCTGAAAGACGTTTTATTGAAATAGGTCCTGAATTCAAGAATGACGTTGTAGTAGAAAGAGGTCTGGCACCGGGAGAAATGATTGTAACTGAGGGTTATCACAAACTCACACCTGGAGTTAAAGTGCAAGTTGCTCCTGAAACAATAAATCAAGAGGATGAAAAAGCTGAAAAAGATAGCAGCAATACAAGTAAATGAAATTAACACAAAGGTAAACTAACCAAGCTACACATTTATGAAAGTAAGTTTCTTTATAGACAGGCCGGTATTCTCGGCTGTCATCTCAATACTTATTGTCATAGTAGGTATCATAGGATTGATGATGCTTCCTATCGACCAATACCCACAGATTACTCCGCCTGTGGTTAAAATCAGCGCCTCATATCCGGGTGCGAGTGCCGTAACCGTTTCTCAGGCGGTGGCAACTCCTATCGAGCAAGAACTCAACGGTACTCCCGGTATGCTTTATATGGAATCAAACAGTTCGAATACAGGTAGTTTCTCGGCTACGGTAACTTTCGATATATCTGCCGATCCTGATATGGCATCCGTTGAAATACAGAACCGTGTGAAACTGGCTGAATCAAGACTTCCGGCGGAAGTTGTTCAGAACGGTATCGAAGTGGAGAAACAGGCTGCCAGCCAGCTTATGACTCTTACATTGATGTCGGACGACCCAAAATTCGATGAGATTTATCTTAGTAACTTTGCTACACTATACGTTCTCGACCTTCTGCGCCGTATCCCCGGTGTAGGTCGTGTATCAAACATCGGTAGCCGTTATTATGCGATGCAGATTTGGGTTGATCCGGCAAAGCTCGCCAACTTCGGCCTTACAGTACAGGACCTGCAGAATGCCCTTAAAGACCAGAACCGTGAATCGGCAGCCGGGGTACTCGGTCAGCAGCCTATGTCCAACGGTATCGACATAACTATCCCTATCACAGCTCAGGGACGTCTTTCTTCGGCATCTCAGTTTGAGGAGATAGTACTTAGAGCAAATCCGGACGGTTCTCTCATCAGAATGAAAGATGTGGCAAGAGTTTCTCTTGAAGCATCATCATACAGTACCGAAAGTGGTATCAACGGAGGTAACGCAGCAGTACTTGGTATATACATGCTTCCAGGTGCCAACGCTATGGAAGTCGCACAAAGAGTAAAAGACACAATGGAGGAAATCAGCCAGACATTTCCTGAAGGACTGGAATATAATTTCCCGTTCGATATGACTAATTACATATCACAGTCTATACATGAGGTATATAAGACATTGTTCGAAGCTTTGTTCCTGGTGATTGTAGTAGTATTCCTGTCACTTCAGAGCTGGAGAGCAACACTTATCCCTGTGGTGGCAGTACCTATATCGCTTATCGGAACATTCGGTTTCATGCTGATATTCGGGTTCTCACTCAATATGCTTACACTGTTGGGACTTGTCCTTGCCATCGGTATAGTAGTGGACGATGCTATTGTAGTAGTAGAAAATGTGGAACGAATAATGGAAGAAGAAAAATTAAGTCCTTACGAGGCTACAAAGAAAGCCATGGAAGGACTGGCTGGAGCCGTTATCGCAACATCGCTTGTACTTGCCGCAGTGTTCGTTCCGGTAAGTTTCCTTTCAGGTATTACCGGTCAGTTGTATCGCCAGTTTACAGTTACAATTGTAGTGTCGGTACTTCTTTCTACAGTAGTGGCTTTGACATTAAGCCCTGTTATGTGTTCTCTGATATTGAAACCTACAGACCCGAACAAACCTAAAAACAGGGTGTTCAACTGGATAAACAAATGGCTTGGCATAGGTAACAACCAATATGTAAAATATATAAAACGTGTAATCAAGAATCCTCGTCGCGTAATGGTAGGTTTTGGTATGGTTCTCATATTTATATATATGTTCCACAGATTGGTTCCAACCAGTTTCCTTCCGGTTGAGGACCAGGGATATTTCACTGTAGAACTTGAATTGCCTGAAACCGCTACACTTGAACGTACACGCAAGGTTACAGAAAGAGCTATCGACTTCATAATGAAAGACCCGGCTGTGGAATATGTTCAGAATGTTACAGGTAGTAGCCCTCGTGTAGGAACCAGCCAGGCAAGAAGCCAGCTTACAGTTATTTTAAAGGAATGGAAAGAACGTGACAATACCACAATAGATGAAGTAATGGATCGTGTTCAAAAAGAACTTGAAACATATCCGGAGAGCAAAGTGTTCCTCTCTACTCCGCCGGTAATCCCAGGACTTGGTACAGCCGGAGGTTTTGAAATGCAACTTGAAGCCAGAGGTGAGGCTACATACGATGACCTGGTGCGTGCCACAGATACTCTGATGCATTATGCTTCAATGCATAAAGAGATTGCAGGTTTATCATCATCACTACAGGCTGAAATACCTCAGTTGTACTTTGATGTTGACCGTGACAAGGTGAAACTTTCAGGAGTTCCAATGGCTGATGTATTCTCAACAATGAAAACTTACACAGGTTCAGTATATGTGAACGACTTCAATATGTTTAACCGTATCTACCGTGTATATATACAGGCTGAAGCTCCTTATCGCCAACAGCGTGAGAATATAGGTCTGTTCTTTGTAAAAGGTTCGTCTGGCGACATGATTCCACTTACAGCTCTTGGAACAACAGACTATACCACAGGACCGGGTAGTATCAAACGTTTCAACATGTTCAACACCTCTGTTATACGTGGTACAACAGCCAACGGTGCCAGTTCAGGTCAGGTAATGGAAATTCTGGAACAGATAGCACGCGAAAAACTTCCTGACAACATAGGTGTTGAATGGAGCGGTCTGTCATATCAGGAAAAACAGGCAGGCGGACAGACAGGTATTATATTGTCACTTGTATTCCTGTTCGTATTCCTCTTCCTTGCGGCTCTATATGAAAGCTGGACAGTACCTATCGCAGTATTAATTTCACTCCCGGTTGCAGTACTCGGAGCATACGCCGGAGTAACATTATGCGGACTTGAAAACGATACATATTTCCAGATTGGTCTTGTAATGCTTATCGGTCTTGCTGCAAAGAATGCTATCCTTATAGTGGAATTTGCCAAAGACGAAGTTGATAAAGGCAGAGATGTGGTAGAATCAGCCATACATGCGGCACAATTACGTTTCCGCCCTATTCTTATGACATCATTGGCATTCATCCTCGGTATGCTTCCTATGGTATTGGCTACAGGTCCGGGATCTGCCAGCCGACAGGCAATCGGTACAGGAGTATTCTTCGGAATGATTATAGCCGTTACAGTAGGTATAGTGCTTGTACCTTTCTTTTTCGTAATGATATACAAGGTTACAGGCAAAATGAAACAGAAACGCATCAACATAAAGAAAGCATAATATATGAAACATATAGCATCTATATTTAGAATGACATTCATATTCCTAATGGCTTCTACTATCGGTGGTTGCAAAATAGGAAAGCACTATACACGTCCTCAGATTGAAATGCCCGAAGTGCTTGACAGCATGAGCATGGACAGTACATCAATGGGTGATTTCCCTTGGGAAGAACTTTACACCGACACTACACTGCAGGCTTTAATAAGAAAAACACTTGAATACAACAAGGATATGCTTATAGCAGGTGCACGTATCAAAGAGTTGGCTGCCATGAAACGTATCGACTGGGCAAACATGTTTCCGGCTATAACCAACAGAATTTACTCCGAAGAAGAAGTGGAAAATTATGGTGGAAACAACCGTAAACCGGACGACCAGTTCGATATTAAACTCGGAGTTTCATGGGAACTTGATTTATGGGGCAACCTACGTTGGGCACGTGATAAGAGTATGGCCGATTTTATGGGATCTATAGAAAATCAGCGTGCCCTTAAGATGAGTCTTATTGCCCAAATGGCACAATCGTATTTCGAGTTAGTAGCATTAGACAATGAGTTGGCCATAGTTAGAAAGACCGTTGATGCCAGACGTGAAAGTCTGTACCTTGCCAGAGTCAGATATGAAGGTGGATTAACAAACGAAACAGCGTTCAGACAGGCTCAAGTGGAATTAGCTAGAACTGCAACTCTCATCCCTGATCTTGAAAAGAAAATATCATTGAAAGAAAATGAAATAGCTTTCCTTACAGGTGAATATCCACACCATATAAACCGCTCAGTATTGCCTGAAGATGTGTTACTACCGGCTACCCTACCAGTTGGTTTGCCATCAAGTCTTTTAGAAAGACGTCCTGATGTAAGACAGGCCGAACAGTCGCTTATCGCCGCAAATGCTGCAGTTGGAATGGCATTCACAAATATGTTTCCACGCCTGACTCTGACAGCATCGTACGGAGCAGAAAGTGAAGAGTTAAAAGATATATTCAAATCTCCACATCACCTTATTGCCGGTTCTCTAATTACCCCGATATTCAACTTCGGAAAGAACCGCGCGGCACTAAAAGCCAAGAAAGCCGCATACGAGCAGGCCACATACGCTTACGAAAAAGCTATACTAAACGCATTCAAGGATGCAAGAAACGCTATTGTGGAATTCAACAAGACACGTGAGATATACGAAACCAGACTCCGACTGGAACAGGCATCGAAAAGTGCCCTTGACCTTGCCGAACTACAATACATCAACGGTGTTATCGGATATATAGACTTGCTGGACGCACAGCGTGGTTATCTTGATGCACAGATTGGATTGAGTAATGCAATACGCGATAAGCAAATTACTCTTGTAAATCTCTACAAGGCTCTTGGTGGAGGTTGGTCACAGGAAACAAAATAAAGACATATTTTACAATCTGTCTATATACAGTTCAGGCGGTGTTCAGTGAACGTTTAGTGAACGTTCACTGAACACCGCCTGAACGATAATTAAACGGTATTTAATTGAAGAATTTTATTCCGATAAATATAGTTCTTGGTTGTGTAGGACCATAAAAATATTTTGAATCACGTCCTATACCTTTATCCAAGTCTTTCTGGAAAGCATTGAATATGTTATTTACACCACCGTTCAACTGAAGTTTCAGATGATCGTTCAATACAAATGTGTAATTCAATTTGAGGTTAAGTTCCATAAAATCAGGAGTCTTTTCAAGAACATCTTTCTCTATATAACCGGCAAAATGAGGAACGAGCATACGTCCTGTATATACGCCAGACAATGAGAAATCAAAATTCTTGTTCTTGAACGGAGCGGAAGTAAACGTAAAGTAACCATAAAGGTCAGGAGTACGTGTCATCTTCTTTGTAGGTGCCACATCGGCATCCTCACTCCAGTAAACAGGCTCTGTATATCTGCTCTGCTGTGCAGTAAAACCTAACTGCAACTGGGCATCTCTGCCATGAGCTATCTTATAGTCGATATTCGCTCCATACACTCTCGCACCACGTCCGTTGCAACGCTCTTGTATGGTAGTTCCCTGTTGATCACCCTCACCTATATTTTTAAGATAGAATACATCGTTAAGCATTGTGTAGAAACCTTCTACCAAAAGATTTGATTGGAAATGACCGAACGAAGCACTCCAGTCCACCGAACCGCTGAAGCTGTTTGAACGTTCCGGTTTCAATCCTTCCGCCAAACGGATAATCATAGCTTCACCACCTACTGCTGCCACATGAAGATCTTCATCGTATGCCTGTGGGGCACGAAAACCTGTTGACCACGTCAGACGTCCCTGTACCTTATCCGATGGTTTCCACAGAGCATTCACGCGCGGACTGAATATCACATTGTCCACAAGGTTATGCTTGTCAAGACGAAATCCGGCCAACAGAGTGAACTTATCCATTTTCCATTCATTCTGGGCGTATGCGCTGGCTACTTTCACATCCTGCTTTAAATCGCGGTTATATCCCGCCATAATGTCATGCAAAGAGTTATACTGATATTCCAGACCACCGGTAAAAGTAGCCGGAGAGAAGAGACACTTATCCATATTGCCTACATACATTGCTCCACCTACGGCAGTCAAGTCGTCTGTAGTTCCGTATGCCTTTCCCGGATCATCAAGTTCCTGCGTACCATAATAGCTGTTGCGGTCTGTATGCTGAACAGAACCGTAAACAGATAGTTTATGACGGTACTCATTGAAGAAAACATCGTATGTCAGACCACCGCTGTTTATTATATGTTTAGTCTGCTCGCAGATATCTGCCTCATGAGGCTGCAGATTGAAGTTGCTTCCACCACGTCTGAATTCGTTTGTAGTATGATATTCCAGGCTGATACGGCTGAAATGAGTAGGACGATAATAAGCTCTAAGTCCGAAGGTATTCATATTCAGTTTTCCCAGTTCCGAGAAACCGTCGCCATCAGCATCGTACGGATTTCTGTTTCTGTATGACTGATACAATGCTATACCATATGTATTGTCAGAAGATACAAGAGAGGCATTCACCCCCATATACTGCTCCCAAGATTTTCCTCCAAGGTTGGACATATTGGTAGATACCTGAAAAGAATTGTTTATCGGATCTTTTGTTATGATATTGATGGTACCACCGACAGCGTTTGCGCCGAAAAGAGCCGAGCCACCGCCACGTACAACTTCTACCCTCTCAATCATATTAACAGGAATCTGCTCAAGACCATATACCCCCGACAATGCACTCATCACCGGACGGCTATTGATAAGTATCTGCGAATATGGACCTTCAAGACCATTAATACGCACCTGAGGGAAGCCGCAGTTCTGACAATTGTTCTCCACACGTAATCCCGACTGATAATTAAGCGATTTCGCCAAATCGGTAGAGTTTACCATTTCGAACAGTTTATTGTTCATTACATTCACCACAACAGGAGCAAGTTTTCTGCTTGTCTCATTTCTGTTGGCAGACACCACAACCTCGTCAGTCATAATAGTTTCTTCAGAAAGAATAAAATGCACATCTACAGTATATTCATCGCTCACATTCACTTCCTTAGTCTGTTGTGCATATCCCACAGAATTCACTTTCAATGTATATTTACCTGCAGGAACTTTTTTCAGTTTGAAATATCCGTCTGTATCAGTCACTGTTCCCTCGCCTGTTTCCACTATAATGACTGTGGCGTATGGAAGACTGTTTTCTGTTCCTTTTTCTATTACGTGACCTGTAATAACATTACCCTCCTTCACAGGGCTGTTATCGACTCCTGCAGCCATGCTGACCATAGCACACACAAGAGCCGAAATGAATATTGATAGCTTCTTCATTTCTTTATTAATTTAAATTTGAAAAAATGTTATGATATACCGATTCCATGTCCATAAACAACTATGGTCACAAAACAACTTGCCGGACATCAAAAAGATGCCAGGTCAAGAGATAAGAAATGAAGAAAAAGGAGGTGCCCGGAGACCTAAACCGGAATAGAATTCCGGCAACAGACATGTAGGAACATGTTCCGAATAATCAATAAGAAATACCGGCTGAAACGGTGATTCGACAAACTGAGGTGCCGACGCCTCCAAAGAATGGAAGTCTGTCAGATAATGAAGTACCAGAGTCTGTCCCGCAGTATGTGTATGCTGATCAGAAAACGGATGCGAATGCACCACCATCACTCCGTTTACAACATGCACATGAGCATACGCGGAAATTATGGCATAATACACTAAAAACACAGTGAGAAACAGCGAAGGTGCCACTCTAATCCATGTATATGTATCCTTTCTTACCATAATTCTATTTATACTCATTATAAATTACGCCGGCAAAGATAAACAAAATCTCACAGTCTCCAATATAGCAATAAGAATTTTATGTAATAAGAAGTCTCCATCACGACACGAAATTATATAAACTTCAATCATACATATACTGAAATTACAAAATTGTAATAAAACATCAAATCAATCTATAAAAAAGTAATATATTAAGAACAAAAAATAAAGTTATCAAATATCTTTGTATATATTAATGACCAAATACCATCTTACTGATTAACAAGACATGAAATTTTTAAATCATAAAAACAGATTACTTGAAATATCAATACATGTATTCTGCTGGATATTATTTTTCGGCTTTCCGATAATAATGACTCAAAGCGACAATGGAAGTATAAATTGGAAGGCTTTCATACGTTTCGTCATTGTGCCGGCCTCTCTTTTTACAATATTCTATATCAACTATTTTCTATTAATTCCAAAACTATTATTCAAAGACCACAAAAGGAAATTCATTATAACAAACATAGCAATAATAATAATTTCATCTTTAGCCATTAGATGGTGGAACGAGATGCACATACAACCACCACCGCCAGAAATGATGAGACATAATCCCCCCTCTATAATTGTATTTATAATAAGGGACATTGCCAGCATGATTTTCTCGGCAGGACTAAGCGTTGCCATCAGATTAAGTATTAGATGGAATGAAACTGAAGCCGCACGTCGTGAAGCAGTAAAAAGTATGACCGAAGCAGAATTGAAAAATCTAAGAAACCAGCTTAATCCACACTTCCTTCTTAACACTCTTAATAATATATACGCACTCATCGCAATAGATTGCGACAAAGCGCAACAAGCCGTACAGGAACTTAGTAAACTTCTCAGATACGTACTGTACGACAATCAGTCAATGTATGTTCCTTTAAAAAAAGAAATAGATTTCATAAAGAACTACATTGAGCTTATGAGAATAAGAGTGTCCGAAGAAGTGGAAATAGAAACAAATTTCAATACCACAGAGAACAGCCAGACCCAGGTTGCACCACTTATATTCATTTCACTGATAGAGAATGCCTTCAAACACGGTATTTCCCCTTCTGAAAAGAGTTTTATAAAAATCAATATAAGTGAAGACAACAACTGCATTTCCTGTCTGATACAAAACAGTAACCATCCTAAAAACACAACTGACAAGAGCGGTTCAGGCATAGGACTGGAGCAGGTAAGCAAGAGGTTAGAATTACTCTATCCGGAGCAGTACGAATGGAAATGCTGGCTTAGTGACAACAACAGCGTATATAATTCATACATTACGATAAACCATATCAACACCCAAATAACAGATATAAAATCATGACTATAAAATGTGCAGTAATAGATGACGAGCCATTAGCTTTGGGACTAATAGCAGGATATATTAAAAAAACGCCGAACCTGGAATTATGCGGAACTTATTCAAGTGCGGTACAAGCAATGAAAATGCTCCCGGAAAACCCGGTTGACTTACTGTTTCTTGATATACAAATGCCGGAGCTCAACGGACTTGAATTTTCTAAAATGGTTCCTGAAAAAACAAGAATAGTGTTTACAACCGCATTCGGACAATACGCAATAGATGGATACAGAGTAAACGCGCTCGACTATTTACTAAAACCAATAAGTTATGCTGACTTTATTGAAGCTGTAAACAGAGCCACAGAATGGTTTAACTTGAAACTAAAGTCTGAGAACGATAAATCATCTGATACGTCGTATAACCCTGATTATATTTACGTAAAAAGTGATTACAAACTTATACAGATAGAACTGGATAAGATACTTTACATAGAAGGTCTTAAAGATTACGTAAAGATATATACCGAAGACAATCCACGTCCTATCCTATCACTTATAAGTATGAAGTCCCTCGAGGAGAAGCTACCTGAAGAACGTTTTCTGCGAGTTCATCGTTCATTTATAGTACAAAAACAAAAGATAAAAATCATTGACAAAGGACGCATCGTTTTCGGAAAAGAATATATTCCAATATCTGAAACATACAAAACGATGCTGCAGGATTATGTTAATAAACATACTATTTAAGAAAATAGTTACACATTCAACTTTTTTATCAAAAACCAGGTAAAAAAGGCTGTCATCTTTTTGTTTTTGTTATTAAAAAACATATATTTGCAAGTGAATAAAGAACGGAAGTTGTGAAACTTCTCATTTAAATAGTTTAGTTAAGTCTAGTTTAGTTTTTGTGTTGTGATACTCCTGACAATAGAGATTGGCGGGAGTATCTTTTTTATTGTTCATCTCTTTTCGGAATAGATATAATCAGCCCATATACGTGCCGCAGTTTCCACCATCTTTACACATGGACGTTTGGCATAATATGCGTTTGTGCGTGCTTCCGGAGTAGAAACAATAGGTTCTTTCTTGGAAAGCCCCAAAAGATCGGCACATCGCAACGCGCCATTCTCTTCCTTAAACTTTGCGGCAAGTTCCTGAACCAATGCGTAAGTAGCCCCCTTGGACTCACGGTCTGCTCCCACAATGGCTCCTTTCTCTAATCCGGCTAGCATAAACATTCCACATGCTGCACCACAGGTTTCTCGCATTCGTCCTATTCCTCCACCAAAAGCAGACGACATTTTAAGAGCCTGCTCATGCGTAAAACCATACATATCGGCAAAAGCAGCAACTACAGACTGCGAACAGTTATATCCTTCCTTGAAAAGCGAAACGGCCTTTTCTATTCTTTCTTCTTTAGTCATATTCCTAACAAGCGACATTATTGATTACTGTTCCTTCGATAAAACTCTTTAAATTTTCCACAGCCTGCTCCATGAGCCTAACACGTGCCTCGTATGTTGCCCATGCAATGTGGGGTGTGATGAAACAATTCTCCAACCCTAACAACGGATTGTCTTCTCTTGGAGGCTCGTTTACCATAACATCAAGTCCTGCAGCCTTAATACGTCCGAATTTAAGTGCCTCAGCCAAATCACTCTCATTAACCAATCCGCCACGTCCTGTATTGATTAGTATAGAAGTTTCCTTCATCAATGAAAGATGATATGAATTCACTATTTCAGAAGTTTCGTTATTCAGAGGGCAATGCAGACTGACAATATCAGAATATCTGAATATATCGTCTATGGAAGTTGCCTTTACAATCCCTTCAGGCAATAAAGACTGTGGCTTGCTGGTATATGCCATGACTTCCATTCCAAATGCCATAGCGATACGCGCTGTAGCCGAACCGGTATTACCAAATCCTATAATACCAATCTTCTTGCCGTACAACTCCATAAGAGGACTGTTTGTATATGAAAAGTCGTTCTTTCTACTCCATACTCCCGAACGGGCTTCATCAGCATAACGGCCTACACTGTGAGTTATGTTGAGTATGTGCGCAAATACCATTTGTGCTACAGACTCTGTACTATATGCCGGAATGTTGGTTACTACGATACCAAGTTCCTTAGCCACGTTTATGTCAACTACATTATAACCTGTAGCAAGCACTCCTACATATTTCAGTCTGGGCAACGAACGCAGAGCGGCAGAGTCAACTACAGTCTTATTTGTTAAAATAGCGTCCGCATCTGCCGCACGCTCCAACAATTGACAGGCAGATGTTCTTTCATATACTTTTAGAGAACCTAATTTTTCAAGACTATCCCATGACAAATCGCCGGGATTCATCGTAAATCCATCTAATACTACTATATTCATATCACAAAAAAATTATTACATATTTAATCCTTAAATCTGTCTCCCCAAAGCTGGGTCATTCTTTCCTTGAGCTTAGTTTCAGAAGGATTATCTTGCGAATGCCAGATACGAGTGTCTTTCAAGTCGTCGGGCAAAAACTGCTGTTTCACAAAGTTTCCCTTATAAGCGTGTGCATACTTATAATCCTTACCATACCCCAACTGTTTCATCAATTTAGTGGGAGCGTTCCTCAAATGTAACGGCACAGGAAGATTTCCTGTCTGACGGACAAGGTCTATGGCATAATTTATCCCTTCGTAAGCAGAATTACTCTTCGGACTTGTGGCAAGATACACTGTTGCCTCCGCCAACGGAATCCTACCTTCCGGCCACCCGATTTTAATCACGGCATCAAAAGCAGCATTAGCCAATAACAAGGCGTTGGGATTGGCAAGACCAATATCTTCGGAAGCCGAAATCACGAGACGCCTTGCAATGAAAGCAGGGTCCTCTCCACCTTCCACCATACGTGCAAGCCAATAAAGAGCCCCGTCAGGATCGCTTCCACGTATAGATTTAATGAATGCGGATATTATATCGTAGTGCATTTCACCCTCCTTATCATAAGCAAGAGGATTTTGCTGAAGGCGTTCCACTACTTTTTCGTCGGTAATCTCCACAGGGGTGTCACCGTCTGCCTCTACCACAAGTTCCAGTATGTTAAGTAACTTTCTTGCATCGCCACCCGAATATCTCAAAATGGCATCAGTCTCCTTGAACACAACTTTTCTTTCCTTCAAGACAGAATCACGCTCAACAGCCTTATGTAGAAGTTCTAACAAGTCTTCCTTTTCCAATGACTTAAGAACATACAACTGACATCGTGAAAGTAAAGGACGAATAACCTCGAAAGACGGATTCTCTGTAGTTGCACCTATCAACGTAACCACTCCCCTTTCCACAGCTCCAAGCAATGAATCCTGTTGTGACTTGCTGAAACGGTGTATTTCGTCGATAAAAAGTATAGGACTCTGTTGTGAAAAGAATCGGTTACTGCTCGCTTTTTCTATAACATCGCGCACATCCTTCACTCCGGAAGTAACGGCACTTAGGGTATAGAAAGGAACCTCAAGTCGATTCGCTATAATCTGTGCGAGGGTGGTTTTTCCTACCCCCGGAGGTCCCCATAAGATAAACGAGGAAATTCTTCCCGAATCTATCATTTTCCGGAGTACCGCCCCTTGACCTACCAAATGCTTCTGACCTATATAATCGTCCAATGATTTTGGGCGTAAACGTTCTGCTAACGGTTGAGACATATATATCTGATTTTTCCACAAAAATACATAAATAGGTTGAAAAATTACAGGTGTCAGCATAAAAAAAAGACCCTTTTCACAAAGAGCCTTTTTCAAGTTTTCAATAGGTATTAGTTTTTTTTTCTTAAGGTAAAAAGATTGTTTTCAGGATAACGTCACAAAGATGGGGCGATTTTTTGGATTGACCAAATAAAAAAAGATGTCATAAAACATGTTTCGCATTTTTATTGCATATTCAATACCATCCAAAAGCACTTTACCCCACTTTTATATAGCTACAAATATACTGACATTTCCTTATAGCTACAAAATATATTATGTTAATTTTAAGATTTATACATAATATTTCCATAAATCCGAATTAACCTTGTAAAGTATTTTTACTAAGTATAAAATTCTACCATAATAAACTTATAATTCGCTGTTGTGTTTTCCTGACCTAAATAAATTTTAAGACATCAGTAAACTGATATTATCTTATTAAAGACTTCACATATACAATCACAAAAAATATTTATTCATTTCATTTTCTCTAAATACAGATTATATTTATACAAATAAAGTCTATATTTATATATACACAACTAATGTTTTTATAAATACAAGTTGTATTTATAGAATTCTTCATCATATTGTAAACTTTTTATACTCAAACAGGAAAGTTTCTTTCATCGCCTAAAATGAATAAGTCAATAAAACACATTATAATATAAAAAGAAATGATTATTTTTGCGCATTATTATAAATAAGGACTATGACTGAAATAAAAGCTACAGAAAGTTCAGAAAAGAAAAGCCTGAACTTTATCGAACAAATCGTAGAGAAAGACTTAAAGGAAGGTAAAAATGATGGCAGAATACAGACACGTTTTCCGCCTGAACCAAACGGATACCTTCACATAGGACATGCCAAAGCTATATGCATGGACTTCGGAATCGCAAAAAAATATGGAGGTGTATGTAACCTTCGATTCGATGATACTAATCCTACTAAAGAAGATGTAGAATATGTAGAGGCTATAAAAGAAGACATCCAGTGGTTGGGTTTCCAGTGGGGTAATGAATATTATGCTTCGGACTACTTCCAGCAGTTATGGGACTTTGCCATCCAACTGATTAAGGAAGGTAAAGCATACATAGATGAACAGACTTCTGAAGAAATAGCCGCACAAAAAGGTACTCCTACACAGCCCGGAACAAACAGTCCATACCGCGACCGCCCTATCGAGGAAAATCTTGACCTCTTTATGAAAATGAACAGTGGCGAGATAGAGGAAGGAAAGATGGTTTTACGCGCAAAAATAGACATGGCAAACCCTAACATGCACTTCCGCGACCCTATCATCTATCGCGTGGTAAAAACACCTCACCACCGTACAGGCGACAAGTGGAAGGCATATCCTATGTATGACTTTGCCCACGGACAGAGCGACTATTTCGAAGGTGTGACTCACTCACTGTGTACACTGGAATTCGTAGTTCACCGTCCGCTTTACGACCTGTTTGTTGACTGGGTGAAAGAAGGAAAAGATCTTGACGACCACCGCCCACATCAGTATGAGTTCAACAAACTGAATTTGAGTTACACTCTCATGAGCAAGCGTAACCTTCTGACTCTTGTCAAGGAAGGACTCGTAAACGGATGGGACGACCCACGTATGCCGACCATCTGCGGTTTCCGCCGTCGCGGTTACTCACCTGAGTCCATCAGAAATTTCGTTGACAAAATCGGATATACCACATACGATGCGCTGAACGATTTCGCATTACTTGAAAGTGCGGTACGCGAAGACCTGAACGCACGTTCTACTCGTGTTTCTGCCGTCATCAACCCTGTGAAACTTATTATCACAAACTATCCTGAAGGCAAGGTGGAAGAAATGGAAGCCATCAATAACCCTGAAGATCCTAACTCAGGTACTCATATCATCGAGTTCAGCCGTGAGCTTTGGATGGAACGCGAAGACTTTATGGAAGATGCTCCTAAGAAATATTTCCGTATGACTCCGGGACAGGAAGTGAGACTGAAAAATGCTTACATCGTGAAATGTACAGGATGCAAGAAAGACGAGAACGGAAATATAACAGAGGTATATGCGGAATATGATCCTAACACCAAGAGCGGAATGCCGGAAGCCAATCGTAAGGTAAAAGGTACACTCCACTGGGTAAGTTGTAACCACTGTCTGAAAGCAGAAGTACGCCTTTACGACCGTCTGTGGAAAGTAGAAAATCCACGCGATGAAATGGCAGCTATCCGTGAAGCCAAGAATTGCTCACCACTTGAGGCTATGAAGGAAATGATAAATCCAAACTCACTGACAGTATTGAACGAATGCTATGTAGAAAAATTCCTGGCAAATGCTAAACCTTTGGATTATCTGCAGTTCCAACGCATCGGTTATTTCAACGTGGATAAGGATTCCACTCCTGAACATTTAGTGTTCAACAGAACTGTATCACTGAAAGATACATGGAGCAAAATAAACAAATAATCATCGGTTGATGATTAAAAACAAAAAGAGTAATATCACCTACCATCTATAAATGGGAAATGATATTACTCTTTTTTTATTATATGAATGAGTAGAACATATATAAAAAATGTCATTCACAAACCTGCACGGTTTATGAATGACATTATCATCTAAAAAACTATACTCTGAAAAGATTATTTTGCAGAATCACCTGTAGCAGGAGCAGCAGCTGCAGCATCAGTCTGAGGCGCAGCAAAACCTGCAGGCGCATTCAAAGGATTAGTGCTTTGTTCTTCAACAGCCTGTTTCATGATAACAGAAGAATTGTCTGCTGCCTGAGGAATAACATACGCAGCGGCAATACTTACAACCACCATGAAAGCGGCAAGTCCCCATGTGAGTTTTTCAATGAAATCTGTTGTTTTACGCACACCCATAATCTGGTTTGACGATGCGAAACTGGAAGCCAGGCCTCCACCTTTAGAATTTTGAATCATTACAACAAAGCATAGTAACAATGCTGCAAGAACAATCAATACAATAAATAATAGATACATTTTCTTTTATTTTGATTTAGCGTTAATAATCAATCTTTCCAAATATCTTATTTGGTCTGCAAAGTAAATATTTTTTTTTGGATATTTCAAATTTAATTTTTTAATAATTTCCAATGCTTTATCATATCTTTGCTGTTTAACATATATTTTGGCCAACGTTTCTGTTAGATATTCATCTTCCCGACACTCTACTTGCTCAACATTGTCAAAAGATGATTCGGGAACAGACTCGCACTCATTATTATAATCATACATATCATCTGTTTCTTCATAGAATTCATCTCCGTTCAGACATTCAGAGACCGTACTTTCATTATTATCAGTAAATGTCCCTGATTCTGATTTTTCTATGAAACTGTCTATTAACTCCTGACCTTTTAATGGAGAAACACTTTCATTCTCTTTCTTACCTGAAGGGGAATTCAGAAGCAACAACGACGAATAATCCATCACGCTATCCACAGGTATGGAAAGTTCCGAACTTATACCTTTATCGTTGGGTATTTCCGATAGGAAACGGTCTATAAGGACAAGCGTCCTGTCACGCGATGATGATGTTTCCGACATTCCATTGTTCCTTTTTTCAATAGAATATTTGTTTCCCTCTACAAAATAAAACAAGACACTCAAATCGGCCACATACAACGCTCCCCGCCTCAGTTCTTCCTTGAAAGAAGGGCTATTAAGTATATAAAGGTTCTTTAGGTACAGTAACCATGCAGTCTGAAAATACGGATAACGTGAAATGAGAGAACGTAACTCTGCCAAAGTTTCTTCTCCCATTAGTTCAGGATTCTTTATCCACTCATTAAGTTGCTGCATTTCCATAGAAAAGCCTCCTATTTACCAATTAGCCACAGTAGCATTGAAAATCTGCTCCACTATCTCGTCGATCATCTGATCAACCAATTCTTCCTGAACGGCAGACAATTGTTGCGTAGAATTATACTCACGGCTTGCAGAGAACTGTTGTTCGAAATCTTCCGCATGATTGGTATTGTTTACAAATCTTACGTTGACAGTCATTTTCAGTTCAGCCATAGTAGAGTAACCATCTGAACCAACACCTTTATTATAAGCATCATAATTTGTTATTTCACCTGCCAACTGTAAATCTCCATTTTGACGAATCTGTTTAAGCCTGGTCTGTTGCATATACTTATCCTGCAGAGCTGTATTGAACATTGATTCCATCGGTCCCCATACAAAAGCCGCTGACCTGTTAGGGAAGTTCTCAAAAGAAATGGTCTTCACTTTATCATAGTTTATTGAAGAACCGTTAAACTTATACGACACAGTACATGCAGCCATAATACACAATGACATCATCAACACTGATACTACCCTAAATTTCCTTATATTATTCAAGTCCATATTCTTTTATTTTTCTATACAAAGTTCTTTCAGAAATCTTCAAATCGTTTGCAGCATTCTTTCTCTTTCCGTTATGCCTCTCCAATGCTTTTTTAATCATCTCCTTTTCCACATCATCAAGCGAAAGGTTTTCTTCCACATAAACCTCAGTATCCTGGTAATCCGAAGAATCTGTATGCTTTACAGACACATTATTTACAGGAGATATAGTCGATACTTTGTTTACCGGCTGAATCTGGCTCACCTGAGGATATTGCTGAACCTGCGGAACCACCATAGGAACATCACTTATAACATCAAGATTAGCATTCTGCAGGAAATGAGGATTATTGTCCACAGGATGAGACACATGATGTCCTGCCTCACGTTCTGTCATTATTTCATGCACTAATTTTTTCAATTCAGTAACATCACGTCTCATGTCAAACAGAACCTGATACAATATTTCCCTCTCGCTTTCAAAGCTCTTGTTACTTGAATGTGTACTTTTTCCTCCTACAAATGCCGGAAGCCTCGAACTGTTTGCAATGTCCGGTAAATATGTTGAAAGTATTTCAGGAGTTATATCTCTGTTGGTTTCAATAATGGATATCTGCTCCGTTATATTCTTCAACTGACGTATATTACCAGGCCAAGGATATTCTATCAGCATACGTTTGGCCTGTTCATTAAGCTGTATGGAAGGCATACGATACTTTTCCGCAAAATCGGCAGCAAACTTTCTGAATAACAAAGCTATATCGTCCGGCCTTTCCCTCAATGGCGGAACTTTTATAGGAACGGTATTCAATCGGTAATATAAGTCCTCACGGAAACGCCCGTCGGCTATGGCATCGGCAAAATTAACATTTGTGGCAGCTACAATTCTAACGTCGGTCTTTTGTACTTTTGATGATCCTACCTTTATATATTCACCAGATTCGAGAACACGCAACAGTCTCGCCTGGGTTGACAAAGGCAATTCACCTACCTCATCAAGAAAAATTGTTCCGCCATTAGCCTCGGCAAAATAACCGTTTCTGTCACTTATAGCACCTGTAAACGCTCCCTTTTCATGTCCGAAAAGCTCCGAGTCGATAGTACCTTCAGGAATAGCTCCACAGTTTACAGCTATATATGGTCCATGCTTTCTTCTGCTGAACTGATGTATTATTTGCGGGAAACTTTCCTTACCCACTCCACTCTCGCCGGTAACCAATACAGACAAATCCGTAGGTGCTACCTGCATAGCAATATCTATAGCCCTGTTAAGCCCCTCGGTATTACCTATTATACCAAAGCGTAACTTTATATTCTGAATATCCGATTTTACCATATAATAGAATTTGTCTGCCAAATTTACAAAATCTTTGGGAAGAATAAGTAAATATGGCAGAAAAATACATTAGAACACTGTACGTATCATCAATCTTATACCCCACTTGTTTGCTGTAGGAAGATGATTATAATTAAGACGCCTTACGTATTCGATGTGCAATAATTTAAATATATTATGAATACCGGCAGTAATTTCCACGTATGGCACTTTAGGATCCATAACATTGCTTGAATAAACATAGTGACCATTCCTATCATAATGTCCGGGGAACATCATCAGCATATTATCATTCTTGTTTTGTTCAAGGAAGGGATTGTTCTTATCAGTAAGTGTTCCCCAAAGGCACTTGACACCTATAAATTCGCGCCACTTCAGTTTCTTTATGAGAGGTATGCGGTTAAACAGTTTTCCCTGCATGTTCCATGACATATCCAAAGAAGCATAACGGTCATTAAGAAACTCCATGTTATTAATCAAATTGAATGTTCCATCCTGTATAATGTACGATAAGTTCGCAGCCGGCATTATCAGCAGTGGGAAAGGAACCTTGTTCCACTGTATTCCACCTTTCAGGTGAACATCGAGATTACCCCACGAACTCAGCCAGAAACGTTTATACGCTGTAGCTTCTGTCATATTATAAGTATAATCACTACCTAAAACACCTTTCAGACCTAACGTATGCTGCAATGTAAATACAGGCGCGTCAAGATTTACAGGCAAACGTCTCTGCTTAGTATTGACGAAAGTCTCTCCCGGCGCATAACGGAATGCCAAAGACGCCTCGGTAACTGTTATATCATGGGTATTAAACGGCGACTTCACCCATTTCTGTCCCGATAAAGAGCCATCGGCTATCGCAGATTGCAAAGCACCCTCTCCTGCCATGGTACGGTAAAACAATTCACCGCATGGTTCATAGTTGGCATGTCTCAGCGTTGCCGTTGTCTTAAATCCAAACTCACGCTCACGCTCATATTTTATTGTAGCTTTACGTTCGTAATTGTATTGATCTACCTGACAAACCTTAAAGGCAGTAAACATATTATCTTTATCAGTTCCTATGAACTTATCAGAAGGAACCATGTTATCATACTGATACGTAAAAGTCATAGAATGTTTCGGGAATTCACGTGGCAAATATTCCTTCTTGTCGAAAGAATATTCAAGTTCACCCATATATTTGGACTTTTTATCCTTAAATCCGTATGCATAATATCCTTTCAGGAAAATATTCGGATGTAAATTGGCCGTAGTCATTGCGGACGCACGCAAACGCCAACCATCTATATAGTTCGACGTAACTATGGTATTTATTGGTCCTATATCCACCTTACTGTTCTTACCGGTCTCCACATGGTTTTCAATCAAAGCCTTTAACCCGAAAAGTATATATTTGAAACCTTTTATTTTAGCCAGATCATCAATGAAACTTCCCATACGTGTTTCCGATTCAGTAAGATCTTCCTGCCTGTATTTTTTCCAATATTCATCATCACGCATCATCGCATTGACATCCTTTATCTCATTACCCTTCTTTTTAAACAAGTTATCCGGCAAAGGTTCAAAAGAGAAATCAAAATTACGTGTTGTGCGTCTCACCATATAAGAACCAAGCACTTTCTTCAGGTACGACAGTTCGCACAACATATCGTCTTCCATCAACGTCCATTCACCTGTAGGCAATTCACCGAATTTCTGTTTTATAATCATGTGATCCACAAAGTTTATATCCGTCTTTTTAGGAAGATTCATTTCACACTGTTTCACCCTAAATGTAGAGTCTGCCAGAATATACAGATGCCCTGTAAATCCAAAATCCTGAGAATTGTTTGGCACGAAAGTCAAATGGAAACACTTTTCACGTTCCACATATACAGTATCCATTATATAATACTTGTAGAACCTTATACCGGCATTAGAGACAGGACTGTCAAAAGGATACTGAAGGAAGCGAAAACGATCCTCATAAATGTCAATATCCTGGAATACATCTTTTAGAACTGTTGTAAGCATATCACCGGTACTGAACAGTTCATTAATTCCCTTAGAATTAATTCCATGAATAATGGTTTTCTCCGAATGCGGTTCTTTACGATATATTTTTTGCGAAACTGTTTCATCTACAGAAACAGGAAGAATCTGCTTGTTTGTCACATCACACAATTCCACTTGTTCACGTAGAAAAGGATATTTCTTGAAAAGCCAAGATTCTCTTAACGAATCCGGGGTTATATCATTTACAGCTAAAGTTATTTTTTGGTATTTGTTATAAAAATAATAATCATTGTTCTCAAGGTTAGTTCTTTTTTTAGATGCAATAACCTTTTTCATTAATTCTACTGCAGGATTATTCTTTCTGGAATATTTTTCTTTCTTCGGTTTCACTACAACTTCATCAAGAACCAGTTCCGATTTCATTCTTACATTCAATTCTGTAGTTTTGGAAGATACTGTAATGTCCTGTCTGGTATATCCAACCATTGAAAAAGTAAGCTTGTTCCAGCCGTCATAGTAAGGGATTGAATATCTGCCATCAATATCTGTTATAGTACCAACACCCTTTCCGTCATAATATATATTCAAATATGGAATTGGTTCTCCATTATCCGCATCTGTTACAACACCATGAATCTGGGCATATAAAACAACTGTCCAAATCCATAATGTCATCAATACAAAAAACCTTTTTACCATATTACAATATAATATTAATATATGTTTCAAATGCTTACACTCCTATTATAATATAAAACACTTTACCATTATGCAAACAGTAAAATCATTATTTCACACATTCAGGCATAGAATACTTATGAGTCTCGGAGATAATCAATTCAAAGATCCTCAAATCCTCAGGATATGTCAATTTAATATTAAACCTGTCACCATCCACAAAATATAATGGTGTATATTCCAACTGAGACATCAATATATACAGCGACTGCGAAAGAATACCTTTTTCTTTCGCCTCGTTGATAGCCTTGCCTATCTGTCCCAAGGTAAACGTCTGAGGGGTTTGCACCATAAACATTGCCTCTCTTAGGAAATGTTTATTAGACGATAGACCATCTTCACTGAACAAATAAGATTCATTACCTCTGATAACAGTTACTGCATTGCCTTTCTCAATACAAGTCTTAATATTATCTGAAATAATCTTTTCTGTAATAAAAGGTCTTACAGACTCATGGACTATAACAATATCATCATCATTATAACCATTTTCAAGCAAGAACTTTATTCCATTTGATATAGATTCCTGACTATTACTGCCCCCCTCAACTATGGCAAGCAATTTTGTAATGTTATATTTCTCTGCCAAAATCCTCAACTGTTCTACCCAACCACTAAGGCATACTACTATTATAACATCTATACATTCACTTTGTTCAAACTTCATAAGTGTATGTACTATAATTGGCACGTCGTATAAACTTAGAAATTGTTTAGGAGTCTGTTCATGCATTCTCTCTCCATTCCCGCCAGCTGTAATAAAAGCTATTTTCTTGACCATCTTACCGTTAACTGCAATAATTAGCGTACATTTTCTTACAAAAACTCTCGTGCTTATATCTCATATAGAAAAACAGTACATTAAGAACTGTAACTTCAAATACGAAGAAAATCCATGGTTCCTTTACAAGTATAGAAATGAAAAGTACTAAAGCTCTGGTATCAAATGTCAGAATATTTGTATATTTCATCAATGGTTTACTGTTTTTTCTATACTCTTCCCTGAAATCTGTAGGAATATCCAAACCTTTATCGAGCCATTTTACCTCTACTCCTCTCAATAATTTTTGTAGCGATGGCGACATACTTTCCTGGCTTTTTGTATATCTTATATAGAAAAACATATACAATTTTTCAAACCAGTCCTTATTCCAACTAAGCGATTTCATCTTTTCCACCTGCTTCGAAGATTTGTCAAATTCAGAATTTGCATTACCCTTCTGAAAATACATGTGAATATTCCTATAATAATCGGCCAGCGCACATTGCTTGCTATGGCATACGAATCCTGAGAATGCAGCCAATAACCATATATATATTCCCCAAGTGTCTGTAAGTCTTAAACAGATAAAGAAATATATTGAGAAAAACCACAAATCGCCTGCAAATCCGTCAAGTACCCTACCTAAAAGACTTTTTTTGCCGGTCATTCTTGCTAATTGACCATCCGCACAATCATACCAATTAGCCCAAATAAGCAAGAAAATTCCCAACAAGCCATACTTTAGACTGTCAAAATAAAACATATATCCAGCCAACATACCAAGAATGATGGATATTATAGTCACAACATTAGGATGTACTCCAAGTTTTTTAAAAAACAAAGCCCATAAATACCCGCTCGAACGAGTCACGTATATTTCATAAAATCCTTCAGTATCTTCTGATTTTAAAGTTGATTTTAACCCTCTCTTAAATGATTCAAAGTTCATAACGATATTATTTATTTCCTATTTTCATTAACGCTATACCTAAAATAACACATACCACCTCTCTTATTCTTATCAATAATGCCATAAATACTCCATACGAATATGGGATGGACAGTAAAGCTACAGACATTACAAATCCACCTTCGCGGGCACCAAGCTGCATAGGCGAAAAAAACATCAGATTGGCGAACAGTGATGTAAACGCTAATATCAATATACTGTCGAAGAAACTTGCGTCAGTAGAAAATATCAACAAGATGATATATACTTCAAGACAAGATACTACCCTTGCAATAAACTCCAATGACAATGATGTAAAGAAAGTATATTTATTATTCCTATACAAATCTTTTATCTGATTGTCGATCTGTACAAAAGTTTCTTCCTTTTTCTCTATTAATTTGGTTATCTTGTTTTTTATAAAAGGCATACGCTGCAAAAAACGCATAAGTTTCATAACCATTCCTGAACGATATCCTTTTATAAAAAAATAAATTCCTATCATACAAGCCACAACAAAAACACCCATGATTATAACGTATGTGCGGTTTATCTGGCTATAGTATGACAATATATATATAAGGAGTGAGAACAGCCAAAAACAAAAGTGCGAGAATATATGCATCATTACATACAATATCACACTGGAAGATGCCTTTTCTATCCCTACGTAAGGTTTCAATTCCATTATACGGTAAGGTTCGCCACCCATCAGCCCGACAGGTGTAGTAGAGTTCAATGCAAAACCGGTGATAGTATATTTAAATACTTTCCAGAAAGGAACCTTAACCCCATTCAGCCCATTACAAATAATGGCATACCATGCTCCCGCATTTATAGCATAAATAAACATCCATAGCAACAGTAATACAGGAAACCATATACCGGCTTTTCTCAAGCATGACACTACATCCTCGTAAGTCATGTCCATACCAAAAAGCATTATTACTATGGCGACTACTCCTATTATAAAAAAAATATTCCTGAATTTACTCTTCATATTCAGCGTCAAGTTTCAATTTATCGCTATCGTCGCGTTTCTCGTAATACTGTTTGCGAAGCGGATTCGCACTTATCTCTCTCTCCATACATCTGTTACGGAATACGTC
>CALUIE010000022.1 GCA_944320605.1 uncultured Phocaeicola sp. | reverse complement strand
TAAGCCAGCAGATTTACAGTCTGCCCCATTTGGCCACTCTGGTATTTGCCCTTCAGCTATTGAAACAACAGCTTTTAATATCGCTTTTTTCAATTGCGATGCAAAGATACAACTATTTTTTTAATCTGCAAGTGAAGTCTATCATTTTTATTGCGGTAATAGCACATTCATCACCTTTGTTTCCTAATTTTCCTCCTGCTCTGTCTTCAGCCTGTTCCATGTTGTTGGTTGTTATCAGGCCATAAATGACTGGGGTATCGGTAGTTGCGTTCAGGTGAGTTATACCTTGTGTCGCTCCGGCGCATACATAGTCAAAATGCGGTGTATCACCTCTTACTACGCAGCCTAACGCGATAATAGCATCGAACTTATTGCTCTTTATCATTTGTGCGGATCCGTATGTAAGTTCGAAACTTCCCGGTACGGTCTGTACATGTATATTTTCATCTTTAGCTCCATGTTTCTTTAATGTCTTTACTGCACCTTCAAGTAACGCTCCTGTAATATTACTGTTCCATTCAGATACTACTATTCCGAATCTCATATTCGAAGCGTCAGGTACTGAGTTGAAGTCATAGTCGGATAGATTGTGATAAGCTGTTGCCATAATTTTATAAGTTTAGTTGTTATGATAAAAAACAAGCACGGAGTTCCTTGTACGCGCAATATATTATCCTGCGCCGGAAATCCGTGCCTGTATTTTATGTTTTTATTATTTAATAGAAGCGCGTTCTATATATTTGTCGATATCCATTGCCTGATATGAGTTGGCATAATCTTTCTTTACAGTCTTATATGCTTCTACGGCTTCTGCGTTCTTGCCTTGTTTTTCAAGAATCTGTCCGGCCTGAATAAGGTATATAGGACTTAATGATAGGCTGTTAGCGCGTTTTGCGGCTTTAATCAATGTTGCTGCAGCTTTGTCCAGCTGTCCCATCTGTGCATAGCAGTTACCCATTGTACCAAGTACTGCAGGAGCTACCAACTGGTCGTCGCCATCAAACTTGCTTAAATATTTTTCAGCATCTTCGTATTTGCCAAGTTGTGCGTAACAGATTCCTGCGTATGCATTGGCAAGATTTCCGGCTTTTGTTCCGCTGAATTCGTCAGCCAGTTTAACGAAACCTGCAAATCCTAAGCTGTCGCCGTTCAATGATGTTTCATAGTTATCAGCTCCGAAATATTGTTCACCTTTGAAAATAGCTTCCGAAGCCTTCAGTTCTTTAGGTTCTGATACAAAATTTTTGTATGCCATGTATCCACCTACGATAACTACCAATGCAATTACTGCACCCAATAACAAATTCTTGTTTTTGATAAAGAATTCTTCAGAATTGCTGATAGTTTCATCCATGTTCAGCAAATCATTTGTGTTTTTTTGTTGACTCATTTTTATATGTTTTATTATTATTATTATCAATGTGTATTTCGGACAGCAAAAGTAATTTATTTATGTTTATAAATGAAATTTGTCGGCATCTTTTTTTATCAATCATGCTTTTATTGTTAATTTTGTGGCTAAAACATGACTTAATTATGTGGCTTAAACGCATCTCCATATTAAATTACAAGAACATAGAGCAGTCAGAGCTGTCATTTTCTCCCAAAATGAATTGTATAATAGGCCGTAACGGTATGGGTAAGACCAACCTTATGGACGCCGTATATTATCTTTCATTCTGTAAGAGCGCGACAAATCCTATAGATACTCAGAACATCCTGCACGACCGTGAATTTTTTGTGCTTCAGGGCTTTTATCAGACAGATGACGGTGAACCGGAAGAGGTTTACTGTGGTCTGAAACGTAAACAGAAAAAACAGTTCAAGCGAAATAAAAAGGAATACACCCGTCTTTCTGATCACATAGGGCTTATTCCTTTGGTTATGGTTTCACCGTCTGATTCGGTCCTTATTTCCGGAGGTAGCGAAGAGCGGCGCCGGTTTATTGATGTTGTTATTTCACAGTTCGACCGTGAGTATTTGGATTCATTGATACGATATAATAAAGCGATGCTGCAGCGTAACACGTTGCTTAAATCAGAGGTTGAACCAGAGCCGGAGCTTATGAATGTTTGGGAAGAAATGATGGCATCGTCGGGTGAGATAGTATATAAAAAGCGCAAACAGTTTATCGACGAGTTTGTCAAGGTATTCCAATCATATTATTCGTTCATATCAGAGGATATGGAGACTGTTAGCCTTGATTATGAGTCTCATGCCTCGCAAGGTGACCTTCTGAATATAATTCGTGGTAGCCGCCAACGTGATTTTGTTATGGGTTATTCCCTTAAAGGGATACATAAGGACGATCTGATTATGAAGTTAGGCGATTTTCCTATAAAAAGGGAAGGGTCTCAAGGTCAGAATAAAACATATCTCATCGCGTTGAAACTTGCTCAGTTTGAATTCTTGAAACGTACAGGAAGCCGTACCACTCCTATAGTTCTGCTTGACGATATATTCGATAAACTTGATGCGCATAGGGTAGAACAGATAGTGAAACTGGTTGCAGGCGACAGTTTCGGGCAGATTTTTGTCACAGACACAAACCGTGACCATTTGGATAAGATTTTGAAGAAAATTGACGGTGATTATAAACTGTTTGAAGTAGAAAACGGTAATATAGCGGAAAGAAAGGAGATAGTTGATGAAGCGGAATAACACAGAAAAGTTAGGCGATGTGATAATGCAGCTCTTGCGTCAGGAAGGGTTGGAAACTCCTCTTAATCAGTATCGTCTCATCGAATCGTGGAAAGATGTTGTAGGACCGGTGATATTCCGACATACTACCAATATATATATAAAGAACCAGACCCTATACGTGCAACTTTCATCCTCGGTTATACGTCAGGAATTACAGATGGGACGCGAAATATTAATAAGAAACCTGAACTCCCGTGTAGGAGCCCAGGTTATTACAGATATTATTTTTTGCTGACATATCCGTTCTCTGTCCATACCTCGTCCATTGCAATGTCATGTTCTCCGTGCGGTATTTCATCATTTAACTGGAAATCGAAACAGACACCAATTTTGAAAGTATTCAGTTTTTTTAAAAAACGGTCATAAAATCCTTTTCCTCGGCCAAGTCTGTTTCCATGTCTGTCAAATGATACTCCGGGTATCACAGCAACATCTATTGATGTCAGATTATTGTAGATTTCTCCCTGAGGTTCATCAATATTGAAACATCCTTTTTGCATACATTCTCTACCGGTGTAAACCTTAAGTTCCAAATCGTCGCCTTTTACAACCGGCAACAAGATTGTTTTTTCCTTACTCCATTTTTCTATAAAATCGTGAGTAAAAACTTCGTCAGGAAGAGAATAATACATCAATACAGTTTTTGCACATTTCAGGACTACATTATCTTCCAGTCTTTCCATGATTTCGGAAGATAATGTTTTCAATTCATCTTCCGAAAACTCTTTCTTCTTTTCGGAAATTCGTTTCCTGATATTGTCCTTTTCTTCCATTATGCCGCTTCTTTTTCTGATTTTTGTTTATCTGTCGTTTCAGGTGCTTGTGGTACAGACTCGCCTTTTTCAAGCACTTCCACCGCTTTCAGCACAGTATTGTCTGTTTTGTTCAGATATTTGATATATTCTTCTATACCCAACATGTTATATATAATGTTGCCGTATATACTTGTCTCAAACAAGTCTTTTGATGTAATCAACATGTTGTTCCTTCTCTTCAGCCCTTTCTTTTCTGCCCATTTCGAGAATTTAACCAGCAGATTCTGTGTCTTAAGATAGTCGCACAGTTCATCTCCCGTTTTGTAGTCGGCCAGTATATTTCTGTTCTGGTCTGTATAGTCGAAAGCATATCTTATTATAAACCCCCTGTTTGCAGCCATTCTGAAGTAAGATGTCATACCTAAAGTGTCGTGTGGTACGAATATGTCTGGCATGATTCCACCACCTCCATAAACCTTTCTTCCCTGTCCGGTGTAGTAAATTTCCTTTTCATTTTGCTTGATACTGTCTGCCGAGAAAAATTCTCCATGTTCATATCTTGTCAACAGATCCATTTCATACTCTGCTCCGTTTCCTTGCTCGTATGGCTTTTGGATACATCTTCCTGATGGAGTATGGTATCTTGCTATTGTAAGTCTTATGGCAGAACCGTCGTTGAACTCTATAGGCTGTTGCACAAGTCCTTTACCGAATGAGCGACGTCCTATGATAGTACCCCTGTCATTATCCTGTATCGCTCCTGCAAAAATTTCGCTGGCAGATGCCGAACCCTCGTCCACCAATACAATTATAGGCAGTGACTGGCTGCTTCCCGTACCGTTTGATGTATAATTTTCCCTTGGATATTTTCTGCCTTCGGTATAAACTATAAGTTTGTTTGCCGGCAAGAATTCATTTACCATCTGTATGGCAGCAGCCATGTATCCTCCGGTGTTTCCACGTAAGTCAACTATAAGGCCCTGCATATTCTCCTGATTCAGTTTTGCCAGCGCGAAAAGCAGTTCCGGATAAGTTGTTTCTCCGAATTTGTTTACTTTCACGAATCCCCACTTACCGTCTATCATGTATGCCGCGTCAACGCTTTTAACAGGAATGTCACCTCTGATTATCGTAAAATGAAGTATTTCTGTTTCACCCGGACGGAAAATGCCAAGTTTTACTTTACTTCCCTTTTCACCTTTCAGCCTTCTCATAGCCTCATTGTTTGTCACTTTCTTTCCAACGAAAGCCGAGTCATCCACCTCTATAATGCGGTCGCCTGCCATAAGTCCTACCTTTTCCGATGGTCCGCCAGGTATCACACTGTTTACGTGTATAGTGTCGTCCTTGATGGTAAACTGGATACCAATTCCGCTGAAATGTCCCTTCAGTCCCGAATTGACTTCTTCCAGATCTTTTGCAGGGATATATGATGAGTGAGGATCAAGTTCAGACAGAATCAGAGGCATGGTCTTTTCTACCAAATCTTCCATCTTTACAGTATCCACATACGAGTCATTCACAATTCTCAGAAGAGCATTAATTTTATTCGAAGAACCTTTTATAACTCCGAGTCTGTTTCCGGAGTAAAGGTTTGTGTAAAACACTCCTATAGCAATACCGATCACTATTCCTACAGCCAACAATATCGGCATGAAACGTTTATACTTATTGTCCATATATATAGATTTTATGTTATACAGTTTATTTTTCATTTTCAAGGTAAACAACCTCAATTCCTGCTTTCCTCAGCAGGTTCAATCCGTCTTCCAGACGATACTTCTCTCCATACACCAATCTTTTTATACCGGCCTGTATGATGAGCTTGGCACATTCTATGCAAGGTGATGTTGTGACATACATTGTAGCTCCCTCGCTGCTGTTGTTCGAGCGCGCAATCTTTGTTATGGCATTTGCTTCGGCATGAAGAACGTATGGTATTGTCAGGCCATCTTCATCTTCGCATACGTTACTGAATCCGGACGGAGTTCCGTTATATCCGTCAGATATAATCATCTTGTCTTTCACTATCAATGCTCCAACCTGACGGCGTTTGCAGTATGAGTTTTCTGCCCATATACGGGCCATGCGCATATATCTTTTGTCTAATATTTCTTGTTTGTTTTCCTGTTCCATATAATAAAAATGTCTTTATCTGTGATTGAATTGGATATAAGTCGTTTTTTCCTGAGGCGCAAGTTGCATAGTCTTACTGTCTCCCTGATAGAATTTTACGTTCTTTAGTCTTGTAATGAATTCGGCATTCTTACCTGACAGGCTTATAGTGGCATTTATGTTGGTAATGCTGAAACTTCTGTCTTCCGGATTGGCACTCCATCTGGCAGTGAATGTTCCTCCTTCAATATCTCCTTTCATGCTTCCGTCTTCTTCAAATACTACAGTGAATGAGTTTACAACTTTCAGATCATTTTCAGTAGTGAAAACCGGATTTCCAGGTTTGTATGCCAGATTGTTCCAGTTACAGTCTGTATAATAGTTGTTTACTCTCCATGTACCGCTTGAAAAAATCTCAAAGACATCATCTTCCTGATTGCATCCGCATAATGCAAACGGCAAGATAATCAACATCAGTATATATTTTATATTCATTCTCATTATATAGCTATTTTATTCCGTTTCTCTTAAGAAGAGCTTCAATACCCGGTTCTTGTCCTCGGAAGCGTTTATATAAAGTCATAGGATGTTCTGTGCCGCCTTTTGACAGAATGTTGTCTCTGAAAGACTGTGCTGTTTCGCGGTTGAAAATGCCTTTCTCCTTAAATACAGAGAAAGCGTCCGCATCCAATACCTCAGCCCATTTGTAGCTGTAATATCCTGCTGAATATCCTCCGGACATTATATGACCGAACTGTACGCTCATACATGTTTCGTCAACTTGTGGAAGCAACTGTGTTTTCTCCCATGCTTTCTTTTCATAATCTCTGACATCTCCGTCGAAAGTATTTTTTCTGGTGTACCATGCCATGTCAAGGAATCCGAAACTCAACTGACGCAGACATGCGTATGCCACATTGAAGTTTTGCGAGTCTATAATGCTCTTTATGAGATGTTCTGGTATTACTTCTCCTGTTATGTAGTGTCTGGCAAATGTATTAAGGAATTCCTTTTCCACCGCAAAATTCTCCATAATCTGCGACGGCAGTTCCACAAAATCCCAATATACGTTGGTTCCGCTCATACACTGGAAACGTGTGTTGGCAAATATGCCGTGCAGTGCATGACCGAATTCGTGCAAGAACGTGTTGACTTCCGAGAATGTGAGCAATGCAGGCTTGTCGGCAGTAGGTTTTGTAAAGTTCATTGTAACAGACACGTGCGGACGGCTGTTTGTTCCGTCATCCTCTATCCACTGTTCCTTGTAACTTGTCATCCATGCTCCGGAACGTTTCCCTTCCCTTGGATGGAAATCAGTGTAAAGCACAGCAAGGAAACTTCCGTCAGCATCGAATACATCAAAAGCCTTTACAACAGGATGATACACAGGTATATCCTTGTTCTCATGGAATGTTATTCCGTATAGTCTTGTGGCAAGTCCGAATACTCCTTCTTTTACTTTCTCAAGTTCGAAGTAAGGTCTCAAAGCCTCTTCGTCAAGGCTGTATTTGCGGTTCTTAAGTTTCTCTGCATAGAATGAAAAGTCCCATGGCATAAGTTTAAAATCATTACCCTCGGTTTCCTTTGCCAAAAGTTCTATTTCTTCTACCTCCTTATGTGCGGCAGGAGAGTATGCTTCCAACAGATCGTTAAGTAGTTTGTAAACATTCTCACTGTTTTCTGCCATTCTTTTTTTCAAAACATAGTCGGCATACGTCTCAAATCCGAGCAACTGTGCTATTTCCATACGTTTGTTCACTAATTGCTTTACAATATCAGTGTTGTTCCATTCGTCATCGTGTGTACACTGAGTGTTGTATGCCATATACATCTGTTTCCTCAGTTCCCTGCGGTTACTGTATTTCATGAACGGGACATAGCTTGGTGCCTGCAGTGTGAATATCCATCCTTCCTTGCCTTTACCTTTTGCGGCATGTTCGGCTGCTTCAACAGCACTTTCTGGCAGTCCTTCCAGGTCTTTTCTGTCTGTAATATGCAGTTCGTATTTGTTAGTCTCCTTCAGATGGTTCTGCGAGAATTTCAGGGTAAGCGAACTTAGTTCGGCAGACAACTTTCTGAAAGTTTCCTTATCGTCATCGCTTAAGTTAGCTCCGTTTCTGATAAATCCGTCGTATGTCTTTTCCAACAGCCTGTTCTCTTCGGCTGTCAGTTTCAGGCTGTCTTTTTTCTCATATACTTTTTTTACTTTTTCGAACAATACCGGATTCAGGCTTATATTGTTGCTGTGTTCCGTCAGTTCCGGCATTAATTTTTCTGCTATGGCATCCAACTCATCGTTTGTTTCCGCACTCATCAGATTAAAGAATACTGTAGTAACCCTGTCCAAGAGCTTTCCTGAATGTTCCAGTGTAAGTATTGTATTCCCGAAATCAGGTTCTTCCGTATTCTCTATAATAGCGTTTATCTCTTCGTCTTCCACTTTCATTCCCTCCCTTATGGCAGGTTCATAGTCGGAAATTTTTATTCTGTCGAAAGGTGTGGTGTCGTGCGGTGTGTTATATGGTTGTAAAAATGGATTTGTCATATTTATCTTATATTTTTTATTGTCTGACAATTAAAAACTACCCCCTCACTTCTTCGGTAAGTTTTGCCAAGTCTTCTATGGTTATTTTTTTTCTTCCCAGCGTAAGTATTCCTTTTTCCTGAAATTCATTCAGGGCTCTCGATACATTTATTCTTGTGTCGTCTATCAGCGAGGCCAAGTCCTCCATTGTGATAAACAGAGTCTTTTTCCCGTATGGAATTACACATCTTAAAGCAAAGAAATTCATTAGTTTTTCTCTTGTACTGCCTATGTGTGAGTTCCACAATTTACTGTTTGCTGTCTGTGCTCTGTTACTAAGTATATTCAGATAGTTAAGATTGAAAATCTCATATTTACACAGGTTGGTCAGTATGTAACTTTTGTCAATATTCAGTGTCTCTACATCTCCGGTTGCAGTGTATGAAGCATGAAACTTTGTACGCATACCGAATAGTGACTGCGGTTCTATTATGTAAGGAGCTTCAGCTTCTTCCACAATCTTAAAGTTATGAATGGCATCATTTGTAGTAACGGCGACTTTCCCGTCAAGAATGAATATCAGACTGTTGCATCTGTCATCCTGCGAAGCAATGTTCTGCTTTGCCTCATATTTGTGGAAGCCCATCTTTACTTTCTCTATGATGCTTGTGATGTTTTCCTTTGTCAGTCCCTGGAATAGTGGCAGCTCCAGTAACGTGTCGTACATTGAAACCTTCATAATCCGTTAAATTTATTGAGTATAAATCTTTATTTTAACATACAAAGTTAACAATTTATTTTGTATCCATATATCTGTATATATGTGGTTTTTAGTATTTTTTTCCTTAACGTGCATGAATAATGATTTTTTATGTATTTTTGCATAGTAAAAAATACATTATAGAAATGAAAACGTTAGATGTTCAGCCTGCCGTAATATCCTTTTTCGGGTCATTTGATTTCCAGCAGTTTCTCAGTGCATTCATAGTGTTGTTTGCCGTTATAGACATAATAGGCTCCATACCTATTATATTGGACTTGAAGCAGAAGGGTAGGCCTGTAAATGCCATGAAGGCTACTTTGATAGCTTTTGCCTTATTGCTTGGTTTCTTTTATGCGGGTGATATGATGCTACGCCTTTTCCAGGTAGATATAGCTTCGTTTGCTGTGGCAGGTGCTTTCGTTATATTTATGATGTCGCTTGAGATGATTCTTGATATAGAAATATTTAAGAATACAGGACCGATAAAGGAAGCTACGCTTGTTCCTTTGGTCTTTCCTCTTTTGGCCGGAGCCGGAGCTTTCACTACCTTGTTGTCGTTGCGTGCGGAGTATGCCCCGATAAATATAATATTAGCTTTGACTCTTAATATGGTGTGGGTGTTTGTGGTTTTGAAACTGACAGATGTGATAGAGCGTTTCCTCGGTAAAGGAGGAATATATGTTATACGCAAGTTTTTCGGTATAATTCTATTAGCCATTTCGGCAAGACTTTTCACCGCAAATCTCACTTCCCTCATAGAGCAGTTTCAAGCCTTGAAATAAGTCTGTGCTATTCAGGAAAAAACACGGCCGTGTTTAAGCTGGAACACGGCCGTGTTTTAGGTGAAATTTGCTCATGTTTTTGAATCGTTTTTTTTATCCTTTATTTCTGTACTCCAGAGGGCTCATTCCGACGTGTCGTTTAAAATACTTCCCGAAGAATGACATATTGGCAAAGTTCAGGGAATCCGATATGGCCTGTATGCTCTGCTGTGTGGACTTCAGCTGTGATTTGGCGTCCATTATAACCATTGACGATATTATGTCCGCGCAAGTCTTTCCTGTGACCTGTTTTACTATCGAACATAAGTGCGCATGAGTTATTCCCAATTTTTCGGCATACCATGCCACGTTCCTGTTGTCGTTGTAATGCTGCATGACCAATTGCGTGAAACCCTTGCAAAGCTGTTCGCTTTTCGAAGTTGACGAATCGTCCTTTACCGATTTCTTCTTATATATAAGCGCGATACCTTTATGTGTGTCCGCAAATATGTTGTCCGCAATTTCCTGTCTTATTTTTTCGTCGAAATTCTCATATACGTCTATCATCAGATTGTAGTATTTTTCCACCATGGCGGCACCTTTTTCGCTGAGTGCCATTTTCGGTTTCCTCATGGTTGAATATATTGTCTCGAGTAACGTTTTTGCTTTGTCGTTTTGTTCCACATATCTTGATGAGAATCCTAAAAAGTATATTTTCAATTCTCCTTTAAGGTCGTTTATCTGGAATATGGATCCAGGCATAAGCGTTATCATATCGTTTTTCTTAACAGTGAAGTGGTTCAGGTTTACTGAAGCCTCGATTTCTCCTCCCATGCAAAGAGCTATAATTTCGCATTTCAGTCTGACCGGGTAGTTTTTGTACAGTCCTAACAGTTCTTTGCTTATATCCGTACCGGTGAGCCAGTCTTCCGGCAAGTCGAATTTAGGTAGTGCATTATCCATTAGTATATATGTTTTAGTTGCATACAAAATTAATAAATTTGAAGTATAGACCAATGCGTTTATTAATAAAAGTCCATAAAATATTAAGATTATATCTATTATGAATGTGTAAAAAATGGCTTATATTAAGAATAGGACAAAAATAACAAGAATAGACCTTGTGAGACATGTTAAAAAGCAGTTAATTTGCAACGTGAAAATATGTAATGGAATAAAAATATAATATTAATGTAAAATGAAGAAATTATTTTGTTCAATTTTATTTGTATGTTCATTATGCTTTATGGCATCATGTGCTAAGTCTGATGATACGTCGTCGGATAAAACTCAGATTGTTGTTGATTTGAAGTCTGATATGTCGTTCAAATCTTCAGGTGGTGCTACGGCTGTATCTCGTGCTATAGATGAATCTGTTTATTCTGATATAACAAATTATACAGTAAAACTTACAAAGGCTGATAGCGGTGAGGAAGTATATACGGCGGTATATAAAGACTGGTCGTTGGCATACGAGGTTGATCCCGGACAGCAATATAAATTAGAGGCTTATTATGGCGAAGTTTCTCCTGCAAGTTATGATAATCTTTATGTGTGTGGAAGTGAAACATTTAGCGTTCAAGCAGGTTCTACTAAAAAAGTAGGATTCCAGTGTAAACCACAGGCTATAAAGGTTAATGTGGCGTATTCTGATGATTTTTTGGAATATTTCTCTGATTGTATTGTCAGTATCAAAACTAAACACATGGATGCGGCATGGACTATGGGTAATGCTGATGCCGGAAAGGATTTGTATTTGCAGTCTGATGCAGAGGAAAATGTGGAGTTGGCATTCGATATAAAGGATAAAAATGGTGAATCTGTATCTCCTGAGGGATTTACCAATACAAAGCAGGTTGCAGTGTCTTCACAAACTCTGCTGAAAATCAGCATTAGTCCGAATGTGACAGAAGTGGAAGGCGGTAAATTTGGCATCAACATAACAGTTAATACGGATGTTGTGGATGAAGATGTGGATATTGAAATACCAAACGATTTGTTAAATAATTAATATAAGGAATATGAATAAGTTTTTATATACATTAGCATATATATTTGTATCCGGTGCTATTGTTACTTCGTGTGCGATGAAAGATGAATTGACCGGAAAAAGTGAGCATTACTCATACGGAGATCTGGTTCTTAATGTATCCAACAATGCTAAAACTGATGTTGATACAAGGACTGAATCGGAATATAATGGAAACAAACCGGGCGTTTTCCCGGCTGAAGAGACAAATATAAATAATTATACGCTTTTTGTGCTTGATAAAGACGGTGTGGAACAGAAAAGTGGTTTGATTTCTGAACTAGGAAAGAACGGAGTCGTTTCTCTTACACTTAGTGAAGGTGAATATACGGTCAAGGCATATAATTATGATGGAAGCAATGTAAATGTGTCCGAGAAACCTTTCTTTATGGGTAGTAGTACAATGAGTATAAAGGCTGCTACTACAACAGAGGTTGCAGTTCAGTGTAAGTTGCAAAATATTGAAGTGGCATTTTCGTTGGACCAGTCTTTTAAAGATAAATTTAAGGATGATTATAAATTTATAGTTGACAACGGTGATGGTGCTTCTGTGATAATAGACAAGGATAATGTGGATAAGAAATATTATCTTAAAGTTCCTCAGGACAAGTCTGCACTTAATGTATCGGTGAAAGCAACGACTATAGCAACAGATTTGGCGGAGGAACAACCTATACAGAGAAACTATAAGATAACAAAACCAGCAGATGCTGAAGGTGGAACTACATTGGCTGCTGGAGATGCATTCCTGATTAATATTACAGAGGACGGTTCTTCTTCGTCTTATATAGATTTTACTATGACTGTGGATTTCACATTTACCGAACATGACGAGGTGATAACTATTCCTGTAGAAGAAATTACTTTTAATCCAGGAGAGCCTACAGATCCCGAAGAACCTACAGATCCTGAAGCTACTATTACTTTTGAGGGATTACCGGCTGAATATACAAATCCTGCTCAAAGTGCGACTCCTGTTGTTGTAACTATAAAAGCCACAAACTCAATTGAAAACCTTTATGTTACTATAAGTAGTGATAATCAAGGATTTATGAGTACGTTGACAGGCTTTGGACTTGGACAAAAATTTGATATAGCAAATCCTGGAGAACTAGAACCTGTTCTTACTGGTTCGTTGGAAGACCAAACAGGTATAGGGTTGTTGAAACCAGGTCAAAGTGTAAAGGGTGAAACTCAATTTGTTTTTGATGTTACAGAATTCATGGAATTACTACCGCTATATGGCGCAAGTAATAATGTTTTTTCTATCGAAGTTGTTGATACCAAGGGAAATAACAAGGGTGGAGATCTAAAAATTATAATTACTGATTGATTAAACAGACTATGACTATGATTGCAAAAAAATATTTATATATAAGTATTGGCATGATGTTTTGTATGATTTCATGTCAATTTGAAGATATGAATATGAATCAAGGTGAAGGGTATATTCAGTTATCTTCTGTAGGTATTAATAAGTCCATTACATCCCGTTCCGGAAATGAAGTTATGTCTGTTAAAATAACAAGTGTTGATGGCATAGTCTTTAAAGAGGCTGATGATTGGACAGAGTTGCAAGGCGAATCATTTCTAGTTCCTGCAGGTGGAGAATATACTGTAGAGGCATATTCTGCAAATAAAACACTTGCTGAAGGTTTTGATGCCCAGCCATATTATAGCGGAAGTGAGAAACTTACTGTAAAAGCAAATACTTCATATACAGTAGAAGTGGAATGTAAGTTGGCACAAAGTTTGGTTAAAGTTTCATATTCGGATAATTTTAAGTCACATTTCTCGGATTATTCCGCTACGGTAACAGGAAGTGAAGGAACAAACATTGTTTTTGCCGGAGATGAAACTCGTGAGGCTTACGTAAAACCGGGACAACCATTGAATGTCAATTTGACTTTGACTCCAAATGGTGGTCAGCCGACAGAACTCAATAAACAGATAACAGAGAATGCTTTGGCTGCTTACAGGTATAATGTTAATTTTGATGTCAATACAGACGGTAATGGCAATATTACTGTGTCAGTTGATGTTAACCGTAATGAATACGAAGTGACTTTAGGCGTTCCACTCAAACCGGATGGTGTTTCTACTGTTGCAGTTGCAGGAGATGCAACCAAAGTTTGGGGTAAATTTGCATCAGTGTCAGGATTGTGTACACTGGTTGATCCGTCAGATCCTATAGAATTTAAATATAAGAAAACTAATGATGCTGATTGGCTGTCTATACCTGCACAAAAAGTGGAGGGAACAGACTATGAATATACTGCAAAACTTACATCTCTTGATTTCGGTACAGAATATGAATATAAGATGGTATGCGGAGATAAAGAAGGAGAAGTTTTAACATTCACTACAGAAAAATATATAGAAATACCTAATTTGAATTTCGATACATGGAGTCAAAATGGTAAAAATTGGTTTGCCAATGCTGATGCAGCTGATAGCTATTGGGCTACTGGAAATACTGGTGTAACTTCTTTCTTGGCAGGTAGTAATGATCCTATAACAACTCGTTCTGATGAATCTGTTTCAGGTTATGCCGCAGAAATGCATACTATAACAGGAATAACTCTAGTAGGTGCTGCTTCTGGTAATTTATTTATAGGAAGTTACAAAACGAATATGATGAACCCTTCAGCAAGTGTTTCATTTGGACGTCCATATTCAGGGGCAAGACCAACATCTTTAAAGGGATATTATAAATATTATCCTAAACAAATTTCAAATGGTGGAACAGTTCCTGGTGATTTAACAACTGATGAATGTAATATTTATTTGAAATTGTGGGATTCGGATGGTAATGAAATTGGTTTTGGTGAGTTCGTTGGAAAGGAACAAGTTGATATTTATACTCCTTTTGAATTTAAAATTACATACTCAAAAACAGATAAAGTTCCAGCAAAGATTGCAATAGTAGCTACTTCAAGTCATTATGGTGGTGTATTTAATGGATCAAAAGTTGTGGGTCAGGTAGGTGCTGGAAGTCAACTTTTTGTAGATGAATTTAGTTTGTCATACGAATAATTTATGCGAAAAATAATATTGATTTTGTTGACCTTCATGTGCGTGGCTTATAGCCATGCACGTGGAGGTTTTGATAGAAATATTCAAGGCTCTCTTTTTGTACCGAAAGGAACATGGTCTAGCGGATTGTCTTTTTCATATATGGAAATGGAAAGCGATAACTATAAGTTTCTTATTTTGGATAAAGCAGGAGGAGAAGCATATACTTTTAAAATCAGCCCACATGCTTCTTATTTCTTTACAGACAATATAAGTGCAGGTTTAAGGGTGCAATACAATAGAACTTTTGCTTATATAGGTAATGTTGATTTGAATTTGGGAGATGATTTGAGTTTTGGTATAAAGGACTATGGATATCTGGAACATGGAATATCGACTTCCGGTTTCATTAGAACATACATGGGACTTGGCAAAAGTAAAGTTTTTGGCTTTTTTAATGAATTAGGTCTCACATATGGATATAGTCAAGGGAAGAACTATTCAGGAACAGGAAATGATTTGACTGGTACATACCAGAAAGTAAATAAATTCCAGATTAGTGCAACTCCAGGTTTGACAGCATTTGTTACTAACAATTTGGCTGTTGAGGTTTCAATAGATGTACTTGGATTGGACTTTCAATGGGTAGAACAGGTTACAAACCAGGTGGAAAAGGGTTCTTTCAGGAAAAGTTCCGCTAATTTCAAGATTAATATATTTTCCGTAAATATAGGCTTGTGTACTTATTTCTAAACATATATGTATATGGTTTGTAAGATTTTAAAATTCTCAATATTCGGTATTTTGTCATTGGCGGTTTGCTCTTGTGTAAAGAACGATCTGCCATATCCATATATAGAAAGCGTCATAGAGGAAATAGGCGTTTATGATATGAAAGGTGAGCCGGTGATAGATGCGGCTTCCAATACGGTTAGTATTACTGTAGGAGAACTGGCAGATGTTTCGAAACTCCAGATAACAAAGTTGAAGGTGTCTGAAGATGCTGAAATTATACCAGATAAGGATGCATGTGCCAGTTTCGAACAATTTCCAAATAAAAGTTTTGCTTCGCTTGATGAGTTGCCTGCAAATGCAAATACTGTAGTTGATTTCACTAAGATTGTGAGATTTGTATTGAAAACCTATCAGGAGTATGTGTGGAATATAAAGGTAACGCAGGAAATTGACAGGGTAGTTGAAGTGGAAAAACAGGTTGGAAGTGCATTGATAGATCCACAAAGTAAGATTGCAATAATTTATGTGGAAAAGGAAACTTCTTTAGATGATATTCATATCAATAAATTGCAACTTGAGGGAGAGAGTGCTGAAGCTAGACCAGATCCGACTACAGTAACTGATTTTACGCGTCCACGTACGTTTGAGTTTTATAGGAATGACGTATTGGTTTCAACGTGGATTGTAGACGTACAACCTTCTGTGGTTCTTTCAACTCCAGTAAGTGCTAATGCGTGGGCTACTAAAGTTTCTCTTTATGGGGAAATGAAAAGTGGTGCAACTCCTTCGGTGGAGTATAAGAAAACTACTGATTCTGAATGGAGCGTTTTGCCTTCAGAAAATATAGAAGTAGCCCAAACTTCTTTTACTGCTGAACTGGAAGGGCTTGAGAATGGTACAGAATATCAGTGGCGAATACTTGTTGACGGCGAATATAGCGAGACGGTAGCTTTTACAACTGAGAAGATTATAGAAATACCAAATTTGAATTTCGATACTTGGAGTCAGAGTGGAAAGAACTGGTTTGCTAATGGTGATAATGCTGACAGTTATTGGGCTACAGGTAATACCGGAGTGACATCAACATTAGCTGGTGGAAAAGATCCGATAACGACACGTTCTTCTGATGCTGTAAATGGATATGCAGCTGAGATGCATACAATAACAGGTATAACGTTGGTTGGAACTGCTTCAGGTAACTTGTTTATTGGAAGTTATAAAACTAATATGAGTAATCCTTCTGCCAGTGTTACTTTTGGAAGAGAATATGATGGAGCAAGACCTACAAAACTGAAAGGTTTTTATAAATATAAGTCAATGCCAATTACAGCCGGCACCAAACCCGGAAACCTGCAAAATGATGAGTGCCACATATATATGAGATTATGGGATGCGAGCGGTAAGGAGATTGCATATGGTGAGTTTGTTGGAACAGAAACAGTAACAGAATACACTCCTTTTGAGTTTAATTTGGAATACAATGATAACGTGACGAAACCTGCCAAAATAACAATAGTAGCTACATCAAGTCATTATGGAGGAGAGTTTGAAGGTGTTAAAGTAGTTGGACAGGTAGGTGAAGGTAGTACATTGTGGGTTGATGAATTTGAATTAAGTTATGAATAAAGAAAAAACAATTATACACATGAAAAGGATAGTACAACAAGTAATAGTGTTGCTCACTCTTTGTTGGATGATGCCAAGTTGTTCTGATGATACTTTTAATCAGGAAAGTGGAGAAAGAACAGGGTATTTGTGTCTGACATTGGGAAATGTAGATGTGGAATTTTCTTCTTCTACAAGGGCTGAGACCGTTTCACTTCCGGATGAGCTTATACCGGAAGCAGCCGATTTCATGGTTGATATTCAAAAAGATGGAATCTCTGTAGAAGGATTCCCTAAAAAATACAGTGAGATGAATGCTCTGTTAGAATTGACGGTAGGTTCTTATATAGTAAATGTTTACCATGGCGAGAATGATTTGTTACAAAAAGTTCCTTATTTCTTTGGTACATCATCTACAATTCAGGTGTTTCCTGGAAAACAAAAGGATATAACTGTTAATGTAACTATGGCAAACGCAATGCTTGTTCCAAAAGTAAGCGAGAATTTGCAAAAACATTATAAAACATGGATGTTAACCGCAAAGGTAGGTGATAAATCCATGATTCTTGCCAATAAAAATAATTCAGATGGTTATTTGTTTGCGCAAGCTGGAAAATCGGTAAATGTATTGTTTGAAGGCACAAACTTGTTGGAGAAAGAAACAATGCAAGCGTGGAATATAGCTTCTTCTGCAGCAGCACGTACGAAATATATTGTTCAATGTGATCCCGACTTGTCGGTATTTTCTAATATACAATTGACGGCAATACCTACTCATACTTATTCGGAAGGAACTTTGACAGGTACAGATGTTACTATGAATATAGACGCCAAGGGTGCTCCATTGGAATTAATAGACAGATGGGATATTAAACTTTTATATAATGGTACTACTATAAGAAACTATACTGAGAAACCGGAAAATGGTGTGTCTATGAATGTAACTGATGGTTGGCCGTATGTTCCGCAAGGAAGTACTTTATCGGCATCCATTCATTTGCAGACAGGCGAAACGTTTGACCTAACTTCAGCCATTCTTGAAGAAATTCCTCTGCCTGAATTTACAGCTACTGTGTCTGGAAATACCAGCTATTCTGTTTATAAGACTTTAGGGGCAGAACAGGCTAATGCGAAAGATGGCTCAAGTATTTTCGATATTAACGCATCAGCAAGTATTGCATCGGAAATTTTGACTAATTATTCAGATCTTTTGAAGGTTACTTATACTACGGATAGTGAACAGAATTCAGTAGAGTTACCTTATGGAGTAGTTACTGAATTCACTTCTCTTGCTTGGCAAAAACACGCTTTAACAGCATCAATTTCTTTTGATGGGGTTGTGGAAGAGTCACTACCATTAGAATGTCATGTTACTGGATTGCCGTACGTTCTTAAACATCCGGCGAATAATTATGGATGGTATAAAATTGGTGGTAATGTTGATTTCAATGATGAATATATTTATTTGGAAACGCCAGCTGTTTGGGATAAAAATATAGTTGGTTCTCCTTCATTTTATGTTCCAAATACATTATATTTTTCTTTATCTTGTCAATATGAGAAAAATAACTCCTCATTGGGAAAATATACTTTTTATATAGAAAAGTTAAAACCTTCAGATAATTCAAGGTTTGAAGTAATTTGTTCGCATGAAGGGAATAAAACTGGACGCTATAATTTGTTTGGAGATGGTTCGTTTACATCTGAAATTAATGCGGTATCATGTAGATACGATTACGGGGCTGGTTTGGGAAACTCTGTAAATGTTATTTCTATGCAAATAAATTATCGGAATTCCAATTAAAGTATATTTTGATTAATTATGATTATGAATAAAAAAATCCTATACATACTTTCCATAACTGGATTACTATCATTCTCCGCTTGTTCGAATGATAACAGTCCAGTACTCTCTAATGAGACAGGAGAGATACGTTTCTCTTTAGTAGATACTACTGAAGTGGAAATCACTACAAGAACATCTCTAGATTTTGATATAAACGAATTCAAAGTAAGCCTAACAAGAGGAAATTACTCTGTCTTTTCCAACAAGAGGTATGGCGATATTGCGGAAACCTCGTTCCTTTGTGCTGCCCGTAACGACTATTTGCTGACAGCCGAAAGTTGCACTGAAGAAGAAGCGGAAAATGCGAACGATGGTTGGGGACAATTTCGTGTGGCTGGCAAACAGGCTTTTGCTGTTATAGCAAATCAATCAAATACAGTAACAGTGTATTGTGGTTTAGCGAGTTCATCTGTAAATGTCGGATTTAGCGACTTCGTTGTAAATACATTTACTAATTATTCCATTGAATTCCATGCAACTGATGCGTCTGACCGTAAGTTAACATTTGATGAAAGTAATTACAGTTCAAAAACAGCATATTTCAATGTTGGTGAATCAGGGCGTGAATTGGCATATACTGTTACATTGCCTGCATTAGAAACACCTTACAGCGGAACATTGAATTTAGAGCCTTCCAAAAACTATAATCTCTCCATAAAAGTGGAGGGTGAGAATACCAATTCGACAGTAACACTTGGAATAGCTGTAGATGACACATTACTTGAAGAGAAAGTCTTGACTGAGAAGATAAGTCCGTATATGTAATAGCTTCTCGGATTTATATAAATACGTATAGGGACTATTTCAAATTTAGATTGAAATAGTCCCTATACGTATTTTATGTTTTAATAGAACTTATATCAGTAGTCTGTTTTGTTGCTTATATATTAATGACGGTAAAAAAGGTAATTATATTTTATACAAATGTATAATTATTAATTTATTGTATATCCGTAAAAAAAATTAATAAAATGAGCTTTATAAGATGTAAAAAAAATTTTTTAGTTTATATTTGCAAAAAAACACAAATAGAATTATATGAAACAGATTTTATTTTATGCTTTAATAGTAATCGTTTTATCTGCATGTAATAAGGTAAGACCTGAAGGCAATGAGAATGAGGTTAGCGATAAAAAAACTATAGTGTTTTTACCGGAAATAGGTAGTAGGGCTGCCATGGAGCAAGGGTTTGTTGATGATGACATTATAGGTATATTTATGGGAAAGAATGAAGATGATGTCGGTACGTTTATGTGGAACTTTCCATGTTGGTTTGATGAGTATAACAGAATGTGGAAAGGACCGTATGATATTTTTTGGGAGAGTGAAGAAATTAAGATGAATGTAGTGGCTTATTATCCGTATTCTTTTCTAAACAGATCGCAAGATTTGAATTCGTTGAGAGTGTCACTTCCATACGAGCAATCCTCTATAGACTCGTTGCGAAAGGCGGATTTTTTATGGGCAAGAATTGATGGAGCTATGTCGGCTACATATCCTGATGGAATACCGTTGGATATGTCACACTTGTTGTGTAAGTTGAAATTTAATATGTATCTTACAGTGGAAGGACAACCTTCTACAGATGTACCATTCATACAATTATATAATGTGAAAAATGAAGGTTGGATAGATTTGAATACAGGAGGAGTAATTACGGATAATGATGTTGCAAATAATGTGACTATGTATTATGATGCGGATAAACGTATGGCAGAGGCTATAGTATTTCCGCAGACTTTGGAGGCTGGCAAATTGATGCATTTTATGATGGCGTCTGAAGATGGAAATGTGGCTTATGGGTATAGGCTGGATGAGCCGTTGAAATTGGAAGGAGGTAAAGAGTATGTTTTGGATTATAAACAGGATCTCGAAGCTTCTTTGTTTATGCCTTATGATTCGGTGTATTGTCTATATGATGGACAGGATATTGAGAGTGATTTTTTTTATGCGTATTTAAATGGAGTTCAGGTATTGCCTGATGAAGTTGATCCTTTTGTTGGAAATTTAAAAATATCGATTGAGAAAAGTGAAGGTAGTGATTGGTTTGACTATAAGTTTGAGAATGGCAGGTTTCATTTCGGTATTGAAGAGAATCTGACACCTGATCCTCGTGAGGGAAAGATTTTCATGAAAGTAGGTTCTTTAAAAAAGCATATAAAAGTATGTCAAGATGCGGTGTATTGTGAAAAAATAACACGTAGTTTAACGTATAAGGAGGCTGTTATTAATTCCTATGAGTTTAATAGATTAGATTATTTTACAGATGTTACTTGCTTTATAGAATATAATGAAACCGATAATGTTGGATGGGTTAGAGCTATAAATCTGAATGGTGAAGGCGGTGATAGGGCAGGTGTGGAAGTAGATGAGAATTTGTCAACTACATCTCGAAGTTGTGTTGTCTCTTTTTTGCATAGAGGCGTTCTGCCTGTTATGGTGTTGAATATAACTCAATATGGAAGAACTGAATAATTATAAGGGGATATGAAAAATATTTTTTTTAATTGTTTTTTATGCATGTTGACAATGAGTATTGTCAATGGTTGCGATTTGATTAGTGATGACGCGACAGATGAAGAAAAAGAGTATTTGTTTTCTGTCTCACCACTTTTATTGAAAAGTAATGCGGAAGGAGATATCTTGAAAATATCTATAATGTCGGATACGATTTGGATTGCTGAAACGAACGATATTTGGTACAAAATAAGTAAAACCGCAGGACGAGGAGATATGGAAGTAACGGTAACTACTGAGGGCAACAATACCGGAATGCAACGTGAAGGAAGCATTTTGTTCCGCTCATTGGATAAAACGGAAGAAGTGAAAATTATTCAACTAGCAGTGAATGATGATTCAGAACAGAGACAGCCTATTGTATTTTTACCGGAAGGTTTGGAAATGAATAAATCAGGAATAGGGGTTTTTGTAGTAAATCATACAGAAGAAAATGATGGAGCCTTAATGCAACTTTTCGGAAACCAGGTGGATAATGAGGAGGTTATATGGGATGGTATGGAATGGACTTTTAAAAATGAAGTATGGTGGAAGGATGCAGAAACTATTATTAGTGCTTATGCTTATTCCCCTTTTAGAGAAGCAGAACATTACGACACACCAGAAGCATGGGAGTTGAAGTTGATGGAGAACCAGACATCATTGTATGCTATGGAGGCCTCTTGTTCATATTATGGCAGTGTTTCTACGGTAAAACCGGAATATGATAATGTATTACACATAGAGATGAAACCTTTGAACGCTATTTTTAAATTGAATGTATATTATGATGAGGATATATATGAATTACAGTCTGTAAAATTGAAGAATGTATTTATAAATACGAAAATTGATTTAAATGACGGATCCTTATCTAATGATTACTCGGAGAAAGGTGACATACTTGCTTACATAAAAGAGGAAGATGGAAAGAAAAATGCAAATTTTATTCTGTTCCCACAAATGTTGACTACAGAAGATATAATTCAAATTGAGATAAAAGATTTGCGTGAAGGTGGGAATTCGTCTCCTCTTGTACATGATTTGCGTTTGATTAGTGATTTTGAAATAAAATCAGCTTGTATTTATTCGATGAATTGCATTATCAATACAACATTAGAGAAACTCATAATAAGCGATGTGAGTGTGAAGGATTGGGTACCGGGAGAAGATTTTATTTTCAGTTTCAATTGATTAATAAAATATAGTTAGTTATGAAATATAGTGTTTTGTTAATTGTTTTGTACGTATTACTGATGGGGGGATGTAATAATTACGAAGTCTCTAAACCATTGGATGAAAATAGGGAAATATTGTTGTTGAATATATCTGCAATAGAAGTGAATGGAGATGATTTCTTCAGAACGGGAGATGAAATGGGAGTTTTTATTTTACCTGAGAATGCTTCTTTGGAGACTGAGCCGATAAATTATAACACTAAAATGGTTTATGAAGAGGGGCAACAATGGAAATCGTTGGACAAACTTTATTGGCTTTCGAATGACTTGGGAAGTAAAATGGATTTGATAAGTTATTATCCTTATAATGAAAATGCAGGAAAAGAACTGTTGCCTATTGAAGTACGTTCAGACCAAAGTATTCAGAATGAGAATTCTGACGAATTTTTGTGGGGGAAAGTCACTCTTGTTAAGGAAGGTGTTAATATTCCACAGAATGTAGTGATGAATCATCTTACTTCTGCTTTGATTTTTCATGTGAGATTTGTAGGTGAGAATGCGGAAAATAATACAGGAATTGAAGGATTGAGAATTATGTCGTATGCTGATGGAAAACTTGACTGCTTAACAGGTGATGTGTCTTTGTATGATAATATTCGCAAACTTATTCCTTATTGTTATCCTAATGCTGAATATGGAGATGTGGAAACGTATTCTTGTTATATTTCTCCGCAGAATTATGATGATGATTTGTTTCTGACATTCGAATGGAAAAATGAGATTTTCAGTAAAAATTTTACTTATAATTTTGAGTCCGGAAAGGTATATCAGTTTACTCTTGAAATTTCTGATGAGCCGAAATTGACTTTAGATAGTCAAATGCCTATCGAGCAATGGGACAATGATTTTCAATATGGTCAGGTAGGGGCTAAGTATAAGGTATGTGATCCGTGGCCTGATGCAGAGAATGTACAAGGATATGTTATCCGGGTTCGTGAAGGTGATAATCCTGGGCTTATTATGGGAATTCCGACTGAAAATGAACTTAGATTCATTAAAGAGGAGAAGTTTGACTATATTTTTGAAACTTATATTGAAGATTTACGAAAAATAGATTGGTATGGGAATATGGGAATATACAATATGTTTGCTATAAAGAGATTATTCCATGATTTGTCTGATTTTCCTGCGTTTGATTATTGTGATTCGCTTGGTGGAGAGTGGTTTATTCCTACTCCTACAGAAATGAACGATATACTGTATGAATTTTTTTGGAAAGATTATAATAGACAAAAACAAAATAGGCAATGGTGGATAGAGAATATCAGTGGAATCAGTGAGCCTGTAAGTTTTCATACTTCTGCATTAAACCTTTATGACTGGAAAATATATCGTCTATCTTTTTATTTCGAGAATGAAAACGACTATCATTCTGAATATAAACAATCAAGTATTTATAGTGCATCTATGGTTGTGTTACCATTTAGATATTATTAAATGGAGGATTAGATATGAAATTGAGAACTATTTATATTAGTGTGCTGGCTTTATCTATGGTTGTTGCCGGATGTAGGCAAGATGAAATAGTGGATACACATAGTGACAACTTTACTTTGAAAATAAATCCTTATATCAAAGCACAAACAAAGAATAGTAGAATTATAGAACAAAACGGTAATTATTCTTTCTGTAAAGGGGATTCATTAGCAATAGTCATTTATCCAGATACAAGTATTCCTAATCCTTATGATGACGGATATATACAGACGGTTTCGTTCGATGGAGCAAATTGGAATGCGGATTTTTCGTTAAAGGTCGTTTCTCAGGTTTTTGAATGGACAAAAATAGATAAACTTACGTGGCCGTATTTTGGCACTAACTTTATAGTTTATGCATATACACCTGATGTTAGACAAAATGTTATGTGGTCAAGTTATCGTGGTGATGTGAAGTTAAATCAAAATATTGAGGAAAGTTTCTATGCCAGTGATTTTATGTATGGTAGAACTACAACTCCCAAAACAAACAATCCTATATCTATACCTTTGGAACATAAACTTTCTATGCTTACAGTGGAATTTGTGAAGTCTAAAGGAGAACTGAATTCTATTGGTATGGAGGTTACTGCATATACAGGTTATGGGGCGAGTATTGCTAATGATAATGTATATTGTGTGAATGATGAAAAGAGAGTCATTAATGCATATAAAAAAGATGATAATATTTTTTCAGTAATACTTCCGGCACAAAATATTTCTGGTGATCAGATTCTTCTTTCATTGAACGACGGAAGTAAAAGGTTTCTAAAATTCGAACTGGAAATGAAACCTGGATTTAATCATATATTAAAGGTTGATTGTAGTAATAATGAGTTATTTGAACTTGAGACTATTGAGGATATTCCTTGGGATGACTCAGTACAAATAAATGGTGGAGAATATATAGAAAGTAAAGTCTATAAGACAGGTGAAGTTATTGTGTATCAGAAAAATCGTACGGAAAATCCTGTAACAATGGTGGTAACAGGTGATGGATATACTAAAGAAGATTTATTGGAAGGAGGAAATTTTGAAAGACAGGCTAAGGAAGCATTGGATTTTCTTTTTGATGTTGAACCATACAAAACATATAGAGATTATTTTAATGTATATATAATACCTGCTTTGTCTGGAGAAAAGGGGGCTGATAATTATTCCAATGGTGTACGAAAGAATACTTATTTTGATTCCGGATGGAGTGATGATTATAGTGATATGGGAGCAAATGAGACTACAGTGATGAATTTTCTTGAAACTTATTGTCCTGATATTGTTGAAGGTAAAGTTGGTTTGGATGATGTACCGATATGCCTATTGATAAATGATTCCAGATATGGTGGAATATGTTATTCATGGGCTTCTGGTAAATCTTACGCCATTGTTCCTGTAACAGATGGAGAGTGGAAATTTTATGGTGATGAAGAGTTGGGAATTAGTGTTTGTGACTGGAGAAATACATTTCTTCATGAATATGGGGGACATTCATTTGGAAGATTGCTTGATGAGTATTATGATGAAGGTAGTGACAGAACTTATTACGGTAATTCTATAAATGCCCATAATTGGAGTGTTCCAATGGGGCTTAATGTGACAGCTGACACAACTGGTGTAAATGATTTGGTCTATTGGAAAAATATGATAGATGACGAGCGTTTTCCGAAGGTTGGTTTCTTTGAAGGCGGATATACTTATGAGAAAGGTATATGGCGTTCTGAAGCGATAAGTGCTATGGATGATAATCGTAGGTATTTTAATGCCATCTCACGTAAGATTATTGTTGAAAGTATTATGAAAAAAGCTAATGAGACTTTTGATTTCGATGATTTCTGCAGTAAGGATGTGGATTATGATGAGTTGCGTGACAGTAAATCTAGAACTATAAATAATCTTTGGGGAATACCTGAATATAAACGAACTCCTCCACCGGTACTTATGGAATGAGGCATAGATTAACTTATGAAACAGAATATTTTATATATATTATTTGCAGTATTAGGATTTACTTCGTGTAGTAAGAATAATGATATAAAATCATTGTCTGCAGGGTATTTATCAGTTCAGCTATAATCTGTCAATGACAAACACTGATGATGAAACTAATGCGTTGAATGGTGTTTGGGGAGACAGTGAGGAGGAAAGTATTAATAGAAATACTATATATACAGTAACCTATAATTGGGAAACACATTCTTTATCGTTGAGATAATAAAAGTTTTTACATAAACACACAAAGCAGGAAAATCTCCTGCTTTGTGTGTTTATGTAATTAATATTCAAAGTTTTTATCGGATTGCAATATAATAAAAAATGAACTATATTTTGATTAGCTTATAAAAATGTGTAAATTTGCACAAAACACATTGGGAAAATGTGATATTTGGACAATAAAGTTAATCAGAATATGGAAATTAAGAGAGATGTGATGGATGCTTTGCTGGAATGGAAGCAATGTCCGGAACGAAAACCTTTGATCATTCAGGGAGCGCGTCAGATAGGCAAGACGTGGATTATGCAAAAATTCGGTGAGAAGCATTTTGAGTATGTGGCATATTTCAACTTTGATGCTTCCGATGAACTGTGCAGGGAATTTGAGAATACAAAGAATCCTGAGAGACTTATAGACATTCTTCGTCTTTATACACAATATCCTATAGAAGCAGGCAGGACTTTAATAATTTTTGATGAGATACAACAGAGTAACAGGGCTCTAAACAGCCTGAAATATTTCTGTGAAAAGGCACCTGAATATCATATTATTGCCGCAGGGTCTCTTTTAGGGGTTTCACTTTCGCAAGGCGATTCTTTTCCTGTAGGAAAGGTTGAATTTCTTAGAATGTTTCCTGTCTCTTTCAGGGAGTTTTTGCAGTCGGATGCGCCTCAAATGTATGAGTATATAGAAAAGATGAGTGAGATAGCTCCGTTGCCTGAAATAGTTATGGGGCGTGTGGGTGAGGCATATCGCCGTTATATGGTATGTGGGGGAATGCCTGCTGCTGCAAAGGCTATGCTTGAAAAAAGTAGTGTTCAGGAAATTGAGAATATCCAGAAATCTATATTGACCGCATACGCTCTTGATTTTTCGAAACATGCACCGGGTAAGGATATTCCGCGTATAGCGGCAGTATGGAACTCTATTCCTTCACAATTAGCGAAAGAGAACAGGAAATTTGTCTATAAATTGGTTAAGCCCGGTGCCCGTGCCAGGGAATATGAGGATGCCTTGCTGTGGTTGGAACATGCCGGGATGATTTATCGTGTGTTTTGTTCTTCCAAACCCGGTTTACCTCTGTGCGCTTATGACGATTTGTCGGCTTTTAAAATATATATGTGCGACAGTGGTTTGCTTCGTGCCATGTCGCATCTTCCAATAGAAGTGTTTTGGAGTGAGAATGTGATGTACACGGAATTTAAAGGAGCTTTGGCAGAAAATATGGTACTACAGGCTTTAGTGAATCAATTTGACGTGCAGCCAAGATATTGGACTTCTGATGCAACAGCGGAAGTGGACTTCCTGTTACAGAAAGATGCTTCTATAATACCGGTTGAAGTTAAATCCGGAACTCGTCTTGGAGGTAAAAGTTTGGGTATCTATATTGACAGGTTTAATTCGAACTTGGCATTGCGCTTTTCCATGAATAATCTCAAGAGAGATGGCACGATAATTAATATTCCACTTTTTTTGGCTGATTGGACTGATAAACTTTTAGGGCTATAATCAGACCTGAAAAAGCATGATTTTCAAACATTTCGCAACAGCCGAACGGATTTCTGACAAATTGCGGAATATACTATGTTTTTGTACAATTGTATGAAATATTTAAACTATCTTTGCAGGTAGATGTTAACGGCTTATCCGGATTTATTAATATGAATTACAGAATGAAACTGAAATTTGTTTGTTTTAGTGTCCTTGTCTTTGCATTAGCATTGATGGGGTGTACACCTGAAGATATATTGAATGCTCTGAAAAGCAATGCTACATTGCGGATAAATCCTTATATAATGAACAATTCTGCCGACAGCAGGATTATAGAGGAAGGCAGTAATTATTATTTCAGTAATGGGGATTCTATCGCATTGGTTGTTTTCCCGGAGGGTTACAGCCCAAATCAGTATGAGGAGGGGTTTATACAAACGGCTTCTTTCGATGGTAATGTCTGGAAAGCTGATTATGCTTCCGCATTTCAGCCACAAAGTTTCTTGTGGAACGAAATTGATGACTTGAAATGGAAATCTTCAGGGGATAATTTCGAGATATATGCATATACTCCTGATGTAAGACAGGCATTGGTATGGCCGGTGTATAATGGTTCAGTGTCATTGAATCAGGATAATAAGGATAATTTTTATGCGAGTGACTTTCTGTTCGGAAGAATTGTAACTAAAAGGACGGATAGTAATGTGGCTATACCAATGGAACATAAACTTGCCATGCTGACTGTGAAATTGGTAAACAGGGACAGTACTAAAACTAATGTTACCGGTATGAGTGTGACTGCCTATCCTGATTATTGGACTCATTTTGTACTTGATGAGGTGTATTGCAGTAGTAAGGAAGAAAAGGTAATTAATGCGTTCTGTAGCGGTGACAGTATTTTTTCGGTGATACTTCCTGCACAAAATATTTCGGACGGACAGATTGAGTTTTCTATGGATGACGGAAGCAAGAAAAAACTTCATGTAGATATGAGGATGGATTTTGAAAAGAATCATGTTGTTAAAGTGATTAGTTTGGATAATGGAAGAATGGAGGTTGTGGATGTTGAGAAAATTCCATGGGGAATGGACGAAAATGAAGGTGAGGCAGGTGAGAATGAAGTGTACAATACAGGTGACGTGATAGTTTATCAGAAGAAACGTGTTGAGAATCCTGTTACTATGGTAGTTACCGGAGATGGATATACTTTGGAGGATTTACGCCATGGTGGAAAGTTCGAGAAACAGGCACGGGCAGCATTGGATTTTCTTTTCGGTGTGGAACCTTATAAGACTTATAGGGATTATTTTAATGTTTATATTATCTCGGCATTGTCGAGGGAAAGAGGGGGAGATAACTATACTATAGGTATAGAGAAAGATACTTATTTTAATTCCGGCTGGAGTGATGATTGTAGCGACATGTGGGCTAATGAGACTGTTATAACAAATTTTGTACAGACTTTCTGTCCTGATATTGTGAACGGTAGCATTAATATGGATGACGTTCCTGTATGTCTGTTGGTGAATGATCCAAGATATGGAGGTATATGTTATTCATGGGGGAGTGGAAAATCATTTGCTATAGTTCCTACAACAGAGGGTACGTGGAAATTATCCGATAATGAAGAATTAGGAATTTGTGTTTGTGACTGGAGAAATACATTTTTGCATGAATATGGCGGACACTCGTTTGGACGATTATTGGATGAATATTATACAAAAGGAAGTGGAAATACTTATAATGAAAAGTCTATTGACAGTCATTCTTGGGAAGTTCCCCTTGGACTGAATTTAGTAGCCGATACGACAGGTGTATATGATCCGGTACATTGGGAAAGAATGGTAAAGGATGAGCGTTTCCCAAAGGTGGGTTTTTATGAAGGTGGAAATAAGTATGAGGAGGGTATATGGCGATCAGAGGTGATTAGTGTAATGGATGATAATCGCAGATATTTTAATGCTATTTCCAGACAAATAATAGTGGAAAGGATAAAGAGTAAGGCAAAGGAAGTTTTCAGCTTTGATGATTTTTGCAGTAAAGATGTGGATTATGATGAGTTGCGTGACAGCAAGTCAAGGAGTGTGAGCAATAGTGATGGAATACGTGAATTTCCACGTACACCTGCTCCGGTATTAATCGAATGATTTTATTTACAGAAACTTTATTTTTAAGTAAAAGAAAGGCAGGAACCGAAATCTTTGTTTCGTCCCTGCCTTTTTATGTGTCTGATCTGTATTATACAATACCTTGAGCCATCATAGCTTTAGCCACTTTCATAAAGCCTGCAACGTTAGCACCTTTCACATAGTTGATATATCCGTCAGGTTCTGTACCGTATTGTACACATGCTTCATGGATATTCTTCATTATGCTCTTGAGCTTTTCGTCAACTTCTTCTGCGCTCCAGCTTAACTTGATTGAGTTCTGAGTCATTTCAAGACCTGATACTGATACACCACCTGCATTGGCAGCCTTACCCGGAGCGTAAAGAATTTTAGCTTCCTGAAATACGCGAATTGCTTCAGGAGTAGAAGGCATGTTTGCACCTTCAGAAACAGCGAATACACCGTTTGCAATAAGAGCTTTAGCGTCGTCGCCATTGATTTCGTTCTGAGTAGCTGATGGAAGAGCAATGTCTGCTTTTTCATTCCATGGACGTGCACCTGCAACGTATTTGCAACCATATTTTTCAGCGTATTCGCGGATACGGCCACGGTACAAGTTTTTAAGTTCCATGATATAGTCAAGTTTTTCGCGATCTATACCATCCGGATCGTAAATGTAACCGTCTGAATCGGACATTGTAACTACTTTAGCACCTAACTGGATGAGTTTTTCAACTGTATATTGTGCTACGTTTCCTGAACCTGATACAAGACATGTTTTGCCTGCAATGTCAATGTTGCGTGTCTTCAACATTTCCTGTAAGAAATAGATGTTTCCGTAACCGGTAGCTTCAGGACGGATGAGTGAACCTCCGAATTCGCGACCTTTACCTGTAAGTACGCCTGTGAATTCGTGAGCCAGTTTTTTGTACATACCGAACATGTAGCCTACTTCACGACCACCTACACCTATATCACCTGCAGGAACATCTGTCTCAGGACCGATGTGACGCCATAATTCCAACATGAATGCCTGGCAGAAACGCATGACTTCGGCATTTGATTTTCCACGTGGAGAGAAATCTGAACCACCTTTACCACCACCCATAGGAAGTGTGGTAAGTGAATTCTTGAATGTCTGCTCGAAAGCAAGGAACTTAAGAATTGACAGATTTACTGAAGAGTGGAAACGGATACCACCTTTGTAAGGGCCGATAACGTTGTTGTGTTGTACACGATAACCCATATTAGTCTGGATGTTTCCTTTATCGTCCATCCATGTTACACGGAACTGATATACTCTGTCTGGAATACAAAGACGTTCGATGAGGTTTACTTTATCGAATTCAGGGTGCTTGTTGTATTCTTCTTCGATTGTTCCCAAAACTTCTTCTACTGCCTGATGGTATTCAGGTTCATTAGGAAATCTTCTTTTAAGATCCTCTAAAACTTTAGCTGCATTCATAATCTTTACCTTAAAATTAATTGGTTGTTACTATTTGTTGTTTTTTTAATCTCTCTTGTATATGATGCAAAAATATATCAAAGTTTTTGTTTATGCAACATTTTGATTAAAAAAAAACGAAAAAATATCTTTTTTATACTTTTATTGGGTAAAATGTGTTGAAATGCTTATTTTTTGCGGCTATTGATAGACTTCCCTATTGGTATGAAAACCAAAGCTCCTGATATGATTATGGTAACAATAAGTGGTCCGTCGATGCGTGGTGACGAGGTGATTACTATAAAGCATAGGGCAGCCCAGAAAAGAGTGAGAAGAACGCACTGAGTATTGGTTAGTGGCTTTCGCATAGTTCGTTTATTTATACATTTATCTATAAAAAGACGAGTTGACATGGTTTATACTTTCGGGTAATAAACCTTATCAACTCGTCAGGAAAGAATTTTTTATTTGATAATTAGCATCCTTTTTTCTTTTTATCAACTATTGCATCAATACAAGCTATTGCCGTAATATTTACGATATCGCGTACAGAGCTTTCGATGTCGGTGAAGTGGATAGGTTTGTTTAGTCCCATTTGTATCGGACCTATAACTTCAGTTTCACTCATGTTCTGTATGAGCTGGTAAGTTGAATTGGCAGAACTTAAATTAGGGAATACTAATGTATTTACCTGTTTGCCGAGTAATTTTGTAAATGGGTATTTCTCGTCGCGTAATTTATCGTTTAAAGCGAATTTAACCTGCATTTCGCCGTCTATTGCCAATTCCGGATAATTCTGATGCATATAGGCTACTGCCTCATGTACTTTTGCAGGGCTTCCCTCCTGATCAGAACCGAAGTTGGAGTATGAAAGCATTGCCATAACAGGTTCGTGATTAAAGAAACGTACGGCTTTTTCTGATAAGCGTGCTATATCTATCAATGTGTCTGTATCCGGATGGCGGTTTATCAGGGTATCTGCAATGAAGTATGTTCCTTTCTTTGAATTAAGGATATGCATTGTTCCGAAGTGTTTATATCCTTCCTGTATTCCGATGACTTCTTTTGCTACTTTGATAGTATTGCTGTATTTAGTGTAAAGACCTGTTATGAAAGCATCTGCTTCGCCTGTTTCAACCATCATCATACCGAAGTAGTTACGTTCAAACATCTTATCGTTGGCCTCTGCAAAGTTGGCTCCTTCGCGTGCGCGCTTTTCGCAGAGTATGCGGGCATATCTTTCTCTTCTTTCAGCCTCGCTGTCGTGGCGGAGGTTGATGATTTCTATACCTTCAAGGTTTAGGTCTAATTCTTTGGCAAGTTTCTGTATCCTTTCTGTGTTTCCTAAAAGAATAGGATTACAGATGCCTTCAGATTTGGCTTCGACAGCAGCTCTAAGCATGTTAGGGTGGATACCTTCGGCAAAGACAACTCTTTGAGGACAACTGCGTGCTGTTTCATAAAGCTTGCGTGTAAGTTTGTTTTCCTGACCCATAAGTTCAAGAAGATGATTCTTGTATTCATTCCAATCAGTTATCTCTTTACGTGCAACTCCTGATTCCATAGCAGCTTTGGCCACAGCCATAGATACTTCAGTAATGAGTCGTGGATCAACAGGTTTTGGAATGAAGTATTCAGGACCGAAAGAAAGATTATTAACATGATATGCTTCGTTTACAACGTCTGGAACAGGTTTTTTTGCTAAATCTGCGATAGCATGTACAGCCGCTAATTTCATTTCTTCGTTTATAGCTTTTGCACGTGTGTCCAATGCTCCACGGAAAATGTATGGGAAGCCGATTACGTTGTTGATTTGGTTGGGATAGTCAGAACGTCCTGTTGACATTAATACATCAGGACGAGCACTCATGGCATCCTCGTATGAAATTTCAGGAGTAGGGTTGGCAAGTGCGAATACTATAGGACTTGGGGCCATGTTTCTTACCATGTCTTGGGTGAGGACGTTTCCTTTTGAAAGACCGAGGAATACATCTGCTCCTTTTATAGCTTCTTCCAATGTATGTACGTCGCGACGGTCTGTAGCAAAGAATTTTTTACTTTCAGTAAGGTTAGGACGGTCGCTTGTAATAACTCCTTTACTGTCGAGCATAAGGATGTTTTCCTTGCGTGCTCCAAGTGCGATATATAGTTTTGTACATGATGTTGCTGATGCGCCTGCACCGTTAACTACAATCTTGACATCTTCTATTTTCTTTCCGGCAACTTCAAGGGCATTCAGAAGTCCTGCACTTGAGATGATGGCTGTTCCGTGCTGGTCATCGTGCATAACCGGAATGTCAAGTTCTGCTTTAAGTCTGTTTTCTATTTCAAAACATTCAGGAGCTTTAATATCTTCAAGGTTGATACCACCGAAAGTAGGTGCTATTGCTTTAACAGCTTCGATGAACTTTTCAGGGTCTTTTTCGTTTACTTCAATATCGAACACATCTATTCCTGCGTATATTTTGAACAGAAGACCTTTACCCTCCATTACAGGCTTACCGCTCATAGCTCCTATGTCGCCAAGGCCTAAAACTGCTGTTCCGTTTGAAATAACGGCAACAAGATTACCTTTTGCTGTGTAGTCGTATGCTGTTTCTTGATTTTTCTGGATTTCGAGACATGGCTCAGCTACTCCCGGTGAGTATGCTAATGATAAATCGCGCTGTGTTTGATATGGTTTTGTGGGGATAACCTCTATTTTCCCCGGTTTGCCCTGTGAGTGATAAAGTAGGGCAGCTTCTTTTGTTATCTTTACCATAAGTTATTACATTTTGTTGTTATTTGTTTATTATGATGCACAAATGTATGAATAAAAATCTAATAACAGATTCATTTGTCATTAAAAACTCTAAATTGTTTTTTCTTTTTCTGAAATAGATTGTTTGATTACTATACTTTTTTTGTCTAATAATCATATTCAGTAGTACAATTTTAATATCATTGGATTTATTGGTTATTCTTAGTTAATTGTTAATTTTAGATAGTTTGAATTTTATATCTTTGCACGTGTGTTTTTAAGATTATAACAGTTTGAACAATTTGGGTTAGAAATAGTATACAAATAATTTTATATGAAAATGAGCGTGAAAAGTAAATTGGATTTTAGTCATGGCCGTATTGTCATGGCTATGTTGGGTGTTTCGTTTCTTACTTCTTGTGGCGGAGGTCAGGGAGGTATGAAAATGGGTGACAATGAGTTTGCTGTAATGACTGCAGAAACAACCTCAAGTCATCAGACAAAAACATATCCTGCTACTATTAAAGGACTTCAGGATATTGAAATACGTCCACAAGTATCAGGTTTTATTGTAAAACTTTGTGTGGATGAAGGTGCTACAGTAAAACGTGGGCAAGCATTATTCCAAATAGATCCTACACAGTACAAAGCCGCATACGACCAGGCAAAGGCTGGTGTAGAAGCCGCTAAAGCTAGTCTTGAAACTGTATCTTCGACACTTGAAAATAAAAAAATGCTTTATGATCAGAAGATAATCAGTGATTTTGAGTATCAGACAGCTATGAATAATTTGCTTTCTGCAAAAGCTAACTATTCTCAAGCGGAAGCAGCATATACTGCAGCAAAACAGAATTTGGATTTCTGTACAGTTACCAGTCCGTCAGATGGTGTTATTGGTACTTTCCCTTATAGGGTTGGTAGTTTGGTAAGTCCTTCTGTTCAACAACCTCTTACTACAGTCTCACAGATTGGAGATATGTATGTATATTTTTCGATGACAGAAAAACAATTGCTTGAAATGACAAGATCTGAAAAATCACTTAAGGATCAACTCGCAGCTATGCCTGAAGTAAAATTGCAGTTGGCTGATGGCTCTATTTACGAAACATCAGGAAAAATTGATGCGGTGAGTGGAGTTATTGATCAAAGTACAGGTTCTGTGAGTATGCGTGCAATATTTCCAAATACGAAAAACATTTTAAGGAGTGGAGGAACTGCAAATATTATATTCCCTTATGATATGCAAAATGTTATTTTGATTCCTCAATATGCAACACAGGAAATTCAGGATAAAAAGTTTGTGTATGTATTGCAATCTGACAGTACATTGAAGCATACAGAAATTCAGGTATCAAATCTTAGTGATGGAAAGAATTATATTGTAACAAGCGGTTTAAATGCGGGTGACCAGATTGTGGTTGAAGGAGTACAGATATTAACAGACGGACAGAAAATTGTACCTATAACAACTGCTGAAAAGGAAGCAAAGTATCAGAAACATTTGCAGGACCAGCGTGATGGTAATATACAAACAGCTTTCAATTAATTACATATCTTGTGAACAGATATATCAATCTTATTTAATGAGATTTTAAAAAGAATAAAAGGATGAAACTAGATAAATTTATTAATCGTCCGGTACTGTCAACGGTGATTTCAATCTTGATGGTAATCTTGGGTATTATAGGTTTGGCAACTTTGCCTATTACTCAATATCCGGATATCGCACCACCTACAGTGTCCGTAAGGGCTACTTATACAGGTGCCAGTGCTTCTGCCGTGTTGAATTCTGTCATCGCTCCTTTGGAGGAACAGATAAACGGTGTTGAAAACATGATGTATATTCAATCAAATGCCACTAATACAGGTTCTGCTGATATCAGTGTTTACTTCAAACAGGGAACTGACCCTGATATGGCGGCTGTCAACGTACAGAACCGTGTGTCAATGGCTCAAGGTTTGCTGCCTGCTGAAGTTACACAGATTGGTGTTACTACACAGAAGCGCCAGAACTCAATGTTGATGGTTTTCTCTCTTTACGATGAGACTGACGAATATAATGTAGAGTTTATAGAGAACTATGCCAACATTAACATCGTGCCTGAAATCAAGCGTGTAAACGGTGTGGGTGATGCCAATGTATTGGGTATGGACTACTCTATGCGTATTTGGTTGAAGCCTGATATCATGGCACAATATAAACTTGTTCCTTCTGATATCTCTGCGGTTCTTGCAGAGCAGAACATCGAAGCTGCACCGGGACAGTTCGGTGAACGCGGAAACCAAACATTCCAATATACTATAAAGTATAAAGGACGTCTGCAGAAAGCAGAGGAATTCGAGAACATTGTTGTAAAGGCATTACCTGACGGTGAAATCTTACGTTTGGGTGATATCGCAGAGATAGAGCTTGGTCGTCTGGCTTATACATTTAATAATAGGGTTAACGGACATAAGGCTGTATCTGTTATCGTTTACCAGATGGCCGGAACAAACGCTACACAGACTATTTCTGACTTGGAAGAGGTTCTTGCCAAGGCACAGGAATCACTCCCTACAGGATTGAAAATAAATATTGCCCAGAATGCCAACGACTTCCTTTACGCTTCAATACATGAGGTAATCAAGACTTTGATTGAGGCATTCGTACTTGTGTTTATCGTGGTTTATGTGTTCTTGCAGGATATGCGTTCAACACTTATTCCGGCGATTGC
>CALUIE010000021.1 GCA_944320605.1 uncultured Phocaeicola sp. | reverse complement strand
GTACAACGACTAGCATACAACGTATCACTACTGGAAACATCAAAACTTAAAAATACTACATTTGACTTGGCCAATGCTATCGATAAAATCAGTGGAGTGAAAATCCGCCAAAATGGAGGTGTAGGTTCAGAAGCGAATGTTTCTTTAAATGGTTTTTCAGGACGACATGTAAAGATTTTCATTGATGGTGTTCCAATGGATGGCATGAGCTCTGCTTTCGGACTTAACAATATTCCTGCAGGACTGGCAAAGCGAGTGGAAGTATATAAGGGTGTAGTTCCAGTTGAATTAGGTGGTGATGCTTTAGGTGGGGCGATAAACATCGTGACGGATGACACCCGCCGTACACGTGTCAATGCATCTTATTCTTTCGGTTCTTTCAATACTCACAAAACCAATGCTTATGCAGAATGGACTTCTAAGAAAGGATTTTATATTTCATTAAATGCTTATCAGAACTATTCAGACAATGATTATAAGGTTAATATAGATCATTATACCAAGTTCGGTGAAACTGGAAACACAGTAGTATATGAGGATCTTGAGGTACGACGCTTTCATGCAAAATACCACAATGAAGCTGCTATTCTTAAAATAGGAATAGTAGACAAACCATACGCAGACCGTCTCTTGTTTGGTTTCACAGGTGGCTACGAATATAAGCAGACACAGAATGCCTCGAATATGAATTGGGTGTACGGAGCACGTTATACAACAGCCAACACATTGATGCCTCAGATTACCTACGATAAGAAGTTCAAGGTGCTTCAGGGTTTACATTTAGGGTTTAATGGTAATTATAATTTCGGAAAATCATACGCTGCAGATACGGCAAGCTGTAATTATAACTGGTTGGGCGAGAAGAGCAAACCCAAAAGTGCACCTGGCGAGTTATCATATACAAAGTATCGGTATCGTGACAATAATGGAGCTGCCAACTTCCGCATGGCATTATTTCCTGCTGAGGGACATTCAGTTTCGCTTAGTTCAACATTTACATCCTTCTCACGTTCAGGTAAGGATGAAACTATGACAAAAGCCGAATATAACCATCCTCAGATGAGTATGAAAGCTGTTACAGGATTGAGTTATAAATACGATCATAAAGGTTTCTGGAATACGTCTGCCTTTGTAAAGAACTATATAAATCATCTTGAGGCTTATCTTGATCCAGAGGGAGGTAGTAACTATCAGAACTTCAGTAATACGACTGCATATTGGGGTGGTGGGCTTGCTTCCACTTACTTTTGGGGACAGCATGTACAACTTCGTCTATCATACGAATATGCTCTTCGCCTTCCTACAAGCCGCGAACTTTTTGGTTCTGGTGATGACATAGAACGAGGTAATTCCAACCTTAAACCAGAGTCAAGCAATAATATTAATTTTAGTATTACAGCTAGTCCAATTGATTTGGCTCTGCATAAGTTAACTATAGATGCAGCCTTCCAATATCGTGAAATAAAGGATTATATTCGACGTACTACAAATAGTGATAATGGTAGGGCTACTTCGAAGAATGATGGAGGAGTGCGCAATCTTGGAGGTGACTTTGGATTACGCTATACCTTTAATGAAAGATTCTTTATTGGAGGTAATTTTAGTTATATAGATATGCGTAGCATGACGAGATATGTAGCTGGAACTCAACGCGAAAGCCGTAACTACAAAGAACGTATACCTGCTATCCCTTATATGTATGGCAATGGTGAAGCAGGCTTTACTTTGAGAGACATCTTAATGAAAGGCAGTGTGCTTAATATACATTATATGATGAATTATATTCATTCTTTCAGCTATGAATGGAATACATATAATAATGCAGAATTAGAAGTGCCAACTCAATTCTCGCATGATTTGTTTATTAATTACAATTTTGGAAAGAAAAATGAATTTACAGTTGCAGCCGAATGCACAAACTTGACAGATGCACGTCTTTACGACAATTTCAAGATGCAAAAACCAGGTCGTGCTTTTGCTATTAAAGTAGGATATAATTTCAGTAAATAATCTATAAAACACAAAAAAATGAAAAGTAATTATTTGAACATTCTGAGCTTATCGGTATTGACATGCTCATTTATTTCTTGCAGTGAAGAATTACCTAATGATGAAGGTGGTAACGGTGGTGAAAATGGAACTGCAGTTAATGCACAATATGTAGTAATGAGCGGATCTGGCGAAAATAACGGAGCATATCTGCAACTCACTTCAGATGCTACAACCGGATCACTTGATCCTGCAAATTCTGATGGACGCATATTTTTCAGCGGAAACAATCCTGATTTTGTAAATTACAACAATGAAATTCTAGTTGGCATGAACTATCCTTCACAAGGTGGATCTTCATCAGATTATATAACTATGGCATGGAAACTAAAGGATGGCAAATTAGTTCAGCATGGAAACGGAGTTGCTCTGGATGGTGATGTGAAAGCACGAGGTATATTTCAGAATTATCTTATAGGAATGTCCGACCAAACTGGTGACGGCCATTACGAACGTGTTAAATATATCAATGTAGAAACATTTGATGCAGCAGTGGTTGATGGTATTATTGATTGTGATGACTTGAGCGAAGAACCTGCAAGTCTTATGAATGGAGAAACATGGGGAGTAGGTGATATAGCCGGATATGGTGATTATGTTTTGCTATCATATGCCACAAAACGCATCGAACCAGACGCTCCTTCATCTGGAGGTAAGGCAAGTTATAGTACAAAACTGGCCAACAATCTTTATATTGGTGTATATAAGTTTGATCCGAACGATAGTGAGAAGGAGTATCTGAAATATCAGAACACTATAATACGTAAAAGTGAAGATAATCCTGGTAAGGAAGCAGGGCAGATTAAAGGTAACCAAAGATCAAGAACTGAAACTGGTATTGAAGTTGTAGGAGATGAAATCTATCTGTTCTGTCAAAGTACAATCAAAAATTACGGAGAAACAGAACCAGGTGTCCCTTCTGCTATACTTCGTATAAGTGGAAATAATATTCAGAACGGAAAACCAATAGGTATAGATGATGATTATTACGTAAATCTGACTGAAACAACAGGGCACTATATGTGGAAATGCTTCTATATGGGTGATAATAAGTTCTGTCTCCAATTGTACACAGAATCAGGAAAAGCTGGAGTAGCAGAAGGATCACACAAAAAATTTGGTATATTTGACGTAAAAACGAAAACATACACTGAAGTAACAGGATTGCCTGAGCCTGCCAAAATCAATGATATAGCTCTTGCTTATGCTGTTGACACCGAGAATCACACTATCACATTTGAATTAGATTTAACAGATGGTAGTTTACCAGCTCTTTACACTATCTCAGCAGATGGAAAAGCATTAAGAGGTACAGAAGTTAATGCAGAGAGTATTAAAGGGGTAAGTTTCTTGAAACAAGAATAAACAAATTTTTCAATACAATATGCAATGAAAAAAGCATTACATAAGATACATCTCTGGCTTTCCATCCCTTTGGGGCTGATAATCACTGTGATATGTTTCACCGGTGCCACACTGGTATTCGAACAGGATATCACACGTGCCCTAAACAAGAATCTTTATCAGGTGGAAGTGCCTCAGGGAAAAGAAAGACTTGCTCCTTCCGAAGTCATAAATATCGTACAGGACAGACACGGCGAAATGAAGATTTCATCCGTAAGCATCCCTAAAGCTGCAGATGCTACATATCAGATAAGCTTCAGCAACGGAGGAAAGAAAGTCCTGTTCGTCAATCCTTACACAGGAGAAAGCATAGGATGGTCGAAATCATATCCTTTCTTCCAGACTATGAGGAAACTGCACAGATGGTTCCTTGATGTTCCTAAAAGTAAAGGCAGCATGTCAACCGGTAAACTTATAGTGGGTATCTCTACAATAGCCATGACAATAATCCTCATAAGCGGACTGGTGATATGGATTCCACGTACACGCAAGGCTCTGAAGAACAGGCTTACAGTGGCTTGCGGCAAAGGTACAAGGCGACTGATGTACGATTCGCACGTAGCACTAGGTTTCTATGCCACAATATTCCTACTGATTATGGCACTGACCGGACCTACATGGTCATTCGGCTGGTATAGGGAAGCCGCTTACTCACTCCTTGGAGCAGAACCTCAACCCCAAAGCCAACAAGCAGGACACGGTCACAGACATAATGAGAAAAAAGAGAACGGCAGAACAGAACGCCAACAGGAAAACAGTATAGCATACGATGCTGCCCTAAAGGAAATACAAAGCCTCTACTCTGAATACAATTATATCAAGTTAGGTAAAAACGAGGCAACCGTATCACTTAACAAAAACGGATACAGACAGAAGGCAGACAACATAAAATTCAACCCAAAAACCGGCGAAATAACCGAAATCAGAAAATTCGAGGATAACAGCGTGAGACAAAACCTCAGAGGACTGATATATTCGCTGCACGTAGGAACATGGGGAGGACCGATAACAAAAATACTATATTTTCTTGCAGCTTTAACAGGCGCGACATTACCGCTTAGCGGTTATTACCTATGGTTAAGGAAAAGGAGAAAACAAAGTTCCCATGTATAATATATAGGAGTAAATACTGACATTTTCAGTATTTATTCCTATTTTTGCATCAATTTGACATTGAAAAGCATTATGGCCATAATATTGGGAATAGACGTAGGCGGAAGTACTACAAAAATAATAGGTATTGAAAACGGAGAAATAAAATCTCCCCTATTCATAACTGCAACCGATCCTATAACTTCACTGTTCGGAGCATTCGGCAAATACCTTTTCGACAACCACATCGAACTGGACGACATAGAGCAAATAATGCTCACAGGAGTGGGAAGCGCATTCATTAACACTCCTCTATACGGACGACCTACGGCTAAAGCCGATGAATTTCTGTCGAACGCGTTAGGGGCACAATATAAAAGCGGCCTGGAAAAACTGATAGCAGTAAGCATGGGCACAGGAACATCGTTTATGAAAGTGGAAGGTGATTCAATGCAACATCTTGGAGGGACAGGCATTGGAGGAGGAACACTGCAAGGACTGTCAAGACTTATGCTTAAATCGCACGACATAAATCAAGTAGTGGAAATGGCAAAGTTGGGAGACATTTCGAATGTCAACCTGCAGATTAAAGATATATGCAACAGACCATTGCCGGATTTACCAATGGAAGCTACAGCCTCAAACTTCGGCAAGGCGGAAAGCAATACGGCAGAAGAAGACATTGCGGCAGGTATTGTATATCTGGTACTTCAAGGCATAGGAAGTGCCGCCAACCTGACAAGCAAATGTTGCGGTATAAAAGATTTTGTACTGATAGGGAACTTATCCCAACTTCCGCAATGCCGCCCCATCTTCGACGGTATGGAAAAACTATATGGTCTGAAATTCCATATTCCCGAATTCTCCGAATACCGGACCGCATTAGGAGCCGCACTCGTATATATAAACAAGAGGGAGAATATCACACTTTTATAAAGGTGGTTACCCTATATATGTTCTTAAAAAATTATACGTATCTTTGCATTGTAATTCATTATAAAAATGAGCAAGATAAGGATTTCAGCACCAGATAAAATAGCCACAAGCATACAGTTGCCATCATCAAAAAGCATTTGCAACAGGGCACTTATTATATGGGCACTGTCGAAGGGATGTAAAAGCATAGACAATCTGTCCGATTGCGATGATACGCGTGTGATGGTGAGAGCACTGGAAAATATGCCTGATACGATAGATATAATGGCAGCAGGCACAGCCATGAGATTTCTTACCGCATTCCTTTCTGTTACAGAAGGCGAACATACCATTACAGGCACAGAGAGAATGAGACAACGTCCGATAAAGATTCTTGTTGACGCTTTAAGAAGTATAGGAGCCGATATTGAATATACTGAAAATGAAGGTTTCCCTCCATTGAAAATCAAAGGGACTCGACTTGAAGGAAAAGAAATAACACTTCCCGGAGATGTAAGCTCGCAATATATTTCCGCGCTTATGATGATAGGTCCGATATTAAAAAACGGTCTAAAGCTGAAACTTACAGGAAATATAATATCACGCCCGTATATAAATCTGACCATAGAAATAATGAAGGAATTTGGCGGTAAAGCTGAATGGGAAAAAGATAATGTAATCGTTATTCACCCACAGAATTACAAGCCGGTACCTTATTATGTGGAGAGTGACTGGAGCGCAGCTTCGTATTGGTACGAAATAGCTGCCTTGTCGGAAGACGCATGTATCGAATTGCCGGGACTATTCGAAAAGAGTTTTCAAGGTGACTCTAAAGTGGCAGAGCTGTTTGAACAATTAGGAGTAAAGACCGAGTATGCCGACAAGCATATCACCCTAAGTAAAAGCAGGAATATAACAGAAAGGCTGGAATACGATTTTGTAAACCAACCTGACCTGGCACAGACTTTCGTTGTGACCTGTTGCATGTTGGAAATACCGTTCCGCTTCAGTGGCCTGCAAAGTCTGAAGATAAAGGAAACTGACCGCATGGCGGCCTTGATGAATGAAATGAAAAAATTAGGATATGTAATTTCGGAAAGTGAAGGCTCAATATTGGAATGGAATGGCGAAAGATGCGAAAGTGAAACCACACCGGCTATTGATACTTACGAAGACCACAGAATGGCAATGGCATTTGCTCCGGCTGCATTGAAACTAAAAAATATCAGAATAAACAATCCGCAAGTGGTTTCTAAATCATATCCGGGATTTTGGAATGATTTGACAAAAGCCGGTTTCAACATTATGGAGGAATAAAGACATGTGGATACTTATTTTAGCACTGATTGGAGTTGCACTGTTCGGGCTTATCGCCGGATATTTCTATAACAGGAATATACAGAAGAAAATTGAGAGAGGAGAAATTACGGAAGAGCCGAAAGTGGTGGAGGTGGACAGCGAATGCTGCGGACAGCATGAAACGTGCGAAAAAGACAGCCTCCTGGCTGCTGTCAGCAAATCTATAGAATATTACGACGATGAGGAACTGGACCGTTTCAAAGGACGCACATCGGACAGTTACACCGAAGAAGAAGTTGAAGAATTCAGAGACATACTATACTCAACACAGGAAGTGGAAGTGGCAGGATGGTGCAGAAGCCTGCAACTGCGCGGCATAGAACTGCCGGACGAACTAAAGGACGAATTGTTCCTTATAGTAGGTGAACGGAGAATACATTGATTTAATTAATAATTAAAAACTAATAATTAAGAGTTTTAGGTTTTTAGAGCCATGCGGATGCTACTAAAATCCAAGAACTAAAAAACTGATTATGACCGATTTCATAGAACTGTTCCAATATTCTTTTTTCCAGAATGCCCTGTTAGGTAGTCTTTTTGCAAGTATAGCCTGCGGAATAATAGGTACCTACATAGTAACGAGACGACTGGTTTTCATCAGTGGCGGAATAACACATGCCTCATTCGGGGGAATAGGAATAGGACTATACACAGGCATATCGCCATTGCTCACAGCTGCAATATTCTCAGTATTGTCGGCATTCGGAGTAGAATGGCTAAGCAAGAGAAGCGACATGAGAGAGGACTCTGCCATAGCCGTTTTCTGGACATTCGGTATGGCTGTGGGAATAATATTCAGTTTTCTGGCTCCCGGATTTACCCCTGAGCTGTCATCTTTCTTATTCGGAAACATTCTGACCATTACTTCAGGTGATATCATGCTGCTTGGAATAATAAGTCTCGCATTGGCTGTATTCTTTGCCATATTCCTCAAGCCTATAGTGTCAATAGCATTCGACAGAGAGTTCGCACTATCACAACATCTGCCGGTTACACTGTTTGAATATACACTTATGATGTTCATAGCACTTACCATTGTGGCTTGCCTAAGAATGATTGGTATAGTACTTGCAATATCACTCCTCACACTGCCGCAAATGACAGCCAATCTTTTCACTTACAGTTTCAAGAAAATTATATGGTTATCGATATTCATTGGATACGTAAGTTGTTTAGGCGGACTAGTGCTGTCATATCAGCTTCAGGTTCCTTCCGGAGCTTCAATAATATTTACTTCGATAGTGATATATGCTATAGCGAAACTAATAAGAAGGAAAAGTTAATGGTATTAATAAAGTTAAGAAATTAAAGAATACATAAGAATTAAATAAACTCACATAATTATGGAAATAAAGATTAACTCATTGGAACAAATCCATGAAGCAGCGAAACAATTTATTGCAGAAATGGGTGACAACACGGTATTCGCTTTCTACGGCAAGATGGGTGCCGGAAAAACGACATTCATCAAGGCTGTGTGTGAAGAACTTGGAGTGACAGACGTAATAAACTCACCAACTTTTGCAATCGTAAACGAATATCGTTCTGAAACTGCGGGAGAACTGATTTATCATTTTGATTTCTACAGAATCAAAAAATTAGAAGAAGTTTACGACATGGGATATGAGGATTATTTCTATAGCGGTGCTCTCTGTTTCATAGAATGGCCGGAACTTATAGAAGATGTGCTGCCTGGTAACACCGTAAACGTATATATAGAAGAAGCGGAAGACGGAACACGTACAGTACGTTTCGAAGCTGAATAACCATGATTGCGCACTACATAATTCAGTCGGTATTTGTACTGTTGGGTATATTGTCTGTCATGGCATCAATATTTAATTGGGAATGGTTCTTTACAGCACAGAATTCACAATTTATAATAAAAATGCTTGGAAGAAACAAGTCAAGGATATTCTATGCAATACTTGGTCTAGCTATGATTGCGGCAGGTGTGTTTTTCTTTTTATCTGTGCGCGAAGCCTACAAATAATATTATAATAAAGGCAGCCGATTTGGATTTATCCATACCGGCTGCCTTTATTATAATATAACATTATTACTTACTGATTATCTTTCTGACGGATTTCCACACGACGAATCTTTCCGCTGATAGTCTTTGGAAGTTCATCCACGAACTCTATCACACGCGGATATTTGTATGGAGCAGTAACACGCTTCACATGATCCTGAAGTTCCTTTATCAACGCATCGCCTGCCTTATCCTTATAATCCTTGGCAAGGATAATTGTAGCCTTAACCACCTGTCCACGAATTTCGTCAGGAACACCTGTTATGGCACATTCCACTACCGCAGGGTGTGTCATCAACGCGCTTTCCACTTCGAACGGGCCTATACGGTAACCGGAACTCTTGATTACATCGTCCGCACGGCCAACAAACCAGTAATATCCGTCTTCATCACGCCATGCCACATCGCCAGTGTAATAAACCCCGTCATGCCAAGCCTCGTGTGTAAGCTCAGGAGCACGATAATACTCCTTGAACAATCCTAATGGCTTACCATGGTTTGTACGTACCACAATCTGTCCCTGCTCACCATCTTCGGCACTGCGACCATCCGGCTTGATAAGGTCTATCTCATACTGAGGATTTGGCACACCCATACTTCCCGGTTTTGGTTCCATCCATGGGAATGTGGCAAGTGTCAATGTTGTTTCTGTCTGTCCGAAACCTTCCATCAGACGTATTCCTGTAATTTTGAGGAATGTTTCATATACAGAGTAATTCAAAGCCTCACCGGCTGTAGTACAGTATTCCAATGATGAAAGGTCGTACTTAGACAGATCTTCACGGATAAGAAAACGGTATATTGTAGGAGGTGCACAAAGAGATGTGATATGATAGTCGTGTATCTTCTGAAGAATATCTGCAGGAGTAAACTTCTCATGGTCATATACGAAGACTGTCGCGCCTGCTATCATCTGTCCGTACAGTTTTCCCCAAACAGCCTTACCCCATCCCGTATCGGCAATAGTGAGATGAAGACTGTCCTTATGAAGATTATGCCAGAAACTTCCTGTTACGATATGTCCCAAAGGATAAGTGAAGTCATGTGCCACCATCTTCGGTTCGCCGGTAGTACCGGATGTGAAGTACATCAATGATATATCGTCGTTGGTATTTACATGTTCAGGACGGACAAAAGGAGCCGCACTATCTATTCCCTTATGAAAATCAAGGAAGCCTTCAGGTATATCAGGACCTATGCTCACGAGCTTCTCTACCGTCGGTGAATCAGGCATTGCATCTATCACGTGCTTTGTAATCACTTCTTCGCCCGCCATGACTATCATCTTGATAGATGCAGCATTGCAGCGGTAAACAATGTCTTTCTTTGTAAGAAGGTGTGTTGCAGGAATTACAACAGCACCAAGTTTATGAAGAGCAATAATGGAATACCAGAACTCATAACGACGCTTCAGAATAAGCATAACCTTGTCGCCATGACCGATACCGAGACTCTGAAAGTAAGACGCAGTCTGGTCTGTATATTTCTTAAGGTCGGCATACGAAAAATGAATGCACGCACCTTTATCATTTGTCCATAATATCGCTTCTTTATCCGGCTCTTCGGCAGCCCATGCATCTACTACATCGTAGCCGAAATTGAAATTTTCAGGAACTTCTATCTTGAAGTTCTTTATAAAATCCTCCTGTGAGGTAAAATGTGTCTGTTTTACAAATCTCTCTAACATATTGTTGTATCTGATTATTGCATTACTATAGCTAAGAATCTAACGTTGTTTCCATCAAGTGCCTTCATCCCATGAGGAAGAGATGAATCAAAATACAGGCTATCGCCTGGATTGAGGATAAGCTCCTTGCCGTTGATATCAAGCAACAGACGTCCTTCGATCACCATATTGAATTCCTGTCCGGCATGAGTGTTATAATATATAGGTGTTGTTTCAGGCTTAGGTTCTACCGTTACAATAAACGGATCTGCAATTCTGTTTTTGAAACCTGAAGCCAATGATTCATACTTGTAAGCCTTTGTTCTTTCCACTGAAATACCTGTTCCACGGCGTGTAAGGAAATATGAGCGCATGTGAGGTTCCTCGCCAAACATAAGTTCATCCAAAGAAACTCCAAACTCGGCCGAAATCTTCTGAAGTGTACTGACAGAAAGATCCGTATCACCACTTTCCATAGCGACATACTGTTCTGGAGTTACTCCAATCTTTTCAGCTACCTGCTCAACTGTCAGGTCAAGAGCATCGCGCAATCCCTGCAGGCGCATTGCTATTTGTTTTATCTGTTCATCCATAGTCTTTTAAATTATTTGCCACAAAAATAATAAAAATAACGACATTATGAAAGTTATTCCAAATATAAATAATCATAATGTACAAGATAAGGTTTGCCGTGAATACCTATTATATTTTTTGCTTCAGCCGATGACATATTTACACGACCTACACCTATCTTTTCGTCATCAGAATTTACGATTGTAACAATATCATCCTTTTCAAAATCACCTATTATATCTGTCACTCCTACAGGAAGAAGACTTACTGCCCTGTCGCCACGCAGTTTCTCCGCAGCTTTATGATTTACCACAATCTTACCTTTTGAAAATCCGTCGCTGTGAGCTATCCATTTCTTAATACTTGAAACGCCGTTCTCTGAAGAAACAAACTTCGTGCATACGGTTTCTTCAGGATTGGAAATCAGATCGACAAGTATGTTATCTTTTTTTCCATTGGCTATAAATACTGTAATTCCCTCATCTGCCACCTTGCGAGCAATACTGCTTTTGGTGAGCATTCCTCCCCTACCGAATCCTGATTTCTCGGTACTAATATAGTCCGACAGGTCCTTACCATGTTCCACTTCTCTGATAACAGTCACTCCCGGCAGTGAAGGAGCACCATTGTATATACCGTCTATATTGCTTAGAATAACCAATGCCTGAACATCCATCATGGCCGCAATCAGTCCTGAAAGCTCATCATTATCGGTAAACATAAGTTCCGTAACAGAGATAGTGTCATTCTCATTCACTATGGGAATAACATCATTGTCCAGCATCACCTGCATACAGTTGCGCTGATTGAGATAATGTCGTCTTGTGGAGAAACTTTCCTTTGTGGTAAGCACCTGACCTACCGTAATTCCATGTTCACGAAACAGTTCGTAATATCTGTTTATCAACTTGGCCTGTCCTACAGCCGAAAACAACTGGCGGCTGTCAACACTATCGAGTTTGCGCAAAGGTTTAACCTCACTGCGTCCGGAAGCCACTGCTCCTGATGATACAAGCACTATTTCAACTCCTGCCCTGTGAAGTTCGGCCACCTGATCAACTAATGCTGACATTCGTGTAACATCGAGAGTACCGTCCTTTCGCGTAAGCACATTGCTGCCAATCTTTACCGCTATTCTTTTATATTTACATTCCATAAAATACCAGGTTTCATTTTCATTAATTACGCAAATATAGGATTTTAGTAATTTCTTATTACAAAAATATATAAATATTTTATTTCACATTACTTATTGATACAAATCAAACGGCTGTAACAATATTTTTCGTACTTTTGCATGACATTATAACATTAGATTTTATATGATTAAAGCTATATTTTTCGACATCGACGGAACATTGGTTTCATTCAAGACACACAGAGTACCGGAATCAACAAAACAGGCACTTAAAGAGTTAAGAGAAAAAGGTATAAAGGTATTTATCGCCACAGGACGTCCGAAATTGCTTATAAACAATCTTGAAGATCTTGAATTCGACGGATATATTACCCTGAACGGTGCCCACTGTTTTACAGCCGACCATAAAGATATATACAAGGGAATGATACCTGCCGAAGATATAGAAAGAGTTGTGGAATATACAAAGAGCCACGACTATCCGTTCGTTTTTGTGCACGACAACCAATGGTTTATCACAAAAGTAGATAAAGCAGTGGAAGACATAGCAAAACTGATAGAGATTTCGATACCTCCTGTAAAACCGGGAGAAGAAGCACTAGGAAAAGATATTCTCCAGATTATGGGCTACTTCCCTACCGAAGCAGATGAAGAAATTTTCGGCAAGATACTTACTCACTGCGAAACAATGAGATGGCACCCACTATTTGCCGACATCATAAATAAAGGAACAAGCAAAAGCCGAGGTATAGACGAAGTTATAAAGTATTACGGAATAAAACTTGAAGAAACAATGGCTTTCGGCGATGGCGGAAACGATATCAACATGCTTGAACATGCCGGAATAGGTATTGCCATGGACAATGCTTCGGACAAAGTCAAGGCTGCAGCCGACTATATCACGGCATCTGTAGATAATGACGGCATCATCAATGCTTTGAGACATTTCAATATATTATAGTACTCAACGCAGCATCACCACACGGCGCAAGATAAGCTGTTTGTACTGCTTTTTCATATCATCGGGCAAAAAGGAATTGTCTATCAGCTCGAACCACTTGGGCAATGCACGGCTGAAACGGCGGGAAAGATTCTCGATAACTTTCTCGTCAACTCCCGATGCCGTTATCGCCTTGTAAAAGTCTGTCTTACGCAAACGGCTTTTCTTTCCGTTGAGGGTGAGAGCAAGCTCCTCAGTATCTTCAGGCATAACAAGATTTGTGGAAAGCATATCGTATGCCGGTGTAAGGGTGTAACCGCCCATCTGATTATAAAGAGAAAAGTTCTTGAGATGCATGTCGGCATTGCCCGTTATCCAACAGAACACCACGACTTCCCAGAAGTTTATAACATCAAGCTGCGGCGCAGATGAGTAACGGCGGATAAGTTTGGCTATCTGTTCGTATGAGCCCTTATACTTATATTCGGTAAGTCTCTCGGACAATTGACACATATCTTCCATGGCTATCTTACGGCCGTCAGGCTGACGGTCTATACGACGAGTAATATAACACAGTTCACCATCACTGAAACGTATCAGACTATGGGGTACCACATTTATCTTCACAGCCTCGGCAAGATGCATGGTAACATCTTCCAGTTCCGGCAAGGCACGGTATGAATGAGTCTGAGGTTTAAGGATGAAACGTCCCCAAAGACCAACTATTGTAAAACGGTCCGGTTCATTGCGTCCTCCTCGGTTAATATCGAGCGATAACTTGGCCTGTACACCAGTCAGTGTAGTCTGGCTACGCACAACCTGACGAGCCAGGTCTCCCAATTGGGCACGTACGTATGGTAATTCAGGTGCAGTACGAGTTCCAAAAAATTTCTTGGCACATGCGGGATGGAAATCCTTCATGCCTTCTCCTAATTCCTTATAGCAATACAGGCATCTGCTCATAACTTATCCTCCTCCATTTCATCGTCGGGTATTACACTAACAGCTCCTATACAATCCTTACAGCAAGCCAAAAGAAGCGACATACGGTCACGCTGGTTTATTTTCCAACTTCGCTCGGCAATATCCAGCAACCATCCTTCCGGTATCAGACCATCAAAGAACGGGAACAGCACCATATCGTGAAACGGTTTCTCTCCAAGAGGAAGTGTCAGACTGACTGCGGCTGCATCCGGCAGCTTCAGATAATCTGTGTCGTATGTAAAGGTGAATCCGTTTTCGTCTTCCACCAGTCTGCCTGCCAATCGGTCATGCATAAATACTTTTGCACGTTTCATTACTTATCCTCCCTTGATTTTGAACTCAACTCAACCGGACCTACCTGACGACCGAAAAGACTGAGAACCTGATTTACCTTATCCATACGCAAGGTCTGTTTGCCCTGCTCCAAATCACGAACAAAGCGCAACCCTACTCCAGACTTATCAGCCAGATCGACCTGTGTCAATCCAAACTGGCGACGCATCTCCTTTACAAAATCTGCTATTACTGTGTATTCCATAATTATACCCTTTCGGGTACAAATATAATAATATATTCGACTTATTATACCTTTTAGGGTATAATTTAGTATTCAAAATTATTTTTTATACCCAAACGGGTATAGCTTAAAATTAAGGGCCAATTAAAATTATACCGCAATAGTCAGTTTTGCCAAATAGTCGTAATGATCTCCGCTATATACAAGTTCGGTCTTAAAACCATACTGAGATGCATAAAAATTCAGAGTTTCGTAATCAATATACAGCCACTTGAACTGCTCACCTTTTATCTGTTTATACTGCATACTGAACTCTATCTCGCCATAATAATCGGCAGCAAGGTCAATAAGCATACTTCCGTCCTCATCCTCAAACAGATATTTAAGATCACTTGAATCCATCAGAATACATCCCCCAGGATTCAACAGTTCTTTCATACGAGTAAAGAACATCTCCATATTTTGCAAAGAACCAATAATTCCGGAACCGTTCATCAACATCAATATAGTATCATAACCTCCAATGAATGAAGGGTCGAAAAGATTTGCCAAACGGGCATTTACTCCACTTTCTTCCATTACTTTTACAGATAGAGGAGATATATCTATAGCCTCAACATCCTTGCCCATGTCAAGCAACGCAACAGAATGACAACCGCTTCCAGCACCTACATCAAGAATCTTCCCCACAGCCATATCCAATGCCTTTCGCTCCAATTCCGGCATTTCGTCATATTCGCGGAAAAGAGTTTCTACAGGTATTTCATCCTCATCAAACTGTGGCGAGAAAACTCTAAGTCTTCCAGCCCGACCTTTACAGAAATAATCATATATGGCATTTCCCATCGGGTCCTTGCCAGCTTCAAGTAATCCGTAATTCATATACATTATTTATATCTTATAATGCACAAAGTTACAAAAAAGTTATACATATACCGTTTAAATGATTATTTATGCATCAATTTCACATTTCTTACGAATAAACATATAAAAAACTTCGTATTAATGTATGAATTTAAATAAATAGGTGTATATTTGCGGTCAATATAGAATAATTATACAATGAAAAGTAAGAACACAAGGCTTGACGCCATAAAAATGATTATTTCCGTAAAAGAAATCGGAAGTCAAGATGAACTGCTTCGTGAACTCACAAAAGAAGGTTTCACTCTGACGCAAGCCACACTATCAAGAGACTTAAAACAATTGAAAGTGGCAAAAGCGGCAAGTATGAACGGAAACTACGTATATGTACTTCCTAACAATACTATGTACAAGCGAATGACAAATCCGCCCGGTGCTACAGAAATGATGCGTCATAACGGATTCATAGGAATAGAATTCTCCGGAAATATAGCGGTGATAAAAACAAGACCAGGATATGCCAGCAGTTTGGCATACGATATTGACGATCATAATTTCACAGAGATCATAGGCACTATTGCAGGTGATGATACTATTATGTTAGTAATAAGGGAAGGCTATTCACGCCAGAATGTAATGGAAACATTAAGACAAATCATACCTAATATAAACTGACAAAAAGAAACTTTAAAATAAAAGCTGAAGGAAACAACATATAAAACAATGGAAAAAGAAAAACAAATAGATGTAATGGTGGCAGACGCTTCACACGAAAAATATGTGGATTATATACTTGACACCATAAGAGAAGCTGCAAAAGTAAGGGGCACCGGTATAGCTGAACGCACCCATGAATATGTTGCAACAAAAATGAAAGAAGGTAAGGCTATCATTGCTCTCTGTGGAGACGATCTTGCAGGATTTACTTACATTGAATCATGGGGTAACAAACAATATGTAGCCACATCGGGACTTATAGTCCATCCAAAATACAGAGGACTTGGACTTGCAAAAAGAATAAAACACGCCTCATTCACTTTAGCAAGACTCCGATGGCCTAAAGCTAAAATTTTCAGTCTTACATCAGGCGCAGCAGTAATGAAAATGAATACTGAGCTTGGATATGTACCTGTAACATTCAACGAGCTTACAGACGACGAGGCTTTTTGGAAAGGATGTGAAGGATGTATCAACCACGAAATTCTAATGGCCAAGAACAGAAAATTCTGTATCTGTACAGCTATGTTGTACGATCCTGCACTGCATCAGGACGATAAAGTAAATAATTTTTAAGGACCAAAAGACTCATACATATATGGAAAAGAAAAAAGTAGTAGTCGCTTTCAGCGGCGGACTTGATACATCATTCACTGTGATGTATCTGGCAAAGGAAAAAGGATACGAGGTATATGCGGCTTGTGCCAACACCGGAGGTTTCAGTCCGGAACAGTTGAAACAAAACGAAGAAAATGCCTATAAATTAGGAGCTGTTAAATATGTAACTCTTGACGTTACACAGGAATATTACGAAAAGAGTTTGAAATATATGGTTTTCGGTAACGTTCTTCGCAATGGTACATACCCTATTTCAGTAAGTTCGGAACGTATCTTCCAGGCATTGGCTATTGCACGTTATGCAAACGAAATTGGCGCACACGCCATAGCACACGGTTCAACTGGTGCGGGTAACGATCAGGTTCGCTTCGACATGACTTTCCTTGTAATGGCTCCGGGTGTAGAAATCATCACTCTTACACGTGATATGGCTTTGAGTCGTGAATATGAAATCAACTACCTGAAAGAGCATGGTTTCGAAGCAGACTTCACAAAACTGAAATACTCTTATAATGTAGGTATCTGGGGTACTTCAATCTGCGGTGGAGAGATTCTAGACTCTACTCAGGGATTACCGGAAAGCGCATATCTGAAACAAGTTAAAAAGACAGGTTCTGAAGAACTTAGACTTGAGTTCGAGAAAGGCGAAATCTGTGCTGTAAACGGTGAGAAATTCGATGACAAGATTAAGGCTATCCAAAAAATAGAAGAAATAGGCGCAGCATACGGTATCGGTCGCGATATGCACGTGGGCGATACTATCATCGGCATCAAGGGACGTGTAGGATTCGAGGCTGCCGCTCCTATGCTTATCATCGGCGCACACAAATTCCTGGAAAAATATACTTTGAGCAAATGGCAGCAGTACTGGAAGGATCAGGTTGCCAATTGGTACGGAATGTTCCTTCACGAAAGCCAGTATCTGGAACCGGTTATGCGTGACATCGAAGCTATGCTTACAGAAAGTCAGCGTAACGTAAACGGTACCGTAATATTAGAATTGCATCCTTACTGCTTCTCAACTGTTGGTGTTGACTCTAAGGACGATTTGGTCAAGAACAAATTCGGCGAATACGGTGAAATGCAAAAAGGCTGGACTGCCGACGACGCAAAAGGATTCATCAAAGTTCTTTCCACTCCGCTCAGAGCTTACTATGCTAACCATAAAGACGAGGCGGACGTATGATAAAAGTAGGAATTATAGGAGGTGCAGGATATACGGCAGGCGAGCTTATTCGCCTGCTTATCAATCATCCTGATGTAAATATAGTATTTATAAACAGTTCAAGTAATGCAGGAAACCAGATAACCGACGTGCATGAAGGGCTGTATGGCGAAACCGATCTGACATTTACAGACGAGCTTCCTCTCGACAAGATAGATGTTCTTTTCTTCTGTACCGCTCATGGCGATACCAAGAAATTCATGGAAAGCCACAACGTACCGGAAGACTTGAAGATCATCGACCTGTCTATGGATTATCGTATAAAGAGCGACGAACATGATTTTGTATATGGTCTTCCCGAATTGAACAGACGTAAAATTTGCCATAGCAAACATGTGGCAAATCCGGGCTGTTTCGCCACTTGCATACAGCTTGGACTTCTTCCGCTGGCAAAAAACCTAATGCTAAACGATGATATTATGGTAAATGCCATAACAGGCAGTACAGGCGCAGGAGTTAAGCCGGGGGCTACGAGCCACTTCAGTTGGAGAAACAACAACATGAGCATATACAAACCTTTCCAGCACCAGCACGTACCAGAAATAAAGCAGTCACTCTGCCAGTTACAGAACAGTTTCAATTCTGAAATTGATTTCATACCATACAGAGGTGATTTCGCGCGCGGTATTTTTGCGACTTTAGTAGTAAAAACAAAAGTTGAACTGGAAGAAATAAAGAAAATGTACGAAGACTACTACGCAGAAGACTCATTCGTATATATCATAGACAAGAATATAGACTTGAAGCAGGTGGTAAATACCAATAAATGTCTTATCCACCTTGAAAAACATGGTGACAAACTGCTGATAGTATCATGCATAGACAATCTTCTGAAAGGCGCAAGCGGTCAGGCAGTGCATAACATGAACCTGATGTTCAATCTTGAGGAAACAGTGGGATTGAAACTGAAGCCAAGTGCGTTTTAGTTAATGAATAATTAAAAATTAAGAACTGAAAGTCAACGAAGTTAATTAAAAATGGTTGCATGAGCCCATTACTAAAAGTCTTTTTCCACATACAACACCAATGTTGGCAAAACTGAAAATGTACTTTTTAAAATTGGATCAATAATTAGCTTCGCTGACCGTTTCTTAATCAAATAACACTTAATTTTTAATTGTTAATTATTAATTCTTAATTATCAATCAAATTATGACCCTCTTCGATGTATATCCCCTTTTCGATGTAAACATAGTAAAAGGCAAAGGTTGCCATGTATGGGACGAAAAAGGGAACGAATATCTTGACCTTTATGGAGGACATGCTGTAATCTCCATAGGACATGCGCACCCTCACTACGTAGAGGCTGTGAGCAAGCAAGTAGCAAATCTTGGATTTTACTCCAACTCAGTGATAAACAAACTGCAGCAGGAAGTAGCCGACCGTCTCGGGAAGATGTGTGGTTACGACGATTATCAACTATTTCTGATTAATTCCGGAGCAGAAGCAAATGAAAACGCGCTGAAGTTGGCTTCATTCTACAACGGACGTACAAAAGTAATCTCATTTGCAAAGGCATTCCACGGGCGTACATCGCTAGCGGTGGAAGTGACAAACAATCCTAAAATAATCGCTCCTATAAACGACAACGGTCATGTCACCTATCTCCCTCTTAACGATACTGAAGCGGTAAAGACAGAACTTGCTAAGGGTGATGTATGTGCCGTAATAATAGAAGGAATACAGGGCGTAGGCGGTATTCGGGTACCTAACGCTGAGTTCATGAAAGAGCTGCGCCGTATGTGCGACGAAACAAACACTGTACTTATTTTGGACGAAATACAGTCCGGATACGGAAGAAGCGGAAAATTCTTCGCACATCAATACATGGATATCAAGCCTGACATGATAACAGTAGCCAAAGGTATCGCTAACGGGTTCCCTATGGCTGCGGTACTTATCAGTCCTAAGTTTACTCCGGTTTACGGACAGCTTGGTACTACCTTCGGCGGAAATCACTTGGGCTGCGCAGCTGCCATCGCTGTACTTGACGTAATGAAAGAAGAAAATCTGATTGAGAACGCGGCTAAAGTAGGCACACATCTTATGGAAGAACTCAAATCATTCAAGGGCATAAAGGAAGTGCGTGGTCTCGGACTTATGATAGGTATGGAATTTGAGGAACCTATCAAGGAAATCCGCAGCAAACTGCTTTTCGAACAGAAAGTATTTACAGGTGTAAGCGGCACAAACGTAATACGTCTGTTACCTCCTCTCTGCCTGAGTATGGCCGAAGCAGATGATTTCCTTGACAGACTGCATAAAGTTATTAAATAATAGACGATTATCATGAAAATAGCAATTATAGGTGCCGGAAACATGGGTGGAGCAATAGCACGCGGTCTGGCACACGGACAGTATATCAATGCGAGTGACATCACGGTATCAAACCCAAGCAACGCAAAATTAGAAAAGCTGAAGGAAGAATATCCTGAAATAAACGTCACTAACAGCAACAAGGAAGCCGCAGATGGAGCGGACATAGTAATAGTGGCTGTAAAACCATGGAAAATGGAAGAAGTTATAAAGCCATTGCGTCTTCGCCAGCCACAAGTTCTTGTTTCTGTGGCAGCAGGATTGACATTCGAGGATTTGGCACATTATGTTGATCCCGAAATGCCCATATTCCGTGTAATTCCTAATACGGCTATTGCGATAAACGAAAGTCTGACACTTATGGCTGCACGTAACGCTTCAGATGAACAGACAGAAACAATGCTGAAACTGTTCAATGAAATGGGTGTAACCGTACTGATAGAAGAGAAACTCTTTTCTGCCGGAACATCGCTCACCTCGTGCGGTATCGCATACGTACTGAAATATGTGCAGGCGGCAATGCAAGCCGGTATTGAACTTGGTTTCAAACCTCAGGAAGCCAAGAAGATGGTTGCACAAACCATGCTCGGGGCAGCGCAACTTTTACTAAAAGATGAACAATCTCATCCGACTATTGAAATAGAAAAAGTTACTACTCCGGGAGGTATAACCATCAAAGGATTAAACCGCTTAGAACACGATGGTTTCACTTCCACTGTGATAAACGCTATTAAAGAAAGTTGTGTCTGATTAATATCTTGACATACATCAATACGCCATATAAAAGTAATGAAGTAACTTTGCAGCCGAAAAATTTGAGCGCAAAGTGAACAAGGTTATTCAACAGACAAATATTAAAAGGGGACTTACCAAACTGGTAGTCCCTATTTTTATAGAAACGCTCCTGATAATGATGTTAGGAGCCATAGATACCGTAATGTTGAGCCAATACTCTGATGAGAGTGTAGCGGCAGTTGGGGTAGTAAATCAGATAGTGATGTTCGCATTCCTCATCTTCGAGGTTATCAACATAGGGACATCCGTACTTTGCTCGCAGTATCTCGGGGCAAAACTACAGCAGAAGATGGTACAGGTAGTAGGAGTATCACTGCTGTTAAATCTCGTTGTAGGATTAATAGTCAGTGCGATATTGTATTTCGGTGCTGTAACACTGCTAAACTGGATGGGACTTCGTCCTGAACTTCTCCAATACGGTATAGGCTATATGGAAATAGTAGGCGCGTTCGCTTTCTTCCAGGCAATATCTCTCACCATTTCAGCATCGCTGCGAAGTGCAAACAAGGCTATATATCCCATGCTTGTCACCGTTCTGGTGAATGTAATGAACATTATAGGAAACTATATACTGATTTTCGGAAAATTCGGTTTTCCGGCTATGGGTGCCGAGGGTGCCGCCATTTCCACTTCTATCGCACGTGGAGTCAGCATGGTGGTACTGTTCGTGATACTTTTCAGGAAACATATTTCAAGATTCCCTCTCGCCCTGTTCCGTCCGTTTCCATGGGTTGAACTTAAGAATCTCCTAAAAATAGGAATACCTTCTGCCGGAGAAAACATGTCATACAGTTTTTCGCAGGTTGTCATCACTTACCTGATAAATATCCTTGGCAATAATGCTCTTGCCACACGCACATATACTGTAAACATAGTTATGTTCGTATATCTGTTCGCAATAGCCATGGCACAAGGTGGAGCCATAAGTATCGGACATCTCGTAGGGCAGAACAAGATACGTGCCGCATATCTGCTCGGTAAGTTCGTGATGCGTGTCTCAATCCTCGTATCCCTGATTCTTTCATGTATTTGGGCGGTATGCGGTCATGCTATCTTCAGTATGCTTACCAACAATGAAGAAATCATCAAGTTAGGAGTTACTATACTTATGATAGACATTCTTGTGGAAATAGGAAGAGCTGTAAACATATACGCCACAAACGCTCTCCGCTCTGCAGGTGATGTAAACTTTCCGTTCTACATCGGTGTTATCGTACAGTGGACCGTCTCTGTAGGATTGAGCTACATGCTCGGCATTTATTGGGGTTGGGGGCTTATAGGTATGTGGATAGCCTTTCTTTTCGATGAGAATATCCGTGCCTTAGTGTTTGTAAAACGATGGAACAGTATGAAATGGGCAAAGAAAGGTTTTACAAGAAATCGGTCTTGAATTTACGGAGCTGTGCCCTGAGCTGATGTGAATTTCCTTCCGTCATACAGTCAAGCAGTTTCCAGAATTCCGGACCGTGGTTCATTTCCCTTGTATGTGCCAGTTCATGCAATATCACATAATCCATCAGATGAACGGGCAGGAGCATCAGATAGCATGAAAGACTGATGGTTCCACGCGAGGTACAACTTCCCCAACGTGACTTTGCTCCGGTTATTCTTACCTTTTTGTACGACATGGCATACTTCTCCGCCCAAAATTTAAGCAAAGGCGGCAGGAATTCTTCCGCACTTTTTTTCATGGCACGCACTATAGCCGCATTAAGCAATTTCTGTGTCTGAGGCAATGTAAAATCAACATCTTTCGGGCATAAAATCCTCATAACACCTTCCTCCTCGCGACGGACGGAAAAACATCTCATTCCACCCACAGAAACAGAAAGTTTGAAGCACGGAGCGTCTATAGAAAATCCGTCAGTTATAATCTTAGGCGACACCTTGGTAAAAGAGACCAATAATCTCTGCCTGTAATTATCAATAACCTGCATTATGCGGTCCGTTTTTGTAAATGGAGGGACAGTGACATAAAGTCCGTCCTTTTTTGTTCGCATGGATATGTTTTTGGCATTTATGCGAGTACCAATCACTATCTTGCCAAAGTCATCATCAGGTATTATCCGTTTTGTAGCCACTTATTAAATTAATAATTAAGAATTAAAAATTAAAAGTAGGTTAATCTAATGAACGCTTGATGAACGCCAAATAAACAATGTATAAACGGCAATTAAACAGGATATAAATAATTTCTAAAAAAAGAAAGCGAAGATATCAACTGTTCAGTTAGTGTTTATAAGATGTTCAGCAACCGTTCAGACAGTGTTTAGAAAGTATTCAAAAAAGGGGCAGAAACTGCTTTCCACCCCTATTTATATTATTATCTGATCGAATAAGCTGTCATTTATTCCTGTTTTCGGGATTTACTCATGTCTGATAACTGTTCCGGCAGAAGCATCGCTTATATCCGACGCCTGCTTGATTATAACCTGCTTAACGCCATTGTCGATAGCAGAGAAAGAGTTCTCCAGCTTTGGAATCATACCTCCCTGGATTACGCCATCTTCAGTATATTTGCGGAAGAGTTCAGGAGTAATGACAGGTATTACGCTGTCATCATCGTTTTCATCACTAAGAACACCCTTCTTTTCGAAGCAGAACACCAGAGTGACATCAAAATAAGGAGCAAGTCCTTTTGCTGTTTCTCCGGCTATGGTATCAGCATTTGTGTTCAGAATATTGCCCTTGCCATCGTGAGTAAGAGGAGCCATCACAGGAACTATTCCCTGAGAAATAAGCGTGGAAAGCATCTTTCCGTTCACTTCCTTTACATCGCCCACAAATCCATAATCCACATCCTTGACTGGACGTTTCACAGAAAGAATGGCATTCATATCCGCACCTGTCAGACCTATGGCATTCACTCCCCTTGCCTGCAATCCGGCAACGATATTTTTGTTGACCAAACCACCGTAAACCATGGTAACAACTTTAAGTGTTTCGGCATCTGTCACACGGCGACCGTTCACCATAGTACTTTCTATTCCCAACTGGGCTGCTACCTTAGTGGCAGATCGTCCTCCTCCATGAACTAACAGTTTATATCCCGGTATTGAGGCGAAATCATCAAGCAGACGTGCCAGTGTATCCGGTTCCTCTACAATCTTTCCGCCTACCTTTATAATAGTAAGTTTTTCCATATTATTCCAAATAAGTATATCCGTAAAGTCCCGAACGATAGTTAGAAAGGAATTCCTTTCCTTCTTCGAGCGAGATACGTCCTTCTTTCACAGACTTGGTAACCCAAGTTTCCAGCGTACGTACAAGTTTCTTAGGATTATACTGAACATAATCAAGTACTTCCGCTACAGTTTCACCGTCTATCACCTGATCTATGCTGTAACCCTTGTCATTCACTGTCACGTGTACCGCATTTGTGTCACCAAACAGATTATGCATATCCCCAAGAATTTCCTGATAAGCTCCTACAAGGAACACACCGATATAATACGAATCCTTGCCCTTGAGTGAATGAACAGGCAAATCGTGCGATACGCTTCTTGACGAAACGAAGTTTGCAATCTTACCGTCTGAGTCGCAAGTGATATCCTGCAATGTAGCAGTACGGTCAGGTTTCTCATCAAGACGCTGTATAGGCATGATTGGGAAAATCTGGTCGATAGCCCAAGAGTCCGGAAGTGACTGGAAAAGAGAGAAGTTACAGAAATACTTGTCGGCAAGAAGCTTGTCGATATTTCTGAACTCTTCAGGCACATGCTTCAGACCAGATGCTATCTGAGTTATCTCTCGAGTGACAGACCAATAAAGTTTCTCTATCTGCGCTCTTGTCTTCAAGTCTACGATACCGTGGCTGAACAGGTCGAGAGTCTCCTCACGAATCTGCTGTGCGTCGTGCCAAGCCTCAAGCATACGGCTTTGATTCAGATTATCCCAGATGCCGTAAAGTTCCTGTACCAGTTCATGGTCGTCAGGAGAAACCTCAAAGTCCTCATCCATGGCAGGAAGAGAAGCTGTCTCGAGCACCTCGAAAATCAATACAGAGTGATGAGCCGTAAGCGAGCGTCCACTTTCTGTTATTATATTCGGATGAGGGATACCGTTCTTGTTGCTGGCATCCACCATAATGGATATAGAGTCGTTCACATACTCCTGGATAGAATAATTTACACTACTTTCACTGTTCGGCGAGCGGGTACCGTCGTAATCAACTCCCAATCCGCCGCCTATATCGACAAACTCAACAGGGAATCCCAACTGATGGAGCTGCACATAGAACTGCGAAGCCTCTCTCAAAGCAGTCTTGATACGGCGTATCTTTGTTACCTGACTACCTATGTGGAAGTGTATCAACTTCAGACAATCCTTCATGTCCTTCTTTTCTATGAAGTCGAGTGCTTCAAGAAGCTCGCTCGAAGTCAGTCCGAACTTACTTGCGTCGCCACCGCTTTCTTCCCATTTACCGCTACCCGACGAAGCTAATTTGATACGGATACCGATGTTTGGACGCACATTAAGCTGTTTTGCCATTTTTGCAATCAGTCTTAGTTCGTTCATTTTCTCCACTACGAGGAAAATACGCTTACCCATCTTCTGTGCCAAAAGGGCAAGTTCTATATAACTCTCATCCTTATATCCGTTGCAGATGATAAGAGAATCGGAATCCGTGTTTATGGCTATTACCGCATGAAGTTCAGGTTTTGAACCTGCTTCAAGCCCAAGATTGAACTTCTTACCATGGCTTATAATCTCCTCCACTACCGGACGCATCTGGTTAACCTTGATGGGATAGATAATGAAGTTTTCCGCATTATAGCCATACTCTTTTGACGCCTGGCCAAAACAGTTCGAAATCTTCTCGATACGGTTATCCAAAATATCCGGGAAACGTACCAGCATAGGTGCCGTAACGTCTCTCAATTGAAGTTCGTCCACCAATTCCTTCAGGTCAACAGCCACTCCGTCTTTACGAGGGGTAACCACCACATGTCCCTTTTCGTTTATCCCAAAATAAGAAACACCCCATCCGGTGATGTTATAAAGCTCTTCCGAGTCTTCAATACGCCATTTTCGCATTTCTTGAATTAATAATTAACAATTAAAAATTAATAATATCCAATCAATTATCAGTAACCGAGATTTATAACCCCTTCACTAATCAGCTATTTTATTTATCAAATTTCTAAGTATTTCAACAGTTTCTTCTATCTGCTTTCTATTTTCAAGCCTACTGCCATCCAGCTTTATCGCAGCTTTCGAGTAGAAAGGCATTCTCCGTTCAAGTCCCTCGGATATAGTCTGTCTCAGTTCATCATCTGATTTTCCAGCCACGAGCGGTCTGTTTGCGGCAGCCTGTTTCAACCGACGGAACAGTACATCTTGAGAAGCATCAAGAAACACAGTGGTTCCACGGCTGTTCATAACCTCCATATTATCAAAAAAACATGGAGTACCACCTCCACATGCCACTACGACATCTTCAAAATCAGAAACTTCAAGAAGCATATTCCTCTCCAGCTGACGAAATCCCTCCTCACCTCGTGAAGCAAAGATATCTCGAACAGAAGAGTGCATACGTTCCTCAATATACCAGTCGAGATCAATAAAGCTAAGATTACATGCCTTGGCAAAAGCCTTACCTAACGTGGTTTTGCCGGAGGCCATATATCCGGTCAGGAATATTTTCATTTTTTTAGTTGTTGGTCGTTAGTTGTTAGTTGTTAGTTGTTGGTCATTAGTTGTTAGTTGTTGGTCATAGCATTCGTATAGAAACTAATAACTAAAAACTCCTATCTATTTTTTCCTTTTTCTTGTCTCCGCCTTAGTTTTCTGCAGTTCTATCACCTTAAAGCAAGCCTCTGCAGTAAGATCGGCAGGTTCCACTCCCGAAGGAATCTTGTAATTCTTTCCTTCACTCGCTATATAAGGACCATATCTTCCGTTCAGTACCTGAAGGTCAGGATAATCGGCAAATACCTTTATCACTTTCTTGGCCTCGGCATCTTGTTTGTCCTTAATCATCTGCACAGCTTCTTCCAGAGTGATGGCAAGCGGATCTTTATCCTTTGGCACAGACACATATATGTTGTCGAACTTAATGTATGGTCCGAATTTTCCGGCTCCAATACTTACCTGCTTTCCTTCATGTTCGCCAAGCATACGTGGCAAACGGAACAGTTCAAGTGCTTCTTCCAGAGTGATTGTCTCCATAGACTGTTCGCGACGCAACTGGGCAAAACGCGGTTTTTCCTCGTCATCTGCACTACCTATCTGTACTACAGGACCGAAACGTCCTATTTTCACAGACACAGGTTTTCCGGTTAAAGGTTCCTCACCCAATAGTCTTTCGCCCACCTTGTGCTCAGCCTTCGAAGCCGATGTCTTTTCCACTAACGGATGGAAAGCCTTATAGAAACGGCTTATCATGTCTGTCCATGATTTCTCGCCGGCAGCCACTTCGTCGAATTCCTTTTCAACTCCCGAAGTGAAGTTATAATCCATAATTTCAGGGAAATATTCCATAAGGAAGTCAGTCACCACCAGCCCCACATCCGTAGGCATTAGTTTCTGTTTCTCGCTTCCGGCAGTTTCTGTCTTTGTCTCACAGGTTATATTACCTTTTTTATTGAGTGTAAGCATTCTATACTCACGTTCCACTCCCTCACGGCTACCCTTCTCCACATATCCGCGCTGCTGAACCGTAGATATCGTAGGAGCATACGTTGACGGACGTCCTATACCAAGTTCCTCAAGTTTTCTCACTAAACTGGCTTCTGTATATCTTGCGGGTGGCTGGCTGAAACGCTCTATTGCACGAATATCCTTGCGTTCAAGTTTCTGTCCTGCCTGCATAGGCGGCAACAGACGGCTTTCGTCCTCACGTTCAGAATCATCATCAAGACTCTCACTATATACACGCATGAAGCCATCGAATATCACTGCCAGTCCGGCTGCATTAAACTTGCAGTCTGTACCTTCGGCAGCAATAACGGCAGTAGTCTTCATAAGTTCGGCATCAGCCATCTGCGAAGCTAAAGTACGCTTGCGTATAAGGTCATAAAGTCTTTGTTCCTGTGCTGTAGCGTCTATCTTCTCCTTGTCCATATATGTAGGACGGATAGCCTCGTGCGCTTCCTGCGCTCCTTTGGTGTGAGTGTGATATTGTCGCGTACGCAGATATTTTTCTCCAGCTTTCTCTTTAATAACCTTGGCACATGCTCCGAGAGCCAAATCAGAGAGATTAACAGAGTCGGTACGCATATATGTGATATATCCGTTTTCATAAAGTTTCTGGGCTAACATCATAGTCTGCCCAACGCTGTAGCCCAACTTTCTTGCAGCTTCCTGCTGAAGTGTGGAGGTAGTGAAAGGAGGTGCCGGACTACGTTTCACCGGACGGGTGCTGATGTCTTCCACTACGAAATCGGCACCTGCGCATTGTTCAAGTACTCGGCGCGCTTCTTCTTCCGTTTCCGGACGTACGGATAGTTCAGCCTTTATTTCCGCTCCATCGGCATCTGTCAGTACGGCAACCACTCTGAATGCCGGTTTCGGATTGAATGCGTTTATTTCACGTTCGCGTTCCACTATAAGTCTTACCGCAACACTCTGCACTCTTCCGGCCGAGAGCGACGGTTTTATCTTTTTCCACAACACAGGCGAGAGTTCGAAACCTACTATTCTGTCGAGTACACGGCGTGCCTGCTGAGCGTCAACCAAGCTAAGATCTATTCCTCGCGGTGTCTGTATCGCATTCTTTATGGCATTAGGGGTTATTTCATGAAAAACTATTCGGCGTGTGTTTTCCTGTTTTAGTTTCAGTACTTCCTGCAGATGCCATGCTATAGCCTCTCCTTCGCGGTCCTCATCACTTGCCAGCCATACGATGTCTGCGCTGTCAGCCTCAGTCTTGAGCTGTGCCACAAGTTTTTTCTTGTCAGCCGGAACTTCGTATATAGGTGCAAAACCATGTTCTACATCTACGCTGAAGGATTTCTTCTTCAGGTCGCGTATATGCCCGTAGCTGGACATGACTTTATACCCGTCGCCCAAGAACTTTTCTATGGTTCGGGCCTTTGCGGGAGACTCTACTATTACCAGATTGTTCTGCATATTTCAGGTTCAAATTGATTATTGATGGCAAAAGTAGAAAAAAATTTGAGGGTACATAATATAATAAGGTATGAAATGATGATTTTTTCTTATTTTTTTCTTCCCATTCCTCAATAGTTCCGGTTTCGGATGAAAATTATTGCCACGGGGAAATCGGTGTGACACGTACGTGTTACACGCGTTGCACGTTCGTGTTACGCTCGTTACACGTACGTGTGACGGTAATTATGACGAGGCGATTTCATGTCACTTTTTCTGAGGTTCAACATATTTTTATCATTTTTACAATAAAATGTAAGAAATTTTCGTAACTTTGCAAAGTAAAGTTTGCGATTATTAAAAATAACAAACAGTTTTAAATCTGTTCGTTTTAATATGAAAATCGCACAGACCTGCGCCAAACGTTCTTTTCTTTATACATTAGAAAAGATAGGCGGCAGGGACATGACATATTCAAAGGCGTTTACTACGCTTTGGTTTTGACGTTCTGAAACTTCGCAACTTTCAAAAATCCTGTCAAAAGCAAAGCAACGTAAATGCCCCGTAGGTGTGTTATATACATACCCTGAATGCCGTACAGCCATTGGTGTACCAATACACCTTATTATATCTGTCGGTACAGAGGTCGTATTATACATATCGGCGTGGGCTCTTGCGTTGCTCGTTTCGACAGGATGGGCAATGCGAAGGCCTCAGAACGTGAAGCGAGCGACAGTACAGGGCTTCACGCTTTTTTTATGTCCATACCTTAATGTATTAACCGCGGTATCTGTAGCCCTTATCCGCATATTTTTAATAACAAATCAACAATTTGCGTATGAAAAAACGAGTAAACAGCAACATCGGGGCACAGAAGCCTATCGGAGTAAAGTATGAGACTCCCAAATACGAAATTATTGAGCTTTGCATCGAAAACGGTATGATGCTGACAAACAGCCAGCAGCCTAATCCGGGCTTTGACACTTATTCGGAAGAATATTATTGGTAATCGTTTTATTAAAGGCATCAAAAATTACAGTATTATGAAAGCTAATTTTATTTTTTGCAGGACAATACTCCTGCTTTCGTTGACATTCATACTCGGAGCGTGCAAAGATGAATTTCTACCTGAGGATTCACGTACTGAAAGTTATGGAACCACACGTTCTGAGGTAAGCGAGATTTGGGACGGCACGGTAGCGGAAAACTTTGCCGGCGGTGATGGAACGGAAAGCAACCCATACCAGATTGCCAACGGCGAGCAACTGGCTAAGCTGGCGCAAGACGTTAACAGCGGGAACGGTTATGCCGGGACTTATTTTGTACTCACTACGGACATCGTTCTAAACAACACTGACGGCTGGGAGAACTGGGGAGAGACGGTTCCTAAAAACACTTGGACGCCTATAGGTAGCTATGAGATCCAATTCACAGGCATCTTGGACGGACAGGGACACAGTGTGAGCGGTATATATGTAAATAGCAATGAGCATTATCAAGGCTTTGTAGGATACCTTGGAGTGAATGGGATAATACAAAACATAGGTGTAAAAGAAAGCTATGTAAAAGGGGTGTGGAGTACAGGAGGCGTTTGTGGACAGAACGATGGTTTAATGATCAACTGCTACAATTCCGGAAACGTAACAGGCAGTTATTATGTCGGTGGCGTATGCGGTAGAAGTACAGGAACTGACAATGAATACAGTTTTTTAACCAACTGCTACAATACCGGCAAGGTAACAGGTCACGAAAGTGTTGGTGGCGTGTGTGGATTGAACACCAGTCATGGACCAATAAGTAATTGCTACAACATCGGTAGCGTAACAGGTAGCTTCAAGTTCGGTAGCGTATGTGGGCATAACGACCACACAGTGACCAACTGCTACTATTTAGAAGGCACAACTGATGGTATAGGTATAGATTTTAGTGGCTCTGGAAAAGTGTTTGCCAAATCCGCCGAGCAGTTTGCCAGCGGCGAAGTAGCTTATTTGCTTGGAGAAGGTTGGGGGCAAACTATCGGCACAGACAATCTGCCAGTACTGGATGCCGAAGGCTTAAAACAGATATACGCAATCACTCTCTACAATGGAACGAACGAAGCCGATAACCGCTACCTTAACTCCAATGGAACTTTCCCTCCCCTGACAGGCAACGCCATAGCAATCGTTGACGCTGGCAGCCCATTCGCAACAGGAAATAACAACATAGTAGTGAAAGACGGCGACACATACACCTGTGCCAACTTAGTATTAAGAGACAGAGAGAGTTTCTACACACCGGTAGAATTCACTGCCGGAAATGCGACATACAGCCGTTACCCGTGGGTATGGGCAGACGGAGAAAATGGTTGGGAAACAATCTGCCTGCCATTCAGCGGAACGCTCTATGCAGACGAGCAGCCGGCTCAACCAGTTGACCTCGACACCAATAGCGGTGATTACTGGTTACGCAACTTCACAGACTTCGAGACACCTAACACTCTGAAATTCTCATCTCCACAAACTGCTACTGGAGACATGATTGAAGCAGGCAGACCTTATCTCATAGCCCTGCCTGGCAGAGCTTTCCCTTCCAACAATATGCAGAGCAAATACATAACAGTACGAGGAGAGAACGTGAAAGTAATACAGAATGCCATACCGACAGAACATAACCCGTTCATATTCACAGGTACATTTGTCCGTGAAACTGGACAAAGCGCAAGCTATATTCTGAACAGCGAAAACGATATGTTTAGAGAGGGTAACTTATTCATACTCGGTGGGGCATCTACATTGTACCCATTCCGCTGCCGTATAGATGTCACAGGCTTTAATGTGGGAAGATCTTTATCTCGCTCAGCTTCAAGCCTACCACAAATATTACGCATAGGACAATAATATCTGGAAATGATTTTGAAACAATAAAGTAATGATATTAAAAGAGAGCCGTATCATCTCCACTTTATAGTGAGTATGATACGGCTCTCACTGTATTCTAAGCATATAACCAACACACAAAACAGATTTTACTTTAATTTTTTAAGTCGTTTCTTAGATTTTATTACTTTTGTGTAATTAATATATTACACAAAATGAGTAAAAGCATAGAAAGCAACAAACAGTTCATGATTGGCAACGGACTCCTGGCTTTCGGAGTATTCTTCATCGTATGCCTGTTTCTGTATCTCGGTTTTCGCTCGCAGAAGAAAGCTGGCGTCAAACAGACTTATAAAGACATCTACGAGGTATGTCTGACAAAATCATTTGCAGGCGACTCACTGAACATATTCATCAACGACAGTCTGATAATGGCTCGGACAATGAGCAACGCCGACATCACATTCCAAATAAACAGATTTGCAGAAGAGAATGCACTGATGGTGGTTGACGCCAAAACAGATATTATGACTCCTTTCAACCTTAGCAAAGAAGGTGGTAAAATTACTGTGGAGAAGAAAAACGGACAGATATTCTTTCTGTTTGAGGAAAATGAACAATCCAAATAAATTATTGATATGAAAGACTTTTTTAAAATGACTTTTGCCTCAATCATCGGAATGATGATTGCCGGTTTCGTATTACTCATAATGGGTATATCGGTTATAGGCGGAATGGTAGCCACTACTGAAGTGGCAACTGTAGTAAAAGAAAATTCCGTTTTCGTGCTTGACCTAAAGGGCAGCGTCGTAGAAAGATACGAAGAAAATCCATTTGACCAACTTCTGGAAGAAGAAATAACAACACGAGGACTTGATGATATTCTTGCTTCAATAAACAAAGCAAAAAACGATTCAAAAATTAAAGGTATGCTTATCAATGCCGAAACTTTCGTTTGTTCTACAGCATCGCTTCAAGACATCAGAATGGCAATAGCTGACTTTAAGGAATCAGGAAAGTTTGTTGTGGCTTACTCAGGAGCTTATACTCAAGGGGCATACTATGTTTCTACCGTAGCCGACAAGGTTTTCCTTAATCCTTCGGGAAGTATTTCATGGCACGGGCTGTCTGCACAGACTATGTTCCTGAAAGACCTGCTTGCCAAGGTGGGAGTAAAAATGCAGATATTCAGAGTCGGTACATACAAATCGGCTGTTGAACCTTTCATCGCTACAGAAATGAGCCCTGCCAACAGAGAGCAGACTCTTGCTTTCACCCAGTCTATCTGGAATGAGATTGTAAGCGAAGTATCGGAATCAAGAAACATCTCAATAGAAAAGCTGAATGAGATGGCTGATAAATGTATGGATTTCCAGCCTGCTGAAACATACGTGGAATACGGACTGGCAGACCAGTTGATGTATAAGGATGAGGTATTGTCATACCTGAAGAAGTTGACGGGCATAAGCGAAAAATCTACTCTGAACACTCTGACTCTGGACGACATGAAGAACCTGGCAGTACCTTCGACAGCGAAGAGCCGTGACGTAATAGCGGTATATTATGCATTTGGAGAGATAGACAATGCTGCAGATCCATACAATGAAGGTATCATATCTGAAAAAGTGACAAAACATCTGCGTGACCTTAGAAATGACGACAATGTTAAGGCCGTAGTTCTCAGAGTAAACTCACCGGGTGGTAGCGCATACGGTTCCGAACAGATTTGGCGAGAAGTATCACTGCTGAAAGAAAAGAAGCCGGTAGTGGTTTCTATGGGTGACTATGCTGCTTCAGGCGGTTATTATATCTCTTGTGCTGCCGACTGGATTGTGGCTCAGCCAACTACCCTTACAGGTTCTATCGGTATATTCGGAATGATTCCTGACGCATCGGAACTTATCACAAAGAAACTTGGAGTTAAGATAGATGGTGTAAAGACCAACAAGCTGGCTGATATGGGCGACATGAGCCGTCCGTTCAACGCAGAAGAAGGTGCGCTGATACAGGGTATGGTGAACAGCGGTTACGAACTATTCACCAAGAGATGTGCTGAAGGCAGAAATATGCCTATTGACAGTCTGAAAATGATTGCCGAAGGTCGTGTATGGTCGGGCGAAATGGCTAAAGAGCTTAAACTTGTTGATGAGTTGGGAAATCTGGAATGTGCTATCAAGAAGGCTTCGGAACTTTGCGGTATAAGAGACTATAAGGTGGCTTCTTATCCTAAGAAAGTGGATTTCATCACAAGCCTCATCAGCAACGCCAAACCTGAGAGATATATCAGCAGCAAGCTGGAAAACTCGTTCGGAGAATTCTACAACGGATTCATGATGATAAAGAACCTCGACAAGGCTGACCGCATACAGGCAAGAATGCCTTTCGATATATCTATAAACTAATTATAATGTATAATAGTTCCAACCACACGAAGATGAAACAAGACAAACCTCGCATATACATTCCCCTGCTTCTATTCTCGGCATTATACGGTATGGCTGTATGGCTGAGAAACAAGCTGTTCGACTGGGATATCCTGAAATCAAGGAGTTTCCCGATACCGGTGATATGCGTGGGTAACATCACCGTGGGTGGAACCGGAAAAACACCTCACACTGAATATCTGATAAAACTGCTGAAAGATGAATTCAGTGTGTGTGTGTTGAGTCGAGGATACAAACGTAAATCTAAAGGTTTCGTTCTGGCTGAGAAAGGTAAGAGCACTATAGAGGATATAGGCGACGAACCTTTCCAGATGTGGCAGAAATTTCCAGATATCAATGTAGCCGCCGACAGCGACAGATGTAACGGAATTGACAATCTTATCGCCAAGGCCGGCAACCGTGATAAGAAGCAGGTAATAGTGCTGGACGACGCATATCAGCACAGATATGTCAAGGCAGGAATGTACATACTGCTGATAGACTATAACAGACCTATCAGCCACGACACTCTCCTACCCGCCGGACGACTAAGGGAACCGGCAAGCGGGAAAAGCAGGGCTGATATCATCATAGTAAGTAAATGTCCGGAGAACCTGAATTCAGAGGAGATGGACAGGCTGCGTTCTGAAATATCACCTACAGCAGAACAGGAAGTGTTCTTCACATATATGAAATACGGAAATCTGTACCGCATATTCCGTCAGGGAAATAACGACGAAATGAAGCCTGAGGATATATCACCGGACAGACATATACTGCTGCTCACCGGAATAGCCTCGCCAAAACCTATAACCGAAAAGCTTAGGCAATACACCGGAAACATAGAATCAATGGTGTTTGCCGACCATCATAATTTCAGCCGGGAAGATATGGAAACCCTCAGAAGCAGATTCATGTCAATGCCCGAAGGCAGAAGAATGATAATAACGACCGAGAAAGATGCAGCAAGGCTTATCACCCATCCGCACCTGAGCGAAGAACTGAAACCATATATCTACGCTCTGCCTGTGGAAGTAAGCTTTCTGAACAACGAAACAATAAAGTTCAACCAAAAAATAACCGAGTATGTTAGAAAAAATTCAAGAAACAGCAGCATTCCTGAAAGCAAGGATGCAGACAAATCCTGAGACAGCAATTATACTGGGCACAGGATTAGGCAGCTTGGTACACGACATTACCGACAAGTATGAAATTCCTTATTCAGAGATACCGAATTTCCCCGTATCGACAGTGGAAGGACATAGCGGAAAGCTCATCTTCGGGAAACTTGGAGGTAAGGACATCCTCGCAATGCAAGGACGTTTCCACTACTACGAAGGTTACTCGATGAAAGAAGTGACATTCCCTGTCAGAGTAATGAGAGAACTCGGCATAAAGACACTTTTCGTATCGAACGCGGCAGGTGGAACTAATCCTGATTTCGAGATAGGCGACCTTATGGTTATTACTGACCATATAAACTTCTTCCCGGACAATCCGCTGAGAGGCAAGAATATAGATTACGGACCTCGATTCCCGGACATGAGCGAGGCTTATTCGCATGAGCTTATTGAAAAGGCATTCGAAATTGCAGCCGAAAAAGGTATAAAACTTCAGAAAGGAGTTTACATCGGTACTCAGGGACCAACTTTCGAAACTCCTGCAGAATATAAGATGTTCAGAATATTGGGAGCTGACGCTGTAGGTATGTCTACAGTGCCGGAAGTGATTGTGGCAAACCATTGCGGAATCAAGATATTCGGTGTTTCTGTAATCACTGATTTGGGTGTGGAAGGCAAGATTGTGGAAGTATCGCACGAGGAAGTACAGAAAGCAGCCGATGCCGCACAGCCGCGAATGACAAGCATAATGAAAGAACTTATAAATAGAGTATAAACAATTATATAATCATGCACGAAGGAAACAGAACAGAAATTTCCACTTTGGGAGAATTCGGACTGATAAAACATCTGACCGACAATATAAAGTTAGTGAACAAAGAAACAAAATACGGTATCGGTGATGATGCTGCCGTGTTGGAATACAACGACCGTCAAGTGCTCGTTACTACAGACCTGCTTATGGAAGGTGTACATTTCGACCTGGTATATACACCGCTGAAACATCTGGGATATAAGTCGGCTATGGTAAACTTTTCCGACATATACGCAATGAACGGAACACCGAAGCAAATAACAGTATCGCTTGCCGTATCAAAAAGATTCTGTATTGAAGACCTGGAAGATTTCTACGAAGGATTGAAACTGGCATGTCAACTACATAATGTTGACATAGTTGGAGGCGACACCACTTCATCTGTAACAGGCCTTGCAATATCTATCACATGTATAGGCGAAGCAAGAAAAGAAGATGTAGTTTACCGCAACGGTGCGAAGGAAACAGATCTTATCTGCGTGACAGGTGACCTTGGAGCTTCATATATGGGACTTCAGCTTATGGAACGCGAAAAGGCTGTGTTCAACGGAAGCAAAGATGTACAACCTGACTTTGCCGGTAAGGAATATCTTTTGGAGAGATTTCTTAAACCGGAAGCAAGAAAAGATATAATTGAGGAACTGGCAAAAGCTGGAATAAAACCTACTGCAATGATGGATATCTCCGACGGACTTTCATCTGAACTGATGCATATATGCAGCCAAAGCAAATGCGGATGCCGCGTTTATGAAGAACGTATTCCTATAGACTATCAGACAGCCGTTATGGCAGAAGAATTCAACATGAATCTCAGTACTTGCGCCTTGAACGGAGGAGAAGACTACGAACTTCTTTTCACTGTTCCACTGACAATGCACGAGGATGTTTCACAGATTAAGGATGTGAAAGTGATAGGACATATAACAAAACAGGAACTTGGTTGTGCGCTTGTTACAAGAGACGGTAACGAACTGGAACTTAAAGCTCAGGGTTGGAATCCTCTAAAATAACAAAACGAGGCTGAAATATAAAATCAGCCTCGTTTTATTTTATCTATATAATTGAAGAATTATAATCTACTGTTACCTATTTAATACCTGAAAACCCGTTTCAACAGCATATCACTCACGCAAATAACATTTTTCTTTATTTTTTTCTTAAAAACATTTGGTAGAATAAAAAAAATGCCTACCTTTGCAACCGCAAACGAGAAACAACGATTGCAAAATAAACAAGTTGGTGCCATAGCTCAGTTGGTAGAGCAAAGGACTGAAAATCCTTGTGTCCCCGGTTCGATTCCTGGTGGCACCACTGAAAATCAGAGAGTTACAGCAATGTAGCTCTCTTTTTTTATGGTCTTTGACAGGCTCAAAAGCCATCAAATGTAGCTTACGGATGCTTGCGGTTAAACCGAGAGTTAAACCAAGTAAACCGTATGAATATTACAGCTAACATCGTGTGTTACAAATCAAAAACTCTATCCAATGGAGAACACCCTCTAATGATTCGTGTCTGCAAAGACGGGGTTCACCCGATTTTTAGTGGGGTAAGTTTAATAAATTATTATATTTGCATTATGGAAAACAATGCACTATTATCACTTGTAAGCTTAATGCTTCCTTCAAATATCTTATCAAGATTTACACTCGTAAAGGTTGAAAGTACGGATGATACGATATCCATCCATCTGGATGAGAAAATACCTTTTGACTATCAAAATAATCCGAATATAGAATCAAAAGGCTTCTTGTCTCCTGTGACAGTACGTGACTTTCCAATCCGTGACAAGGCGGTCAACCTGATAGTCCGTCGCCGCTGCTGGCTGGATCTACATACAGCCAAGTGTTTTACTCTACCGTATGATGATATCAAGTCTGAAAATACCCGCTACTCAAAAGAGTTTGCGGCTTTTTTTAAAAGAAGTGTATGGAGACGAGGCCTACGACCTCCCGTTCGCTTGATACCTATTACCATATAGACGGCAGTACTTTTGAAAAGCGGTACAAGGAGGTATTGAGCGGTTATCGTCTGTGGAGTGAGCTTTCTCACGCTGATGAGTGGCTTGTATTCCTCAAGAATATCGGTAAGAGACTCTGTATAGACGAGACAGCCATAAGTGACGGAGAACTTTATACCATAGTATCCAATCCTGAAGCGCATGGGGGAAAAGGAAGTTTGGTTGCCTTGGTGAAAGGTGTAAAGGCGCAGGATGTTATTGATACACTGAAACTTATTCCTGAAAACCTACGCTCCATGGTTAAGGAAGCACCATGGACCTTTCCAATAGCATGAACCTCATTATACGTCACTGCTTTCCGAAAGCCAGCCGGACAATAGACCGGTTTCATATACAGAAACTGGCATGTGATGCCCTGCAGGAAATGAGGATAACACACCGGTGGGATGCCATACAGGAAGAAGCTGATGCCATACAGGAAGCCAGGCATTCAGGTAAGGAATACAACCCTGTTACATTTGCTAATGGAGATACAAGGAAACAATTGCTGGCCAGAAGTCGTTACCTGTTGTTTAAGTCATCTGAAAAGTGGACGGACAGCCAGAAGCAGAGGGCAGTCATACTTCTCCAGATATATCCGGATATAAAGGAGGCTTATTCACTGACCCATTCCTTGAGAATGATCTTCAATAAAAACAGAACAAAGAATGAAAGCCGACTTTCATTGGCAAGATGGTATGACAAGGTAGACACTTCTGGGTTTAAAAGCTTCAATGTCATTGCATAAACCCTGTACGAGCACTATGATGAAGTACTTAACTTTTTCAATAACAGGTCAACCAATGCATTTGCTGAATCATTCAATGCAAAAATCAAACAATTCAGGGCACAACTTAGAGGAGTAATTGATATCAAGTTCTTTTTCTTTAGGTTGGTGAAACTTTATGCCTAACCACACTAAAAATCGGGTGAGCCTTTATATTTTCCATTTTACATAGATCCAAGAAAAGCAATAAAATATAAAAGTCTTATAAACGAAAAAACTCCCCGAAGTATCTCTACCTCAAGGAGTCATTCCATAAAAACGACGACTACCTACTCTCCCACTAATGCGCAGTACCATCGGCGTGACGAAGCTTAACTTCTCTGTTCGGAATGGGAAGAG
>CALUIE010000020.1 GCA_944320605.1 uncultured Phocaeicola sp. | reverse complement strand
TCGCATTGAATACAGTGCTAAAGGTATATTTGAGGACCAAGCTACGTTTACCGTAACCAATCGTAGGCTGAAGGTGCGGTAAGAATAACAATGAATTTTGTTTTTTTACTGCTGTTTTTTGTTTTAAATCTGAATTAGTTTGTATATGCCTCCTGCCATAATTCGTACAATTCCTTTCATCTCCATTTCGAAAAGTATGCCTGCCATTTTGTTTATAGGGATATTGGTATTAACAACAAGCGTGTTTATCTGAAGACCATCAGGATTATTTTTCAATTGCGACATTACGAACTCTTCTTCTGAGGTGAGGTCAGGAAATAGTTGCCGCTGTATGCCTTCGTGTGACTTAATTATTGGAGTTGAGTCCCAATTCATCGCCTTGACAAATTCTTCTGCACTTTGTAGGAGTATAGCTCTATTATCACGAATTAGAGTATTGCAGCCGATTGAATATTCATCACCTATACGACCAGGAAATGCAAAACAGTCGCGGTTATAGCTTTCTGCTATATCAGCTGTGATAAGTGCACCTCCTTTTACTGCCGATTCCACTACTATTGTGGCATCACTCATGCCTGCTATTATTCTGTTTCGTTTTATAAAGTTTTGTCTGTCAGGGTTTGTTCCGCTTGGATATTCGGTTATAAGTCCGCCGTGAGCGAGCATTTCGGCTGCTGTACGTCGGTGTACGGCAGGATATATCCTGTCAAGACCGTGTGCCAATACGCCAACTGTTCCAATACCATGCTGTAGCGCGGCTCTGTGTGCACTTATGTCTATGCCGTATGCCAGTCCGCTTACAATTATTACATCGGGAATTATTTCGTGCAACTCGTTTATGAACTTTTGGCAGATATCCTTGCCGTATTCAGTAGCGTGGCGTGTTCCTACAATATTTATTATATGCAAGCTGTTAAGGTTGGCTGTACCTTTGTAGAATAATAACAATGGCGCATCATCACACTCACGAAGGCGTGAAGGATAGTCTTCATCTTTTATTGTCAGACATTTGATGTTGTTCTTCTCTGCAAAACGTATCTCAGCTTCACACAAGCGCAGTACGTCGCAATTTACAATTGCATCTGCTACTTTTTGTGATACATCCGGCATAATGTCTTTAAGGTTTTTGGCATTGTTGAATATTATTGTAGCCGAGCCCGCCGCCTCTATTAACCGGTGTGCGCCTATCAGACCAAGTCCTGGCAGACGTGTGAGTGCCATAGTGTAAAGCAGTTCTTCGTTCATAATAGTGCTATTCGCTGAAATACGGTGAGAAGATAGTGTTGAAAACCTCGCTGTCGCCTAATTTGCCGTTTATCACACATACTGTTTCTACTGTAGCTTTGATTACAGGCTTCATGTCAGGCAGGCGGAAAATGTCCTGATAGAATACGTATTTTATACCTTCTTTCTTTATGTATAGTTTTGAGATGAATTCATCGCCACTCTTTAATGGAGTCTTGAAAGCCATGTTAAGTCTTGCTACTACAGGGTCGATACCTTCTTCGTGAAGTCGTGCGAAACTTACTCCTAAAGATAAAAGGAATTCATGACGGGTGTGTTCAATATAATGTTGGTAGTTGGCATTATTCACTATACCTTGAAGGTCACACTCATAATCACGTACCTTCATTTTCAATTCAAAGATGTATTTCATTTTTAAGCTTTTTAGTATTGATAACATACAAACATACGGAAAAATCCTTTTATATCTATCGTTGTAAGGAATATTCTTCATATTTTTGCATATATGGAGAAAAAAGTTAAGATTTTTGCCGCTCCGTTGCAAGGTTTTACGGAATCAGCATGGCGTGTGGCACATAATGAAGTGTTTGGTGGGGTGGATGCATATTTCACTCCTTTCATCAGATATGAGAAAGGTGGAATTCGTAATAAGGACAAGCGCGAGGTTCTTCCTGAAAATAATCGTGATATAAGGTTGATTCCTCAGATTATGGCTTCTGAGCCGGAGGAAATGAAAACTTTGGTTGATTTCATTATATCTTTAGGATATAAGGAGATTGACCTTAATATGGGTTGTCCTTTCCCGTTGATAGCAAATAGAGGAAAAGGTAGCGGTATATTGCAATATCCAGAAAAGGTGACTGCGCTTATGGATTGTGTCAATGCTTATTCTGACGATGGTATATCTTTCAGTGTGAAGATGAGGTTAGGACAGGTGTCAGCTGATGAGTGGAAAGATATCTTGCCTGCCATAAATAACTCTGAAGTGAAAATGGTTACTGTTCATCCGCGTATTGGTAAGCAGCAGTATAAGGGTGAGGTAGATATGGAGGCTTTTGCAGAGTTTTACAACGAGTGTCGTAAGCCTTTGGTATATAATGGCGATTTGTGCAGCGTGGCAGATATAAACAGGGTAGTTGAAAAATTTCCCTATTTGTACGGTGTAATGATAGGGCGTGGACTTTTTGCCGACGGATCTTTGGCGGCCTGTTATAAAAATGGTACAGAAATGGAACGCGATGAACTATATTTCAAGGTACGCCGTATGCATTCTATTATTTACGAAAGGTATTCAGAAACCATTGAGGGTGGTGAGGCACAGTTACTTCTTAAAATGAAATCTTTATGGGAATATTGGCTTCCTGAACTTGATAAAAAGAAAAGGAAAGCCATTCATAAGGCAAATAAGTTATCGGTCTATCTGAAAGAAGTTGAGGAATTGAGGTGAGACAGGAAACAAGTTGAAGAGTTGACAACTGTCAACTCTTTTTCAAATATTCAAATCCGATGCGGCAGTAAAGGCATTTCTTCGGGTCGCAATAGTTCTTTTTCAGTTGTATCAGTGCCTGGCTGTCGCCTGCGTGTGCGGCTTCCAGTCCGCATTCCTTCCACATACGTGTGATGTAGTTGTTCTCAGGCTTTAGTGTTTCCAACATTTCTGAGGCACGTGCTGTAAGACGGTTTATACCTCTGTGTTTTCCGTATGCATAGAGGAATGGTATTACTGTGTTTATAATCAGTAAATTGGCAGATGATTTGCTGAGATTCTTTTTTATAGGAGTCGAGACTTCTCCGAAGGTGTAGTGTGTAATCCAGTATTCAGAGGTATCTGTTTCAAACATTGGTCTTAAATTCTCTATTGTTTCTGCCTCAAGAATCTTTGACAACAGTCCCTGTGATGTGTGATACATCTTCGCTAATTGCGCAATCCTTACGTGAGGAAAGTTCCCGGGACGCATACGCAGCAGTTTCCAACGGCAATTATTTGATGTAGTGAAACCGAATTTGTGTTTAAGATATGTGTATTCCTTTAATAATCTATCTGTGTATTCATCGTATGCCTCGTCCAAAAGTCCTGCTTGTCCGAAAAATATGGCTTCTATTTGGAAAAGATTGTCACGGTGTTTATCCACAGCTCTTAATGGAATGGTCTGTGCCCATAATTCGAAAGCGTCACTGTTGGTTCCGAAACCGAAGTTACGTGCCAATGTGATGAAGAACACATCTTCCCAATTGTTATTATATTTTTTCATCAGTTTGTCTATACGTTCCGTCTTTTCTTCGAAACGCTCTATCTGGAGTGTGTTCAGCCAGCTGTGCATTAACAGTTTGGATAGTGTCGGAATAAGCTTGTAGCACGCCGGATAGTGTGACGTACGTATAAGTTCGTTATAGTTGTCCACAAGATAAGTGGGGTAGTGCAACTCCATTTGTGGAATCTTCTCTCCGTTTGGGCGGCACGGTTCATAATCAATGTCGGATGCTATGTGGAGAATTACATTGTCGTAATCTGAATTTGTGTCATGATGATGTAATTTCCAGTCGGAAGCTTTTATGTGTATTTCGATGTTCCCTATCCATAACACACCATCTATCTTAATCTTGGCATTGAAAAAGTCGGGACCTGCATTGTTATTCCACAGTCCTGGGTCGATAACCTCCACTTCCATACCGTCTGTAGTACGTAATGGCTTAAGCGGGAAAAGTTTGTGTTTCCATACGTAGTGTAAAAGTTGTTCCATGCTAACGAGTGTAAATATTGCCTAAATGTAATGATTTATAATGAAAAGCATTATCTTTGTGGCTAAAATAAATCGAAAAATATGAAGATAGCATTAATTGGATATGGAAAGATGGGCAAAGAGATAGAAAAAATTGCTCTTTCACGTGGACATGAAATTGTTTGCATCATAGATATAAACAACACACAGGATTTCGAGTCGGAGGCGTTCCGCTCGGCTGATGTAGCAATAGAGTTTACTGCTCCTTCTGTGGCTTACAATAACTGTATGTCGGCTTTCAGAAACGGTGTTAAGGTGGTTTCCGGTAGTACCGGATGGATGGGCGAACATGCTGACGAAATGCGCCGTATGTGTGCCGAAGAAGGTGCCACTTTGTTTTGGTCATCAAACTTCAGTCTTGGCGTAGCTATTTTCTCTGCAGTAAACAAGTATCTGGCCCGTATAATGAATAATTTCCCGGGATATGATGTTTCAATGGTGGAAACTCATCATATACACAAACTTGATGCTCCAAGCGGTACCGCTATAACATTGGCAGAAGGTATTCTGGAGAATCTCGACCGTAAGGATAAATGGGTGATGGGTACACTAACCGCACCGGACGGAACTGTGACAGGTACCACTGAATGTGCTGCAAATGAAATGCCGGTGAGCGCAATACGTCGTGATGAAGTACCGGGCATTCATACCATAACATACGAATCGGAAGCGGATTCCATCATCATCACTCATGATGCGAAGAACCGTAAGGGATTTGCCCTTGGTGCTGTGCTTGCCGCAGAATATACTGCCGAGCATACAGGATTTTTAGGTATGAATGACTTGTTCAACTTTTAATTATCTTGGCTGATTCTCAGCTTTTAATTCTTAACTTTTAATTCTTAATTTACAAAATGATACAGGCATCACGCAAACAATGGATAAAGTTTGCCATAGTAATGGCTCTTTATTTAGCATTCATTATATGGCTAAAAAGTTGGCTTGGTATAGTTGCCATACCGTTTATATTCGATGTTTATATAACAAAAAAAATACCATGGACATGGTGGAAGAAGTCTAAGAATCCGCTTGTAGTTACTGTTATGAGTTGGGTGGATGCCATAGTATTCGCTTTGGTGGCAGTATATTTTGTAAATCTGTATTTCTTTCAGAACTATGTAATTCCTTCGTCTTCGCTTGAGAAGTCGTTGCTTGTTGGGGACTATCTGTTTGTAAGCAAGATGAGTTATGGAGCAAGAGTTCCGCAAACTCCGCTTCACATGCCGCTTACTCAACATACACTCCCTGTGTTCAACTGCAAGTCGTACTTAGAATGGCCTAAATGGGATTATAAGCGTGTGGAGGCCCTCGGTCATGTGCAACTTAACGATATCGTGGTGTTTAACTTTCCTGCCGGAGATACTGTGGCTACGGCTATGCCGGCAGAGGATATCTACCGCATAAGCTATCAGGCAGGTAAGGAACTTTCCAAACCTATCGATATGTCAACTCTTACACCGTTGCAGCAACGTGATGTTTATGATTATTACTATGCGGTAGGTCGCAGATATATTGATGAAAACAAGTCTATGTTCGGCGAAGTGGTGAGCCGTCCTGTTGACAGACGCGAGAACTATGTGAAACGATGCGTAGGACTTCCTGGACAGACGCTGGAAATCAAGAATAAGATAGTTTATCTTGATGGTAAGGCAAATAAGGAACCGGATAATGTACAGTACAGATATTTCGTACAGACCACACGTCAGCTTCCTGATGAACTGTGTAGGGAACTGGGAATAAGTAAAGAAGATCTTATGGCTTATTATCCGCAGGAGTCGGTTTATAACATTCCGCTTACTGAGAAAGCCAAGGCAGCTCTGCTGGCGCGTAAAGATCTTGTGAAATCAATAACAGATGTTCCAGGTGATGATGCGGGAGGTTTGTATCCTGTAAACAAACTCACAGGATGGACTACCGATAACTACGGACCGGTATGGATCCCTAAGAAGGGCGAAACCATTGAACTGACAATCGACAATCTTCCTATATACGAACGTCCTATACATGTGTATGAAGGTAATAAATTAGAAGTGAAGGACGGCAAAATCTATATCAACGGCGAGGAAACAAACAAATATACTTTCCGTATGGACTATTACTGGATGATGGGTGACAACCGTCATAATTCAGCCGATTCACGTTTCTGGGGATTTGTACCTGAGGATCATATAGTGGGTAAGCCTATCTTCATCTGGCTGTCTCTTGATAAGGACAGAGGATGGTTTGACGGAAAAGTACGCTGGAATAGATTGTTTAAATTCGTAGATAATATAAAATAATCTTTTGAAATCCTGGCTGACATATATCAGAGTTATATTCATAGCCATACTGGCAGTGATTATCGTCAGAACCCTGTTTGTCACATCATGTTTTATACCTTCTTCAGGTATGGAGAACACACTTTACCGAGGAGAGGGAGTCCTGGTGGGCAAATGGAGTTACGGTTGGCGTGTGCCTTTACAGTCGGTATTTGGCTATAAAAGATTTCTATCTTCAGATGTCATACAGGGAGATATAGTTGTTTTCAATAATCCGATGCCTTCCGATACGTCATTGTCGGTGGACAGAAGAGAGTTGTATATCAGCAGGTGTATAGGGACTCCAGGTGATACCTTGATGTTAAACAGTCAGCTTATGGCTGTAGGAACAGATGTGTTCAGTCCTGATACAAAGGCGCTTTATTCCTATCCTGCAGACAGTGAAGAGGTTATGGACAGTGTGCTTCATTCTCTTGGAATAACGGACAATCAGCTTGCAGGATATACTCCGGAAGGTAATTATATCAGGAGCTTCAGCTATTACGAACATTATCTCATCACACAAAGGCTTGACAGAAAGGTTAAGCTTGTGCCACTTTATCCGGAGAACAGCCGTAAGGCATATCCTTTCGTGGTTCCGCAGAAGGGTACTCCCGTAAAGATATATCCGTGGAATGCAGCCTTGATAGGTAATATGATAACTCTGCATGAGAAACGTAATGCATCCATGAAAGGCGACACGGTGTTTGTGAACGGAAAGCCGGTGAAAGAATATACATTCTCGCAGGATTATTATTGGATGGTGTCCAACGATCCTGTAAACATTAACGATTCGCGCCTGTTCGGCTTTGTGCCGGAAAACCATATCATAGGCAAGGCATTAAGAATATGGTATCCTTCGAAGAAGGGACGGTTCATGAAAAAAATTCAATAGACACAGAAGATGGAAAGTAAAGATATTATCCTCGGGTCGGCATATCTGGCTCCGGTTTCATATTTCGCAGCATTGTATTCCTGCAGGAAAGCTTATATTGAAAGATTCGATCACTATATGAAGCAGACATACCGCAACAGATGTGTGGTAGCTTCGGCTGACGGACCTCTTGCACTGACCATACCTGTGGAGAAATCGTCCGAAGGCAAGTGTGCCATGAAGGATATCAGAGTGTCGGAACACGGCAACTGGCGTCACGTCCACCGCAATGCGTTTGTGGCTGCATACAAGCAAAGCCCTTTCTTCGATTATTATGCCGACGAGTTCAATGCCTTTTTTGACAGAAAATATGAGTTCCTTTATGATTTCAATATGGAACTCACTCAGTGGCTATGCGAACAGATAGACATTCAGCCCGAACTTGTTCCTACAACTGAGTATATGGATGCCGGCGAAGGCATTCTCGATTTGCGCGAGGCAATACATCCTAAGAAGTCTGCCGTAGATATGGCTTCATTCTATCGTCCCGTACCATACTATCAGGTATTCGACTCACGTAACGGATTCCAGCCGGACTTAAGTATCGTGGATTTGCTCTTCAATATGGGTCCGGAGAGTCTGTTGGTGCTGAGGGATAGCGTGACGCTATAAATATGTTCCATAACGCGCTATATGGCAAACCTGTACATCAACCGCTTCCTTAGTGAGGGCAGGCTGGAGAATATCGGATATAAGAATCATCCGGTGTATGTGGCTGTGCCGGGGAATTTCGGGGTATAGTTTATTACGGTGAGGCTTAGTACAAAAATCCCATCATCCATAAAGGGATTTTATTGCCATGTGGGGTTTCTATGTCATCCGCAAGAACGTAAGAATCAGGAATGTCTGCAATCTGGGAGTAGGATTTGTTTTCTCCTCCCACCTCAAACGTCCATTTTCCGTCAATTCTGAAATCTCCTTGTGCTTTTCCATATTCTATTGTGTGGGCATGACTTAACTGATTTACTGTGAAACATTCTCTGACAGTTCCAATCTTTACAGGTACTGTTGCGAGAGCGTAAAGCAGATTTGGTGAGTCAAGAAATATCTTGTCCGGTTTTTGCATTTTCTTTACAGAAGTAATGTCACTGTATAACAGGTTTATGATTTTTGCATCGTTAAGATGGTTCAAGTAATCAAGTACGGTGTTTCTTTGCAAACCGGTAACAGATGACAATTTCGATATGTCGACTTCGTAAGGCACATTTTGAGCTAACACATTAAGTAATGCCTTTATTTTTCTGGTATTAGCCGTATTTATGTTTCTAAGTTGCGGGAGTTCTACGTCTATTACATAATTTATAGTTTGTTCTATTAAAGTATAGTAGTCAATTGGATTAGTCAGATAGAATGGATAATAGCCATATTTCAAGTATTCATGGAAATATTTAATAGGGCGGCATTTGCTGTTTACTTCTATGGCAAGGGACATAGGGTTTTGCAATATATTTTCCAACGTGTAAACAGGAATGTCTATGTTTTTGTAAAATTGTAGAAACTCTCTGAACGATAATCCAGGCATGTCGTAACCACGACACCGGCGAGACAAATCAGCATCTCCATTTAGAAGACTTAGCATGGAAGAACCGCTCAAAACTATCTTCATGTCCGGATAGATTTCAGTGATTTCTTTTATTTCTCTGCTCCAGTTTTCATATTTATGGACTTCATCCAAAGCTAAAAACTTACCTCCACGTTTATAAAATTTCTCGGCTGTTTCTATTATTGTGTGTTGGCTGAAATATACCCAATCCAAAGAACAGTATAACGCTTCTTCGCTACCGGGCACAAAGTGCTGTTTAATGTATTGTCGCAGTAGGGTAGATTTGCCCACTCCTCTGGCTCCTCTTATGCATAGCATCGGAGCAGACCAGTTGATTTGTTGCATGAAGCTTCTGGTGATATTCATGCTTGTAGCGCGTAACATCGCGTTTTGTTTTTCAAAAAGTGTATCCATGACTATGATTATTAATATATATTGCTTTTTGCAGAAAGCAATTTTAGTGAGAAAATGCTTTTTGCAGAAAGCAAATGTATGCATTTTTTGTTTAATATAAAAAGCATTTCTACTATAATTTTAGATTTCTATTAAAAAATGTATTGGAATAAAATGCTTTCCGCAGAAAGCATTTCCGCCCAAATATGTAAAAAACTCTAACACTTTTCATTATAAAGGAATATAATGTTACTTTTGCAAGTAATTTTCATACAGATGATAATAAATCTGTGTATTTGTAAATTAATTGTTTAGAGTATGAATAATAGTATTCCACCGATAACAAAAAACCTGCTTATTATTAATGTGTTGTGCTTTTTCGGCGCAATTGTTGCAGAGAGATATGGTATAGATGCGGATAAGGTTTTAAGTCTGCACTTCTTTATGGCGTCTGATTTCAATGTTGGTCAGTTGGTGACATATATGTTTATGCACGCCGGTTTTACCCACATTTTTTTCAATATGTTTGCCTTATGGATGTTTGGTCGTGTGCTTGAACAGGTATGGGGACCGAGGAGATTTCTAATATATTATATGGTGTGCGGTATAGGTGCCGGACTTATTCAGGAACTTGTGCAGTTCATAGAGTACGAGACTGTGCTTTCCAATTATGACAATGTACAGACCGCTTTTGGCGTAATACCTATGGAGGAATACCTTAATATGATGCGTACAGTTGGTGCATCAGGGGCTGTTTATGGTATATTGCTCGCATTCGGTATGCTGTTCCCTAACAGTCAGATGTTCGTGTTTCCGCTTCCTTTCCCAATAAAGGCCAAGTTTTTCGTTATATTCTATGCTTTGATAGAGTTGCTTATGGGTATGTCTGCTAATGACAATGTGGCTCACTTTGCACACCTGGGAGGTATGTTGTTCGGTTTTATTCTCATTTTATACTGGAGGAAGAAAAATGGTAATGGACAGATTTACTACTGATTTGAAATATAATTTCTTCGGACGTGATATTGTCGGACGGCTTATACTGATAAACTGTGTAGTTTTCGTCTTTGTGGAGTTGGTAGGTATTTTTCTGATGCTTTTCAATGTCCCCTATAATCCTGTTGCGTCTTATCTCAGCCTTCCGTCATCGTTGGATAGGTTTTTATATCAACCATGGTCTATAGTGACATATATGTTTATGCATGGTGGTATATTTCATATACTCTTCAATATGTTGTGGCTGTATTGGTTCGGACGGTTATTCCTGAATTTTTATTCGTCGAAACATTTGCGCGGACTGTATGTATTGGGAGGACTTTGTGGCGGATTCCTTTATATGGTTTCGTATAATGTCTTTCCGTATTTCGAATATAGTAGGGAGATAGCGACTTTGGTCGGTGCGTCTGCTTCGGTTCTTGCCATAGTGGTGGCAACAGCGGTAAGAGAACCGGATTATCCGGTCCAGTTTATGTTTATAGGAACTGTAAGATTGAAATATGTGGCATTGTTTATGGTCCTTTTTGATTTGCTGTTTATGACTTCAAGTAATGCCGGTGGACATATAGCCCATCTTGGGGGTGCGGCGGCTGGTTTCTGGTTTTCTATGGGATTGGCTAAGGGTAATGACGCCACAAAATGGATAAATGCTGTCTTGGATTTCTTTTCGGGAGGTTTTAAGATGCCAAAGCGTAAACCAAAGATGAAAGTTCATTATGGCGACCGTCAACAGCAGTACGATTATAACGCACGTAAGAAAGCAGACGAGGATGAGATAAACCGCATTCTCGAGAAACTTAGAAAGTCTGGTTACGGAAGTTTATCTGAGGATGAGAAAAAGAAACTTTTTGATGCAAGCAGAAGATGAAATTCATTAGGAATACATTTAAGTTTGTTCTTTTGATTATTAATGTAATTATAGGCATTGGCTTTCTGATATGTGCCTATAGTCCTGTAATCTCGCCCGTACAACATCCGGTGTGGGCATGTGCGGGGCTTTTCATCCCGATATTTATCATACTCAATATATGCTTCGTAGTGTTTTGGGCTTTTGTAAAGTGGAAATTGCTTATAGTCCCCATAGCTTTTTTCTTGTTGGGATGGAACTCGTTGATGTCCTATTGCCCGTTGAATCTTTCTTCCGATAGCTCAGGCGGGGAAGTTATTGACTTGCTCACATATAACGTGATGCAGATGCAAAGGCAGAAAACAGCAGATGGAAAATCTGTAAATCCTATTTTGGATTATATAAAAGAAAGCGACGCTGATATCGTATGTCTTCAGGAATTTCCTTTCAATGACTCTAAGATAAAGAATTCCATACTAAAGATATATCCTTATATGAGGATGTGTAAGTTTAACAATATAAATGCAGTAGCGTGTTTTTCCAAATATCCGGTTAAGTTGATAGAGGAAATCAAGGTAAATAGCAAATATAACGGTAGCGCGGCCTTTAGGGTAGAGTATAAGGGCAAGAATATTCCGGTGATTGTTAATCACCTGGAATCTAATAAATTAGATGCGCACGACAAAGAGGTCTATACAGATATGCTTAAATCGCCTGATGAAAATAAGGTGAAAAGCGGCGGCAAACATTTGATTAAAAAACTTGCCGAGGCTATGTCTATACGTGGAGCGCAGGCAGATGTCATATCGGGATATATAGAAAATGAATACTCTCCGTATATGATAGTATGCGGTGACTTTAATGACACTCCGGTGTCGTATGTGCATAACAGGATATCAGAGAAACTTCAGGACGCATATATCGAAGCCGGTAACGGACCTGGAATAACGTATAACAGAAATTTTCTGTACTTCAGGATAGATCATGTGATGGTGGGCGATGCTTATAGAATATTGGAATGTGAGGTGGACGACTCGATGGATGCTTCGGACCATTATCCGCTGAGATGCAAATTAGAAATAAAATAGTAAACAAGGCTTTTATCAGGTGACAAGGCTTCAGTTACAAGGGAACAAGGTTCTATATACCAGATACTAAAAGACCTCGTCAACTTGTCAACTCGTCAACTTGTAACTAAAAAAGTCGACTTTGTCAACTAATAATAAACTCAAAAACTCAAAAATATGAAACAAGTAATGATGGCTTTGGCTTTAGGCGGCATGGTGTGTGCGTGCGGTCAGAAACAGGCGGATGTTGATAATCCGTTTATGACTGAGTTCCAGACTCCTTACGGAACTCCGGACTTTAACAATATCAAACTGGAACATTATGAACCGGCTTTTTTGAAGGGAATAGAACAACAGAATGCTGAAATAAAGGCTATTGTTGAGAATCCTGCTAAACCTACCTTTGAGAATACTATCGTGGCACTTGACAACAGTGGTGAGATTTTGTCAAGAGTGGCAGGCGTGTTTTATGCTCTGACAGAAGCAGATACTAACGATGGGCTTATGGCTCTTGAAGAAAAGATGGCTCCTGTATTGTCTGCTCATAATGACAATATATACCTGAATATCGATTTGTATCAGCGTGTGGCTGCTGTTCATGAGCAGGAAGCTAACGGAGAAATTCAGCTTACCACAGAACAGCACTATCTGCTCGATAAATATTATAAGAGATTTGTGTCGTCCGGGGCGTCTCTTGATACCGAGAGTCAGGAGAAATTGCGTGAGATAAACAGTAAGTTGTCAACCCTTTCGATAGAGTTCGGAAATCATGTTTTGGCTGAAAACAATGCTTTCCAACTGGTTATTGATAATGAGGCTGACCTTGCAGGTCTTCCTGAATCAGTAAAAGCAGGTGCGGCTACAGAGGCTAAGGCTAACGGTATGGACGGGAAGTGGCTTTTCACTCTTCAGGCTTCAAGCAGAATTCCTTTCCTGCAGTACGCGCAGAATCGTGAACTGAGAAAAAAGATGTATCTGGCATATACCAATATGGGTAACAATGGTGATGCCAACGATAACAAAGAGGTGTTGAAGCAAATCCTTACACTTCGTCTGGAAAAAGCTAAACTGATGGGATTCGACAATTATGCGCAGTACGTTCTTCAGAATAATATGGCGAAGACTCCTGAAAATGTGATGAACTTCCTGAATGAATTATGGAAATATTCGATAAAAAATGCCAAAGTTGAGGCTGCCGAGTTGCAGAAGATTATGGATAAGGAAGGAAAAGGAGAAAAACTCGAGGCATGGGACTGGTGGTATTATGCGGAAAAACTCCGTCAGGAAAAGTATAACCTTAATGAAGATGAAATTAAGCCGTATTTTAGTCTTGATGATGTAAGAAACGGTTTGTTTTATGTCGTTAACAAGTTGTATGGAATAACTCTTACAAAGGTCGATTCCATATCTGTATATAACAAGGATGTTGAAACATTTATTGTGAACGATGCTGATGGTTCGTATATAGGAGTGTTCTATTCGGATTTTATGCCTCGTGCAAGCAAAAGAAGCGGTGCGTGGATGAGCAATTTCCGCGAACAGAAAGAAGGTGTACGTCCGATTATATATAATGTTGGCAGCTTCACAAAACCAGTAGGAGATGTTCCTTCATTGTTATCAATAGACGAGGCACGTACCATGTTCCATGAATTCGGACATGCCCTTCATGGAATGCTTTCACAGTGTAAGTATTATGGCGTTTCAGGAACATCTGTAGCACGTGACTTCGTTGAATTGCCTTCGCAAATAATGGAACACTGGACCGTTGCGCCAGAAGTAATGAAAGTTTATGCAAAACACTATAAGACAAGAGAAACTATCTCTGACGAACTTATTGCCAAGATAGAAAATCAGGCTCTGTTTAACAGTGGTTTTATGACTACAGAACTTTTGGCTGCTGCTATTCTCGATATGGAACTTCATCTGCTGACCTCAACAGAAGGACTTGACGTTATGGCATACGAAAAGCAGGTTATGGACAAGTTAGGATTAATCTCACAGATTGCTCCACGTTATCGTGCTACCTACTTTAACCATATAATTGGTGGATATGCCGCAGGGTATTATGCTTATCTATGGGCAGAAAGACTTGATGCTGATGCTTTCAGCGCATTCGAAGAAAATGGTTTGTTTGATCAGGCAACAGCTACTGCTTTCCGTAAGAATGTTCTTGAGAAGGGTGGTTCGGATGACCCTATGAAACTTTATGTGACTTTCCGAGGACAGGAACCAAGCATTGAACCTATGCTGAAAAACAGAGGATTAAAGTAAGACTGACTTAATAAATATAATAAAAAGACCGTAAAATAACGTTTTTGCGGTCTTTTTTGTTCATATTTATCAAAATATCATCATTCTTTCAGCTATAAATAGAAAAAAAAGCTATATTTGCAACCTTGAAAAAACGTATCTAATTAAAAAGTAAAATAAAATAAATTAAACTAACATGCAAAACAAAGGATTTGTAAAAGTCTTTGCGTTACTATTGACTCTTGCATGTGCCTTTTATCTTTCGTTCTCGTTTGTGACTCGTCATCACATGAAATTAGCAGAACAGGATCCGAAGGGTGTGGCACATTACCTTGATTCTATGCAGAATGAAAAGGTTTGGTTAGGAGTTTATTCGCTGAAAGACTGCCGTGAGATGGAGATTGGTTTGGGTCTTGACCTGAAGGGTGGTATGAACGTCATTCTGGAAGTGTCTGTTCCTGACGTAGTAAAAACACTTGCCGACAACAAGACAGATGAGGCTTTCAATGCTGCTGTAGCGGAAGCTGCAAAACAGCAGATTACAAGCCAGGAAGATTTTATCACATTGTTTGTAAGGGAGTACAAAAAACAGGCTCCTGAAGGTAAACTGGCTGAAATCTTCGCTACTCAACAGCTGAAGGACAAAGTTAATACACGCAGCACTGACGCTGAAGTTGAAGCTGTTCTTCGCGAGGAAGTTAAAACTGCTGTAGAAAACTCATATAACGTGTTGCGTACACGTATTGACCGTTTCGGTGTTGTTCAGCCTAATATTCAGACTCTTGAAGGTAAAATGGGACGTATCATGGTTGAACTTCCTGGTATCAAGGAACCTGAACGTGTAAGAAAACTTCTCCAGGGTTCTGCAAATCTTGAGTTTTGGGAAACATACGAGGCTTCTGAAATTGTTCCTGTTCTTGCATCTGCTGACAGTCGTGCACGTGATATTCTTTCAGTATCAGAACCAACAGATTCTGTAGAGGTTAAGGAAGAAGTTGCGCCTGCAGTATCAGCAAAAGACAGTTTGACTGCTGCACTTAAAGGTGAAACAGCGGAAGCCAAGGTTGACATGGAACAGTTGAAGAAGGAACATCCTTTGTTGTCTGTTCTTCAGTTGAACCAGAGTGGTGTAGGCTGTATAGTAGGTTATGCTGATTATAACGACACTATCCAGATTAATAAAGTCTTGAACATGAAGGAAGTGAAAAATATCCTTCCACGCGACTTGAAACTTATGTGGGGTGTTAAGGCATCCGATATGGACAAGACAGGTCGTATTTTTGAACTTTACGCTATTAAGTCAACTCAGCGTAACGGACGTGCTCCACTTGAAGGTGACGTTATTGTAAATGCGCGTGATGAGTTCGACCAGTTCAACAAACCATGTGTAAGCATGTCTATGAACACTGAAGGTTCTCGTCGTTGGGCTGTTCTTACTAAACAGAATATCGGTCGTGAAATCGCTATTGTACTTGATGGATACGTTTACAGTGCTCCACGTGTAAACGGTGAAATCACCGGCGGTAACTCACAGATTACAGGTAATTTTACTCCTGAAGTAACAAAAGACTTGGCAAACGTATTGAAGTCAGGTAAGATGCCTGCTCCAGCACGTATCGTACAGGAAGATATCGTAGGTCCTTCTCTTGGTCAGGAATCTATCAACCAGGGTATCATGTCATTCATCGTTGCCTTGATTGTTCTTATGGTTTACATGTGCGTAATGTACGGCTTCATCCCAGGTATGATTGCCAACCTTGCATTGTTCGTAAACTTCTTCTTCACACTTGGTATCCTTACTTCATTCCACGCTGCGCTTACTATGTCAGGTATCGCCGGTATGGTATTGTCACTTGGTATGGCTGTGGATGCTAACGTGCTTATCTATGAACGTACTAAAGAAGAGCTTCGCGCAGGTAAAGGTACTCGTCAGGCTTTGTCTGAAGGTTACTCAAATGCGTTCTCTGCTATCTTCGACTCTAACTTGACTTCTATTATAACCGGTATCATCCTGTTCAACTTCGGTACAGGCCCTATCCGTGGTTTCGCTACTACATTGATTATCGGTATCCTCTGCTCATTCTTCACAGCAGTGTTCCTTACTCGTATCGTTTATGAACACTATATGGGCAAAGACAAGTGGTTGAACCTTACATTTACTACAGGTATTTCTAAGAACCTTATGCAGAATGTACACTATAACTTTATGGGTGCAACTAAGAAGTCATTCACACTCTGGGGTATTGCTATAGTAATATGTATCATCTCATTCTTCGTTCGTGGTCTTGCACAGAGTATTGACTTCACAGGTGGACGTAACTTTGTAGTTCAGTTCGAACAGGTGGTTCAGCCTGAAACAGTACGTAGCTTGCTTCAGTCTAAGGTGGGTGATGCAAACGTACAGGCTATCGCTCTTGGTACAGACGGTAAGACTATCCGTGTGACTACCAACTACCGTATCGAAGAAGATTCTCCAACTATCGATGCTGAAATCGAAGCATTCCTTTACGAATCTTTGAAAGAAGGTAACTTGTTGGGTGAAGGTACAACACTTGAAATTTTCATTGATCGTGATAACCGTGCCGGAGGTTCTATTATCAGTTCTCAGAAGGTAGGTCCAAGTGTGGCTGATGATATCAAGACTTCAGCTATTTGGTCTGTAGTTTTGGCTCTTGTTGCAATCGGTCTTTACATCCTTATCCGATTCAACAATATCGCATTCAGTATCGGTGCTACCGTTGCCTTGGCAATAGATACATTGTTGATTATCGGTGCTTATTCATTATTCTATGGAATTGCGCCATTCTCACTTGAAATAGACCAGACATTCATTGGAGCAATTCTGACAGCTATCGGTTACTCTATCAATGATAAGGTGGTTATTTTCGACCGTGTACGTGAGTTCTTCGGACTTTATCCACAACGTGATCGTATGCAGTTGTTCAATGACTCTCTTAATACAACACTTACCCGTACAATCAATACTTCGCTCAGTACACTTATCGTATTGTTAAGTATTTTGATTCTTGGTGGTGACAGTATCCGCAGCTTCGCGTTCGCAATGATTCTTGGTGTTGTTATCGGTACACTTTCTTCATTGTTCTTGGCTTCTCCTGTAGCTTATCTTACTATGGGTAATAAGATGCCGGAAGGTGAAAAGAAAGCATGATATAAATAATACACATAAAAATAAAGCCCGGCTCAAAACCGGGCTTTATTTCTATAATTTACTAAAGGACTGATATACAGTTGCCTGTTTGTCATGATCGTATATATCTTGACAGATTATCGAAGTTATATAGAATTGGGGCTATAAATATAGATGGCATAAAAAAGAAGCACAAAATAATGCATTTCTCAATGTATTAGATGTGCTTCTTTTTTTATGCATATAATGCATTCATTTATTGGACTTTCTTTTGTACCCTCGAGGGGAATCGAACCCCTATCTAAAGTTTAGGAAACTTCTATTCTATCCGTTGAACTACAAGGGCAACTGATGCTACGTTTTTTAACGCTTTGCAAAAATACATCTTTTTGCTGATTATCCAATAATTTATGTGAAAAAAATAAATAGACATACCTTTTGTAAAAAAAAGTCGTATTTAGTTGCTTTTTTGAAAGAAGTTTTCCATTTTTGCAAACAATAATAATTTTGAAAATCTAAATTCAGCAACATTATGGCAGAAGAAATAACAGTCAAGGAGATTGATGAAGTGGTAGTACGCTTCTCAGGTGACTCTGGCGATGGTATGCAGTTGGCCGGAAATATGTTTTCCAATATATCAGCGACGGAAGGAAATGACATCAGTACATTCCCCGATTATCCTGCAGATATACGCGCCCCGCAAGGTTCGCTTACCGGTGTTTCCGGATTTCAGGTACATATCGGTTCAGGAAAGGTCTATACTCCGGGCGACAAGTGTGATGTGCTTGTTGCGATGAATCCGGCGGCTTTGAAAACCCAATATAAATTCTGTAAGCCACAGTCTGTAATAATTATTGATACAGACTCGTTTACCAAACGTGATCTTGAGAAAGCACAGTTCCAGTTGGAAAATCCTTTTTCTGAACTTGGAATTAAGAATGAAGTGGTAGAGGCTGCTATTACCACAATGTGTAAGGAATGTTTGAAGGATAGTGGTTTGGACAATAAGTCTATCCTGCGTACCAAGAATATGTTTGCTCTCGGACTTGTGTGTTGGCTATTCCAGCGCGATGTGAAGGTTGGTGAGAAGATTTTGCGTGAGAAGTTTGCTAAGAAACCTGAAATAGCTGAAGCAAATGTACAGGTATTGTATGCCGGTTATCAGTTTGGTGCCAATACTCATGCTTCTGTTTCCATGAGTTACAGAGTACCATCGAAGAATCAGAAAGCTCACGGACGTTATATGGACATCAATGGTAATAAGGCTACTTCATACGGTCTTATTGCTGCGGCTGAGAAAGCAGGACTCCAGCTTTATCTTGGCTCATATCCTATTACTCCTGCTACTGATATTCTACATGAACTGGCAAAACATAAATCGTTGGGTGTTAAGACTGTTCAGTGTGAGGACGAGATTGCAGGATGCGCTTCTGCGGTAGGAGCGGCTTTTGCCGGAGCTTTGGCTGTTACAACTACATCAGGACCTGGTATCTGTCTTAAAAGCGAAGCTATGAATCTGGCTGTGATAACAGAGTTGCCTTTAGTTATTGTCGATGTACAGCGTGGTGGTCCTTCTACAGGTTTGCCGACAAAATCGGAACAGACTGACCTGCTTCAGGCACTTTACGGACGTAATGGTGAGAGTCCTATGCCGGTCATAGCGGCGTCATCACCTACAGATTGTTTCGATGCGGCATTTATGGCATGTAAGATTGCTTTGGAACACTTGACTCCTGTGATACTTCTTACTGATGCATATATAGCCAACGGTTCTGCAGCATGGAAACTTCCTGATTTGAATGAATATCCGTCAATCAATCCTCCATACGTTACTCCTGAAATGGCTTCATACTGGACCCCGTTCCTACGTAACTATGAGACTGGTGTCCGTTATTGGGCAAAACCTGGTACTGAAGGATTTATGCACCGTATAGGAGGCCTTGAAAAGAGCAGTGAGACTGGAGCAATATCCACAGAACCTGAAAATCACCATCTGATGACTCAGTTGCGTGCAGAAAAAGTTGCTAAAATAGCCGATACTCTTCCATTGTTGGAGATAGAAGGTGAAGAAGATGCCGATTTGTTGATAGTAGGTTTCGGTGGTACATACGGACATTTGCATTCAGCTATGGATATTCTTAATGCCAATGGAAAGAAAGCAGCTTTGGCTCATTTCCGTTTCATAAATCCGCTTCCTAAGAATACTGAAGAAGTTCTTCGCAAATATAAGAAGATTGTCGTTGCAGAACAGAACATGGGACAGTTTGCGGGATATCTGCGAATGAAGATAGAAGGATTGCATTTACATCAGTTTAATCAGGTTAAAGGTCAGCCATTTGTAGTACAGGAACTGGTTGATGCTTTCACAAAAATAATGGAGGAATAATCTTATGAGCGAATCAAAATATACAGCAGCCGATTATAAAGCAGGACAGCCTCGCTGGTGCCCGGGATGTGGTGACCATGCTTTCTTGAATTCATTTCACAAGGCATTGGCAGAGATAGGTACGGCACCTAAGGATATAGCAGTTATATCAGGTATCGGATGTTCGTCACGTCTGCCTTATTATATGAACACATACGGTATGCACACTATTCACGGACGTGCAGCTGCCATTGCAACCGGTGTGAAGGTAGCTAATCCATCGCTTACAGTATGGCAGATATCAGGTGACGGCGACGGACTTGCCATTGGTGGTAATCATTTCATACATGCAATCCGCCGTAATGTGGATATAAATATCATACTTCTTAATAACCGTATCTACGGACTTACCAAAGGGCAGTATTCACCTACTTCGGAAAGGGGATTTGTAAGTAAATCATCTCCATACGGAACAGTGGAAGATCCATTCCGTCCTGCGGAACTTTGTTTCGGAGCGCGCGGACGTTTCTTTGCGCGTTGTGCCGCTGTTGACGGAAATCCTTCTGTAGAAGTGCTTAAAGCGGCAGAAAAACATAAAGGTACGTCTGTAGTTGAGGTGCTTCAGAATTGCGTAATCTTCAACGATGGAACTCATAACTCAATCGCCAAGAAAGAAGACCGCGAACGTAATGCCATTTATCTTGAACATGGAAAACCTATGCTGTTTGGTCCAAACAAGGAATTCGGATTGATGCAGGAAGGTTTCGGACTTAAAGTCGTGAAGTTGGGAGAAAACGGAATTACAGAAAAGGACATCCTCGTACATGATGCGCACTGTATGGACAATACATTACAGTTGAAACTGGCTCTTATGGAAGGTCCTGATTTCCCTATAGCACTTGGAGTAATTCGCGACGTTGAGGCTCCTACATACGAACAGGCAGTAGAAGACCAGATAAAAGAGGTTTCCGAGAAGAAGAAATATCACAATTTTGCAGAACTTCTTGCCACTAACGATACTTGGGAAATTTGATAAATTTTAATCAGCAGAAAAACGCCTTGTCGTTTTAATCAAAACGCTTTGTCATTTCATTTGGAACGACAAAGCGTTTTTTTGTGACATATAGAGATCTTTTTATTGTAAAGTAAAACAGAGTATTGTATTAGTAAATCGAAAGAAAATTACCGGTAGTTTATGCCCGTCAAGGAATTTATTTATAACTTTGCAACCTAACATAATTATTATTCATTATGGAAAATAAACTCTTTATTTACAATACACTGAGTCGCACGAAAGAACTTTTCAAACCGGCTCACGCGCCTCATGTTGGTATGTATGTGTGCGGACCTACCGTGTATGGCGATGCTCATCTCGGACATGCGCGTCCGGCAATCACTTTCGATATCCTTTTCCGTTATCTTACACACCTTGGATATAAGGTACGTTATGTCCGTAATATCACAGATGTAGGTCATCTGGAACATGACGCCGATGATGGAGAAGACAAGATTGCAAAGAAGGCTCGTCTTGAGCAGCTTGAACCTATGGAAGTGGTACAGTATTATCTGAACCGTTATCACAAGGCAATGGAAGCACTTAATGTTCTTCCTCCAAGTATTGAGCCACACGCTTCCGGACATATTATTGAACAGATACAGTTGGTAGAGGAAATCCTCAAGAACGGATATGCGTACGAAAGTCAGGGTTCGGTTTATTTCGATGTCGCAAAGTATAATAAAGACCATCATTATGGAAAACTGTCAGGAAGAAACCTTGACGATGTAATCAATACTACACGCGAACTTGACGGCCAGCAGGAAAAGCATAACCCTGCCGATTTTGCTCTTTGGAAGTGTGCACAGCCTGAACATATCATGCGTTGGCCTTCTCCATGGAGTGACGGTTTCCCGGGATGGCACTGCGAATGTACTGCTATGGGTAAAAAGTATCTTGGCGAAACCTTCGATATCCACGGTGGAGGTATGGACCTTGTATTCCCACATCACGAATGTGAGATAGCGCAGAGTGTGGCTTCACAGGGACATGATATGGTTCGTTACTGGATGCACAATAACATGATTACTATCAACGGACAGAAGATGGGTAAGTCATTGGGCAATTTCATTACTCTTGATGAGTTCTTCACAGGCAGCAACAAGTTACTTGCGCAGGCATATTCGGCAATGACAATCCGTTTCTTCATCCTTCAGGCACACTACCGTAGCACTGTTGATTTTAGTAATGAGGCACTTCAGGCAGCCGAAAAGGGACTTGAACGCTTGATGGAGGGTGTTAAGAATCTGGAACGTATCACTCCTTCCAAGGCTACAAGTGGTATAGAACCTGCAGGACTCCGTGAAAAATGTTACGATGCTATGAACGATGACCTTAATACTCCTATCGTAATATCTCATTTGTTCGATGCTACACGTATGATAAATACTGTAATCGACAAGAAAGCCACAATCAGTGAAGAAGATTTGAAGGAATTGAAGGAAGTCTTTAATATGTTTGTCTTTGATATTTTAGGCTTGAAGGCTGATGCCGAGAATAATGCGGCACGCGAGGAAGCGTACGGAAAGGTTGTTGACATGCTTCTTGAGCAGCGTATGGTAGCTAAGGCCAACAAGGATTGGGCTACAAGTGACAAGATACGCGATAATCTCGCAGCGTTAGGATTTGAAGTCAAAGATACTAAAGATGGTTTCACATGGAAACTGAATAAGTAATAAATCACAAAACATCTGCTGAACGCCCTCTGAACACAGTTTGAACGCTATTTAAATAACGTTATAACATTGTTCAGGGGGCGTTCATTTATCGTTCATATTGTGTTCATTGTTCCCTTCTCATACTCTTATAATTCAGCCGGAGAGTATAAAATCTTAAGAAAAAACTTGCATTTCAATATAAAACTATTATTTTTGCCTTTGTAAATTTTAAAAATAGAACAATTATGAAGAAATTAGTTTCAACTATTGTAGTTATGATTTGCCTGATGATGGCTGTTCCTGTACAATCACAGGTTCAATTTGGCCTAAAAGGTGGTTTGGATATTTCCAAGTTGGATAATAATATTGGAGACAATACTACTGGTTTTTTTGTAGGTCCAATGATTGACGTTACCTTGCCTATAGTTGGGCTTGGTATCGATGTTGCAGCTCTTTATTCTCAATCCGGTATGGATATTAATAATAAAAGTTCGGAGAAACTTAAATCTATAGAAATCCCTGTAAATCTTAAATGGACTTTAGGTTTGGGAAGTACATTCGGAGTATTTATTGCTGCAGGTCCTCAATTTGGTTTTAGTTTGAATGATGGATGGAAAGAATTGATGGAAGAGACAAATAAGAATTTTGTCAGTGTAAATGTCGGTGCAGGTTTGAAATTACTTCGTCATTTACAGGTAGGAGTGAATTATAATATTGGTGCGAGTAAATTGGGAGATATGATAGTTGATACGTCACATTCCAGTGTAAGAAAAAATTCATGGCAAATATCTCTTGCCTATATGTTCTGATCGATATTTCATAATAATATATAGTAATCCCCTGCATGTAAATATTCAGTTATTGGCATGTAGGGGATTATTGTGTTAATATGTTACAGAAATATAGCTCTAATCTTTATGGAATATTGTTTTAGGCTTCATTTTCTGTTGATTTAAATCAAAAAAGCATGAAAAGGTAAATCGTTTATTAAAAAGAATGAACAAATCTTTTGCTTTAATTGTATTGTAATCAGTACAAATAATAAATCGAATAGGTATAGTTTATGGGACAAAATTTAGTCAAGGTAAAAGATTTGTATCAGCCTCCTAAATATGAATGCATTGAGGTTTCTATTGCAACTTTCAACCCGCAGAGTTGGACAGAGGTGATAGTAGAAGGAAGTCCTTCTGTTTCTACAATTCTAAGTTTTGATAATACCGGAATGAGTATTAATCCGGACGAAATCAAGAAAGCTTATCTGCCGGTACTTCCCACAGATGATTTCTCAACATCACGATTAAATGTAAAAGCAGTGACTGATAAGGGTGAATTCATTACCGCACTTCCTATTACGGCAAGTGAAACCTTAAAAAGATTCCACCCCGGCAGTTATTGTATTTTCAATCTGCTAAAGACTAAAACAGGAATGACTGTAGGGATGGAAATACAGGGATGGGAAGATGGAGAGATAGTAGATATCCCGGTTTAGCCATGCTTTAAGATATGGCTTTTAATCTATTCCATCTTGATCAGGATTCTTTTGCTTGTAAAAGTTTATTCTCTTTCCCCATGGTTTGTCTTCAAGAGGGAATACTTTGTGTGTGTTGGCCCATTCTGTCCATTTTGCTTCTAGTCTCTCTACTGTTTCGGTATAGTCTTTTGCCAGGTCTTTGGTCTCAAAGGGATCGGTATTCAGGTTTATAAGCTCCCAGTGGGAATCTCTGTCTCTGCGTACCAGTTTCCAGTAGCCGTCTATTATGGCACATGAACTTTGATGTTCAAAGTAAAGGGTTCTTTCAGTCTTTGTATCTTTTGTTACTGCAGGCAGAAGACTAATACCTTCCAGAGGCTTGACATCTTTGGCTACTTTGTATTTGGCACCACTAAGAGCCATACATGTAGGCAATATATCAATTATATGTGCAGTCTGGTTGGATATTCCTTTTTGGGGAGTGATATGCGTATCTTTGCCAAATGTCATTATCAGTGGAGAACTGATTCCTCCATGAAATACCCATAGCTTGTAGCTTCTGTAAGGTGTATTGGACAGATCAGCCATAAGTTGCTTGATGAACCCTCCTTCCGAGGTAGAGCCGTTATCACTCAGAAACAGGAATACGGTATTGTCCAGCATACCTTTTTTGTCAATTGCCTGAATAAGCTGACCTATACATTCGTCCATAACCTCTATCATGGCAGCATATGTGGCCATGTCGCGAATCCATTTCTGTCTTTGCGATTCGTTCAGTTCTTCCCATGACGGCCTTCCACCATTGAACTCCTTGTTGAATATCGGTAAATCCATATCTTCGGGTATAAGGCCGTATTCTTTCATTTTTTCGAACCTCTTTTGTCTTAGAATGTCATATCCCACTTTGTATCTGTCCATACATCTCTGGATATATTTATCCGGGGCTTCCAGTGGCAGATGCGGGGCATAATGAGCTACGTAGAGGAACATCGGTTTATTTGTATCATGCCTTTCCACGAAAGCTATAGCCGAGTCGGAGAGTGCCGTGGTGTAATAATAGTCGTCGGGTAGATTTGTAACCTTCTGCAAGTCATTGTAAATAGGTGATGGATGGTAATAGCTGCCACCTCCGTACAGACATCCGTAATAGCGGTCGAATCCTCTTTCCACAGGATAGCTTCCGTTTGGCCTGTCAAATCCTCCGAAAGTGGTTACATGCCATTTGCCGCTCATATATGTGGAGTATCCTGCAGATTTGAGAACTTCGGCTATCGTAGGGTATTTTTTATCCAGTTGTCCCCTATATCCGGGACGATGCTCGTCAGCTTCTGCCATCCACCCCATTCCTGCTTCGTGTTGGTAACGTCCTGTTAGTAGCGATGCACGGCTGGGGCAACTGCGTCCTGTATTCTTGAAGTTGCTGAACTTTATTCCGTTTTCTGCCAGGCGATTGATATTAGGTGTGTTTATTTCGCTGCCATAGCATCCTAAGTCAGAGAATCCCATATCGTCGCACATTATGAGTACTATGTTTGGTTTAGTCTTGCACTGTACGTATGATGCTTGAGCAGCGCATATAGCCAATGGCAAAAATACTAGTCTGTTCATAATCTTGTTTTTTTTATAGTCTGATAAAATATTTCATCTTATAAATCCACAAACTCATAAACCTTAACCCAGTCTATCATCATTCTTACCGGCAGTTCTTTGGGATTGGCTTTTCCAACCCATGCACCTTCTATCTGCATGTCTATTAGTATGTAGTATGGAGTGCCGAACGGGAACTGTCCTTCCTTGTCTGTGTTTATTTTAGGATAGGTATGTGTGGCTTTCCCGTTTACGGAAAATACTATTTTATCCGGCAGTATTTCTACTCCATAGATATTATATCCGTTGCTGTCTATTTCCGCTTTTGCAGTGTGTGGTGGGTTTTGTTTCTCGTTCAGCACATGGGTATAGTATGTGTGTACCGTCTGATACACGAAGTCGTCATGGTTCAGTCTTTCCATGATGTCTATTTCTCCGCTTCGTGGCCATTCACCTTTTTCCGGCAGCATCCAGATGGCAGGCCATGCTCCCTGGGCAGCTTCCAGTTTGGCCTTTACCTCAAGTTTCCCGTAGCGTATTGAAAACTTTCCTTTGGTGTAAATCCCTCCCGTCAGGTAACGGGCAGTATCATTAGGGGCAATACCGTCGTTTACGGTGCCGTGCAGTATGAGTTTTCCTTTCCTCACTTCGTATAATGATTCGTGATCGGACATATACCGTTTCCAGTCAGGTTTACCCCTTGGAATTTTGCTCCATTTGTCAGTGTCGATGACATTTCCTCTGAAGTTTTCCTTCCACACTAATTCATAATCATTCTTTCCTCCCCGGGCAAAAACCACAGGGATGGAAAGAAGATATAGAATTATAATCAATAATGCATTTCTTTTGTTCATATCAGTTCCTTTTTTCTCCAAAACGAGCCGGAAAGTTTGGCGTTACACGTTCGTGTGACGGTAATTGTGTCTGACCTTAAAGTATATTTCCCTTTTTAGGGATTGCTTGAAATTGAAACTTAATGTTCAGTGTGCCGGTACGAAATATTCTTTATTTTTCCTTTGAATCCCATATATCTGTCTCCAATGGTTTCTAATGGGAATATCAGAGTTTCTACATACCAGAATTTGTCTTTCCGGTTGTGTTTGAAGTTATATACTTCGCGTGTACGCCCTTCCAATCTTTCGGCTTTCTTTCCGTTTACAAATAGGGTAGTACCTTTCACATCGCCCTCTATGCGTATTTTTGTCCATTCGCCTGCAGGCATTCGGTAATCGTGGAATACGAACTCATATCCGTCGCGGCGGAAAGCAAACTTACCTGTGTTATGCCAATTTGTTATAAACTCCGAGTGAGGACCTTTGAACAGGATAGCATCTATGGCAGGAACGCTGTCTGTGCGGAGTTCAAATTCCACAGCATACGGATAGCCTATTTCCTTAACACTGTTTGTTACAGTTTCGCTACCATCCAGTGTCAGAACCTTTCCGTCCTCTATAAGTTTGCCCGGCTTCTCAACTTTTGCCATCAGGTTTACTCCCGGAGCCTCCGGAGTGGTGCTGCAGAGAGCCTCGAAATCTTTGAAAGGCACAGCCTTTTGGTTTTCGCCTTTCCACAGTTTGTCGGAAATAAGCTGTATTGCGGGGAAACACCGTGCGTGAACATCCTGTTGGCTTACTCCGTTGCCTACACGGTCGTTCCATACTGCAAGCATCGCTCCGAGGAAATTCGGATTGTCTGTTTCAACTGTTTCGCCTTTCCTCATCATTTCCGGACGCCAGTTGTTATACAGCCACTCGTATTCTAAGAAGTCATGGTAATAATTCACTGCGGGCACTATGTAGAGGAACCAGTCGCACAGATTTACTACTTTAGCTCCTGTTGCGAGCGATGTCTTAACGTCCATCCAGTTGGCATTCCACGCGCTTACTACGCATCCTTCAAGGTTTACTTCTGTTTCTCCTTTCATCTTGCTAAGGCTACCCCAAAGGCGAGGAGTCTTGCCGTATTTCTTTATCAGGTTTATGTAATGATTGGTAAAACGTCTGAACTGTTCAGCCTCTTTCAGATTATATTCGTCTGTACCGATATGTACTTCAGGACCTATGAAGACAGGATTCTCGCCAGAGAGATATTCGTCGAAGAGAGAGTCGGCAAAGTCATAGACCTCCTTCTTGTAGAGGTCCAGATGGTCCGCACCATATTCCTTGTTGTCGGCAGCCAGTTGTGGATTATAATGTGTGAAAGCCAAAGCATGTGCCGGTACATCTATTTCCGGTATTATGTTTATGCCATATTGTGCAGCCATCTTTTGCAGGTCGCGGAATTCTTCCTTAGTGTACGAACCGTCTTTTGCAGTCAGTCCCGGAAATCTGTCGCTTTCCAGACGGAAAGCGGAGTATGTTTTGTTCCAGTCGTTGTCAGAGAATTCCACAAATCCGTTGTCGTTCAGGTGGATTTGCAGCTCGTTCATCTTGTAGAACGAGAGGATTTTTACATAGTCTTTCAGAAAGTCTAAGGTAAAGAACTTTCTTGCCACGTCTATCATAAATCCTCGGTTTGGATATTTCGGAAAGTCCGTAGCCTTTCCCTTTTGAAGACCGTTGGGCTGGTTATACATCATCTGCAGCAACGTTCTGGTTCCCCAGAATACTCCCTTTGTCGTATTGGCTTCGATTTCTATTTTCGTACCTATTGAACATTCATAACCTTCATCGCCCAACGTGTCTTTTTTCTTTCTTATGGATAAAGAAATATCTCCTTTCTTTGCTTTTTCTGTGACAGATACAGTGTATTTGTATCCGAACATTTCTTTCATGTCGTCGGCTAAGATTGTAGCCGTCTGCATGAGCAGACAGGAATCCTTCTTGCTTATAACAATAGTTCCGGTCTTCTCAGGCATGAATACTCCGCTTTGTCCTTTCCAGTTTTGTAGCGCTGGAATAACTTTGGGAACGTTGTTGCCGGCGAAACATGAAATTCCGAAAAGGCATACGATGATTAATGTGAGTGTTTTCTTTATCATGGTGATTCTTTTATAATTTAGATATTAATTTGTACTGCCTTGGCAGTACTGCAGTATTATTCTGTTATTACTGCAGTACTGCTTTGGAGTACTTTTATTATATGCTGATTAGAGCAGATTTAGATTATTGTTGTTTTTTCTGGATAATCAGAGGTTCGTCGCCTGTTCCGGCTACGAATTCATAGTTTTCCAAGTCGACACTATTGAATGTTGATAATTTGGCTTGAAGTTCTGTAGTAGTGGCTTTCTCCCCAATTGTATTATAAAAAGCATCAATCATATAATAGCACTCAGTTGGGGTACAACCTGAGTTATTATTTTTATTATATATTGAACTTCCTTTACCTTGAGTATCTACAGAAGTATAGCAGTAATTTATATTTCTTGAACCAGTACCTGTATTGTTACCAATTAATCCTGCTAAACTGTTTCCATCACTATTTGTTGATAATGTAATGTTACCAATAGCGTAACAACCTTCAAGTGTTGGAGGAGTGCTTGTTGTGATAAAGTATGCTCCTAAAAGTCCACCAATAGTACATCCTTTTGTGTTTGCATAAATTGTGGTTTTAGCATAGCAACCTTTAATAGAGGTATTGAGTTGTCCTATTAGCCCGCCTATATTTGCTCCTGTTGCGTCTGTTGCTAAATAATCATAAGAAATATCACAAGATTTTACAAATGAATACTTTACACTACCTAAACTTTTTCCAATAAGACCTCCTATACAGCTTTTATAATTTGTACCTTCCATAGTTTTTACAGAAGAAGAACCTTCTACTGTACATTCAGTTACAGAACCGGTTCCTTTATTGAATCCTGCAATAAGTCCTATATTACCTTCATCTGTTATTTTAACTTTTATGGCTGAATTTATTACTGTACAGCCTTTGATTGATTTTGCATTTGTTCCAACTATTACTCCAAGACCATTAGAATTACTTCCAAATACAGATTCCTTTGTAACAGTTGCTCCTTTCACAGTCAGATTCTGTATAGTACCTTCATTTACAGCAAATATACCACCATTGCCGTCAGTTATGTTTAATGTGATATTAGAAAGAGTATTTTCTGCACCTTCGAAAGTTCCGCTGAATGTTGGTATTGGAGTGAAGTCTATACCTGTGAAGTCAAGATTTCTCGTTAATATATAATTTGAACTTGCATCACTAGCGATAGTCTTGAATTTATCAACATTGTCTATTACTTTGTATCCGTTCAATTCCTTGATACTTTTATCAAGAGTCATGGCTCTTTCTTTAGTGTAGTAGAACTTACCTTTTTGAATATTAGACGATACGCCCATTGTATTAGTATATGTATAGTCGCCTGACGTTTTGTTGACTATTGCTTTAATTCCTAAGTTGGTTGCGGCTGATATACCATCTGTTACAACCATACAGTATGCGCCTAATTTACCATCAGTAGCAACTGCACCATTAAGTTGAACACTGAAAGTGTTTTCAATTTCACCGTATGTCCTATTTCCGTCTGTACCGATTGTAACCGCATTATAGAATCCGGCTCCGTCAGGAAGGGTAAGCTCGAGTTTACTTACATTAGCACCGGCTTCTATACCTGTAGCATTTACTTTTAGTATGGCGCATTCGTGAACGAAGTTCAGATTGATACTTTCAGTTTCGTTGGTATAATCGGCTGTAGCAGACATCAGGTCGTATTGGCTGAGGTCGTTTATCTCGCTTACAGACTGTGCCAGTTCAAAATTCATCTTAACACCTGAAGAAGTGACTTCCAGCATTTTAGGTTCTTTGCAATAAAACGCCATTATCTTTGAACCTGTAGTAACTGCAACAGTCCCGCTGAATGTGGCGGTCTTGCCATCGTTTGATATTGTAGGGTTCTCTAGTCTGGTGAATCCTGAATTCTCTGAATTGATGGAAACGGCTCCGGTTAATTCTGCAGCAGGTGTTCCTACGTAGATACAGTCATCGTTAGTCCATTTTGCTATAATAGTGGTTCCTGATTTTTCGTATGAAGTACGTGAAGCCGCGTCGTCAGCAGAGACATTGAAACTTAGAGTAACGTATTCCGGTTTAATCTGGTTCTGGATTTCTTCTTCAGGAGAAATTACATTAGCCATTTCGTCATTACATGAAACCAATATGGATGTTCCAATCATAAGGCAAGCCATGTAACTTGCGCTTTTTCTAAATTTAAAATTCATAGTCTAAATAAATTAATACGTTGATAATTAAGGTTGATTAATCAAAAAATCCCATAGCTCTGTGATTGCGGATCTCCACCCCATTCTTCTCCTTCGAAATTATCTATTCCACCTTTAGGGTCGCTTGCAGACAAGATACATCCTTCCGAATTGATTTCAATTACAGTTGCTTTTGGCGCTTCGTATTCAGGACGAAGCTGGTTTTCCTGTTTTCTCATAATTTGATAATTTAATTGGTTAAAATAATTGTTTTAGTTAAAAAGTCAGTGTGATGATGCGGTCTGTAGCAGGATCAAGATGACCTGTGTGCAATACTATTCCGCCTTTGATTTTTTCTTTCAAAATTGCCTTTCCGCTTTCGAATTCCGTTGCGCTCTTTACCTTCCGGTTAATTGGAAGAGTAATGAATTGTGGCATCTTGTCGCTGAGGATATGTACGTACAGCTTGTCCCCCTTGCGGGTTGTGGTACCCCATTCTGCCGACATTACGTCGCCTGCCGTGGTGCCGTATATGGTCTCGCCATATTTCCTTAGCCATTCACCCATTCCTTTTAGCCTGTCCAATGCCAGTTCCGGAATCTCTCCGTTAGGTTGCGGTCCTATATTTATAAGTAAGTTTGCCCCTTTGCCCGCGGTTTTCACCAATAGCCGGATAAGTTCTTTCGCGGATTTGTAGTTCTGGTCTTTCACCTTGTACCCCCACATCCCGTTCATGGTCTGGCACGTCTCCAACGGCAGATTGCCTATTTCAGTTCCTGCAGAGTAACCCGCTTTGTTTTCCCCGGGCAGGTCTCTTTCGAACATTTGGAAATCTTCTCCCTGTTTGGGAGCCTTATGGTGGTTGTTGCCGATAAGGCAGGCCGGTTGCAGTTTATGAATCAGTGCATACTGTTCCTCAAGACGCCAGTCGAAATTTTCAGGTTGGTCCCACATCCCGTCGAACCATATCGCACCGATAGGACCATAGTTTGTAAGCAGTTCTGTCAACTGGTTGTTCATGAAGGAATAGTAAGTGTCCCATTTTCCGTGCGATTTCCTGCCTGTCTTATGCCCTGTTTTACCAAGAGGGTAATAATCCTCTCTTGTCCAGTCAAGATGGGAATAGTAGAGATGCAGTTTTATGTCCTGTCGTGCACATTCGTCTGCTAATTCTTTCACTATGTCCCTTTTGAAAGGAGTGGCGTCGATGATGTCATAATCAGAATATTCAGTGTCGAACATCGAGAATCCATCATGATGTCTGGTCGTGAAGCAGATATATTTTGCCCCTGCATCCTTGAATGCCGAAATCCATTTTTCAGCATCGAACTTTGAAGGATAGAATCCTGAAGCTGCCTTTGCATACTCATGGCAGTCCAATCCTCCTGTCTGCAAGTACCATTCGCCTTGTCCGAACATGCTATATATGCCCCAGTGTAGGAATATACCGAACTTGCTGTCGCTGAATTCCTGTCTCGCCTTCAGGTTTTCCGGAGCCGGAACATAACTTTCAGGTTGCGATGCCTGTATCTGTGTGGCTGAAAGCATTACGAAACCGATTATTGAATAAAAGAGTCTTTTCATGCCTGTGTAAATTATTAAGGTTAAAACATACAGGTAGTGTAAGTTCTTAACTTAAGAGCTTACAAAACCTGTATGTGGAATAGGATTGATTAATTATTTTCTTGTAATGATTAATGGCTCTGTATCTGTACCAGCTACGAATTGATAGTCTGTCCATTTAAGAGTTGAATTGAATGAAGAAGCCATACCTTTAAGGTCTGCTGCTGACTTTTGTTGAATTACAGAATTAATGTTGTCATTTTTGGTTTCATCTTGAGAACCTTTCACATAATAAATATCTGTAGCAGTCACTTTTTGATATGTATCATTATTTCCTGCACCAACAAAAGCGTGTGTTGCTGAATCATCAAAGTCTATTGATGTGTAACAATTTGTTAATGTTTTTGCTCCGCCACCACCAAAACTTCCAGCGAATCCACCATATGTTTGATTGCTTTTATTGAAAGAAAGTGAGCCTATTGTATAGCATCCACTAATAGTTGCAGTTGCATCCCATTTAGTAAACGCATCACCAATAAATCCTGCTATTTTTAATGACGAAGTAGATTCTTTAGTATTTATTATAATATCTGTGCTGCAACCTTTTATGTTACATCCATAAATACATCCAATAAGTCCTCCGATATTAGCACTTGCACCTGTACTTGAATAGGTAATATTGGTTGATGATTTTACGGATGAAAATTCAATTTTTCCACCATAGTTATAACCGACTAATCCGCCGATATTTGAGGCAGAGCTTCCTTTCATTGTAATACTTCCGCTTGTTACTGTACATTCTGATATGAATGAGTTTGAGCTTGTATTTTTTCCACAAAGTAATCCAATACCTGTGTCTGTTCCTGTTGATGCAGGAGTTGCATTTAAATTGGAATTAATAATATGGCAGTTGATTAATTCTTTATTGTTTATTCCTGCAAGAATAGCCGTACCACCATTGTTATCTAAACTACCAGTCTTTGTAACAGTTGCTCCTTCTACAATCAGATTTTGTATAGTACCTTCATTTACAGCAAATATACCACCATTGCCGTCAGTTATATTTAATGTGATATTTGAAAGAGTATTTCCTCTACCTTCGAATGTTCCGCTGAATGTTGGTATTGGATTGAAGTCTATACCTGTGAAATCAAGATCCCTTGACAGTTGATAATGTTTGTTTGAATTTATCTTATTAAATTTTATGACATTATCAATTATGTAAGGACTTGTTTCTGTACCTTCGCCTGATAACTTAGAATTTAATTCAAGATCTTTATCTGTATCTTTAATCTCTATATTATAAGAGCTTGTTGAAGAAGAGACATTTGTCAAATCCTTTGTATAAATATAATCTCCAGATTTTTCAGCGGCTTTAAGGGCGATATTCATGGTTTCAGCTGTTTCTGAAACTGAAGGCATAAAGCTGACTGTATATTCATCGTTGTCCCCACCGGAAATAGATACAGTCATACTTTTTTCAGTGGCATAAGTACTTGCACCTTCTGCATTGAATTCTTTTGTATTGGTGAAGCCAATGGTTGAAGCATCATTGAAACTTAAGACGGCTTCTGTTACGCCAGAGAGACCTGAAGCTTTTATTTTAAGTTCGGCACTTACATTTTCTACACCGAAAGTTGCATTAATGCTTTCTTCTCCGGTATAATCTGTAATTGCACTCATCAATGTTCCGTCTTGTGAGGCAAGATTCAAGGTAATTTTGGAAGCTGCTACTTTCATATCTGCCGCATTGCCATAGAACACTAAAAGTTTCTTTCCTGAAAGATTTGCCGGTATTTTACCCTCGAATGAAGCAGATGTCGCACCTTCACCTATTTTGCTTACAGTGAATTTGGTAAAACCAGAACTCTGATTGTCAATAGTTACTTCGTTTTCTGCAGCTGAAGGACTTCCTACATAAATAACATCTTCCACTACCCATTTCTTTCCTGTGGCAGTTGCATTGATGATAAGATTTTTTGTTTCAGTGGTAGTTGTACTTCCGTCCCCCTGTTCTGTTCCGTCAGGTTTAACGGTAAAGTCTTTTATCTCGTCTGAGCATGATGAAAAAATTGTTAGGCCGACAAAGGCAGCATAAACTGTGCTTTTAAAAAAAGTATTCATGATTTCTTGTTTTATGGAATTAAAAAATGTATTCGGAATTATAGTAACATACCATGTACCATGTCTATGGATCTGGCGGTAAAAAATAGGAAGGATATATTAATCCCTAATTACTTTTCTCAAAATACAGTTGGGTTTAAAATACTTTATAGACGGGCATAAAAAACAGCCCTATAGATTATAAGGTCTTATTGAGGCGGTTACATCCTTATTTTGGGGGGATTGATGTAACTTTCGTCCGCAAATATAACAATATTTGTTATTAATAACGAACAGATGAATAGTTTTCTCTCTTTCTTTTAATGTTTTTTATTATTTAGGAATTCCAATATATGTTCGTTCCGTGTTCACCGGGCGTTCAGTGAACGTTCTGTGAACACGGAATGAACATGAAATGAACTGTCAGTGAACAGCGGTTTGTCGCTGTTCTATTCCTTGTCTTCGTTGTTTTGACTTTTGAACTGTGTAGGTGTAAGTCCGGTATATTGCTTGAATGCCGTACTGAAATATCTCGGAGTATTGAAACCTACCATTGCTGCTATTTCATTTACGCTGTATTGTCCAGAAGACATTAGTGTGATAGCTTTCTCCATTCTTAGTTTGTTTATGTATTCATTTCCACCCATATCTGTAAGGACTTTCAGTTTTGTATATAGTGATGTCCTGCTCATGGCCATTTCGCTACATATCAGGTTGATGTCAAGAGCCGGATTGTCAATGTTGTCGAATATTACTTTATTAAGTTTCTTCAGGAAGTTTTCGTCAGCCAAACTGAATGTTTCGTTGGTAGGTTCCGGCAGTATTCCAAAATTTTGATAATGCTCCTTGGTTTTCTTCCTGTTATAGATTATACTGTTTATAACCGACTTAAGCTCTTCTGTACGGAATGGTTTTGACATGTATGCGTCTGCGCCTACCTTATATCCGTAGTTTTTGCTTTGCTCGTCTTCCATGGCAGTAAGCAGGATTACCGGTATATGGCTGATGGTTATATCTTGTTTTACAGACTTACATAGCTCAAATCCGTTCATGTCCGGCATCATGACATCACTTATTATAATGTCAGGATTAATGGACTGGATTTTATCAAGAATTTCTTTACCGCTGTTGGCTGTGATTATTTCCTTGTAATAATGTTTCATTTCTTCAGCCATAAATTCTGTAAGTTGCCTGTTGTCGTCAATAAACAGAATTTTTTTGTCTTCAATTTCTTCGTTGCCGTTATCGAATACTTTGTTGTCTGTATTGTCATTGCCTAAGATTTCGTTTATGTATTCTTTAGGTTTACATGCGAGTGTTTCTTCATTACCCCTAAGTATTGGTATTTCAAAAAAGAATGATGCACCTTTATCACTGTTCTGATAGGCTCCAATTCTTCCTCCGTGTTGTTCAACTATTGCCTTGACGTAGGATAAACCGATTCCGCTACCGCCGCTTTCGTTCTTGCCTTGGTAGAATCTTTCAAATAGTCTGTTTATCTCTTCGTCTTTAATTCCTGTTCCTTGGTCTGAAACGGTTACTTTAACTGTGTTTCTTTCCTTGTTCAGTTGAGAAGTTACAGTGATTGATGTGTTTTCCGGACTATGCTTTAAAGCATTTGATAACAGATTGGTTATTACAATAGTGCATTTGTTTTTGTCAAAAGACAACTTTCCTATTTCGTTATCTGTATTTACAGTCAGAGTTATATTTTTTATAGAACATTCATCCTTAAAATCAGTGCATACATCCTGCAACCATGAATTGAAGTCTTGTTCTTTTAGAACAAGTGCATTATAGCCTGTTTCCATTCTTCTCATGTCAAGGACCATATTTATTATTTCCTTCATCCTGTTTGTCTGTTTGTATATTTTCAGGAGTGATTCGTATATCGGGGAATCCTTTTCAAGGTTTTTTAATATTCTGTTTAATGGCGCATGTATAAGAGTCAGCGGTGTTCGCAACTCGTGACTTATGTTGATAAGAAATCTTACTTTATCTTCATATATCTTTTGCTCGTGTTCTTTCATTATCCATTTCATTCTGTTCTCTTTCTTACGGATGAAATACATGAAAGAACCTACTATGACAGCTAACGAAAATATTATACATAATGACAGGAACCACCAGGTTTTGTACCATGGTGGTAATACAATTAAATTCAGAAGCGGATAGTCCTTGATATAATTCCCGTTTTTGAAGTCGCAAGTCAATTTTATATTGTATTTACCTGGGGTAAGAATCGGAATATACATTTCCGGATTAAAACTTTCTCTTATAATACCGTTTATATTATATGTATATAGTTTGTTGCTTAATATGTCTCCGTCACTAACGGTTACTCTAAGACGTATATTCTTACTGTTCCATGGGATACTGATTTTACCGTTTTTTATATTATATTTTTTATTCTCTCCATTGATAATGAAGTCTGTTATATATATATTGTGATTGGATTCATGTATTTTAGGATTGTTTGTTATATCAGTGCTCAAATATAGAAGTCCGTTTGTTCCTCCTATAAACATTCTGTTTTTTGAAATATGGGCACATGCCATCCTTGAATATTCGTTGGGTAGTATACCGTCTGACTCGTCAAACATTATGATTTTATCTTTTGGGGGTTGGTATACGAAAAGTCTCTTTTCCGCACCGACCCATACATTTCCCAAACTATCACAAATCACAGCATTGACTTTTGTGAATAATGATGTGTTTTTGTGCGACATTTCTTTTTGTCCTTCTATCCATGAATGAAGGCCGTTATTCGTTCCAATCCAGAAAATGCCGTTTTTATCCCTATCTGCTGACTGGAATTTTATTCTGAACGGTACAGACAAGATTCTGTATAATTTGTCATCGTCTTTTTTAAGTTTATATATCGAATGCTGGTCGTTGATATATAGATTTCTGTCGTCTTCTGAAAAGCAGTAAAGGCTTTCATTGTCGCGTATACCCCCTTCGTACTGTACAGTGTCGATTTTGTGTGTTTCAATATTATATATGTATAAGTCATTGCTCAACAGAAGAATGTTGTTTTTGTACTTGCGGAGCAATACAGATTTTCCGCTATTGAATAATGAATTGTTCAGTTCATGGTCTTCTATGATTAATGGCGTTTTTTTACCGCTTGATTTGTCTAAATAATAAATACCTTTTGAGAATACTGATACAAGTATTTTATCGTCTGAGATATCACATATGGATGATACCTGATCTCCCCAGGTAGTTTCGTAGTGCCTGAAAGATTCGTCGGAAAGATTAAACGAGTTTATACCTCCACCGTCTGTTCCTATCCATAAAAGTCTTTCCTTATTATTATATGATAAAGTCAATACGGATTTATGGCTAAGTGCCTTGTCGTGACCTAATACTGTTTCACCATAATGTACCATTTTTACTTTCTTTATGTATATCAGTCCTCCTCTGGTACTTCCAGCCCATATATTACCATTTCCGTTGCCGGATAAGCATGTTATAGTGTTTACCGGTAGTGAATGGACATCTCCGGAAATGTGTTGCATTACTTTTATTTCTCCGGTTTCCGGATTAAGTATATTTATGCCTCCTCCGTCTGTACCTAACCATATATGGTTGTTGATTTCTTTTATATCAAGAATAATGTTATTGCTTAATTCTGAATTATTTACAGTGTAGTGGTGTAGTAATTCCCCTTTGGTGTCGAAGCATTTCAGACCTTGATTGAAGTCTGACAGCCAAAGTCTTTCTTTTGAGTCTTTAATGAAAGCCATTGGGTGTGTGGAAAAGTTGTCAAAATTTGATTTGACTTGTAACCCTGTATTTAGATCAATCATAATCAGTCCATACCATTTGCTGGCACACAGAATCTTACCATTGCCGAGATTGATAATGGAATTAAACATTAGATTACTCTTTGTGTCTAATTTACATACTTCTTCAAAGTTTCTTGTATTATATCTGTATTTGTAAATCCGATTGTTTCCTCCGAACAATATTCCGTCTTCTATCAGGCATGCAGAATAAGCTGTTATTGCTTTATTGCCTATTTGAGGTGTTGTGAAATTATCGTATTCTTCTGAATATCTGGCGATGCCTCCTGAAGTGAGAACCCACATATCATTATCTTTGTCCTCTATTATTTTTGTGATGTTTTCACCTGGTATAGAGGTCTGATTATTATTGATGTGCGAATATCTTTTTCTCAGTTTCCCGTCGAATCTTACCAGACCTTCCGGTGTGGCAATCCACAATATCCCATTCTCTGTGTTAATATGAATCTGGTTTATGAATGAAGTCATGTCATCAAACAATTGTATTTGTTTGAAGTAAAAGTGTTCTTCATTGTTATTCGCTAAAACTATATTATGAGTAAATAGTATAAATGTTATTATCAGTAGTTTCAGAAGTCTCATATTATAATTATGGTACATATTAAAAATATTCGATTAACAGAAACAAAGATAATATTAAATATCAAAAAATACGCTTTTAGACTCCATAAATCTTCAATTGTTTAATTTTGGACTATAGTTTGACTGTTTTTGAACCATATACTTATCGCTAAAATCTAACTTTGTGATGTCAAAAAAAATAGTTTTTAATTTAATATTAATGTTATGCAAAAACACAAAACGTACAGTTTTCTATGCATGCTATTAATAATGTGCATGCTGCTCCCTGCAAAAGTGTTTGCCCAGTCCGGAACTATTACCGGAACAGTGGTCGATGAAACCGGTATGACCGTAATTGGTGCTACTGTTATGGTTAAAGGAACTAATGATGGTACCATTACAGACATGGACGGTAATTTCTCTTTACAAGGAAAGGTTGGAACAACCTTAGTAGTCAGTTATGTGGGTTACGCCACTCTTGAAGTAAAAATCAGTAAACTTACAGGCAATAATCTCGTATTGAAAGAAGATAGCGAGGTATTGGAAGAGGTTGTTGTGGTAGGTATGGGTACACAGAAGCGTAATACTATTACAGCAGCTGTGGCTACGGTAAATCAGGATGCCATTGTAAACCGTCCTGTTACCGACCTTACAAGTGCTCTTCAAGGTAACGTTGCCGGTTTGAACTTTGCGTCAGATGCCGCTGCTGACGGAGTCGGTGGTGAAATGGGTGCTGAAATTAAGTTTAATATCCGTGGTATCGGTTCTATCAATGGTGGCGAGCCATACGTGCTTGTCGACGGTGTGGAACAGAGTATGCAGAACGTTAACCCGGCCGACATTGAAAGTATCTCAGTATTGAAAGATGCTTCGGCGGCGGCTGTTTATGGTGCCCGTGCTGCTTACGGTGTGGTATTGGTTACAACTAAAAGTGGTAAGAGCGGCAAGGCTCGTGTCACTTATCGTGGAACAGTAGGTTTCAGTTCGGCTATCAACATGCCTAAGGGTATGAACTCGTTAGAGTTTGCAGGTTATGTAAATAAAATGAGATATAATACCGGACAAACTGCATT
>CALUIE010000019.1 GCA_944320605.1 uncultured Phocaeicola sp. | reverse complement strand
AAATGGGAAACTGCTAATATCTGTGTTAATAAATAGCATTGTCTGATTGCTTTTAACGAGCCTGGTCATTTTGAAATGGCCGGGCTTTTTTGTTTGTAAACATTAAATAATTACCTTTGCATTATTATTCAAAATGTCATAAAATGCAGCAGGAAGATACATATAAGACAATTGATGGAATATCCGAGTCTATTTATACTGAGAAACGAAGCAAATTTATCGCTATAGCTCTTCCGGTCCGTACACTTGGGGAGATAAAGACATACCTTGAGGAATATCAGAAGAAATATTATGATGCCCGCCACGTATGCTATGCCTATATGCTTGGAGCAGAGAGAAAGGATTTCCGTGCCAATGATAATGGTGAACCTTCCGGTACTGCAGGACGTCCTATACTCGGTCAGATAAATTCATTCGGTCTTACTGATATACTTGTCATCGTTGTGAGATACTTCGGAGGAATAAAGTTAGGGACAAGCGGTCTTATAGTTGCTTACAAGACAGCTGCGGCACAGGCTCTTGAAGAAGCTGTGGTGATAGAGAAAACGGTTGACGAAGATGTATTTTTCGCTTTCGAGTATCCTTTTATGAACGATGTGATGAGGATTGTCAAGGAAGAGGAACCGGAAATATTGGAGCAATCGTATGACATGGATTGTCTGATGAAACTAAGGATAAGGAAATCGTCGATGCCTAAACTGCGGGCACGTTTAGAGAAAGTGGAGACTTTGCATTTTATTGATGAAAATGATGAAGCGGAGGTTTAATATTGTGTAATTATAAGAAAAAGACTTGTCCTATTTGTGAATTAATTTTAAAACACTATCTTTGTGTAAAATAGAAAATCAATAGACTATGAAAGCGTTTGTAATTTCCTTACTCTTTGTTTTTCTCATTTCAGGATGTGAGATGAGAAATGAAGTGGGCACTGCTCCATTGGAGAAAGTTGAGGAATTACTTGAAAGTATAACCATTACCGAACTTTTTCAGGAAAAACCTGTAACAGCAGAAGACATTAATATTTCCAAAGAACTTTTATTCGATAAATATACATTGGAAGATGTATATCCATATAAGGATACGGTACGTTCCATAAAATGGGAGGTGATAAGGAAATGTCTCGCATACGTAGAGAATATGAAACCTGAATCAGGTAAATGGTGTGTGATACAGAACTACAGAAACAGAAATGGTGAGGCTCCGCTTGTCAGGAAGTTTGTAAGAAATGAATATACACGTGTTTCCGATACACTCGGAGTGGAAAGGTATCAGTCCGTTCCTTTATATTTGTTGTCGGATACTGTTACTCCTGAGCGTTATGGCCGTGACGGCTCTCTTGCTTCTGTACTTGGAAAATCCGGTGGATATATTCATATACGTCCGGCTACGTTCGACGATGAATGGTACGTTCCGGAAAGATATGTAAAGATGCTTCCGGATTCTACAAACTTCCATCATGTGATTTTTGTCGATCGTGGTGACCAGAACATAACTACTCTTGAGAGAGTGGCAAAAGCCGAATGGAAGGTTAGAAGCGTAAATCCTGCTACAACAGGCAGGAGACTTCCTCCATATGCTCAGGAGACGCCGCTTGGCATGTATCTCATTCAGGAAAGAAAACAGAAGATGATTTTCCTGAAGGATGGTTCGAGTGCGGTTGGAGGATATGCGCCGTATGCAAGCCGCTTTACCAACGGGGCATATATACATGGTGTTCCGGTAAACGTCCCTGCCACCAAAATGATAGAATACAGTTGGAGTTTGGGTACTACTCCTCGTTCACACATGTGTGTCCGTAATGCCACTTCCCATGCCAAATTCGTTTACGACTGGGCTCCTGTGCAGGAAAGTCTGGTGGTAGTTATAGAGTAAATGTCCGCTATAACATTTCATCGTCTTTTTTAACTAACTGATTTTCAATGATATTAATAATAAGTGTTATCTTTGCGCCTGAATTTTCATGAATTACTTATAATGCGCAATATATTAATATTAATATTTCTTGTTTGTTCAGGTTTTGTAGTTCCTGCCATGGCACCGTCATTTGCCAGTGGTATGCTTGTGCATTCTCCTTCTGAGGTTGACGATTGTGCCGCTCTCTATGCTTCCATGCAGTTGGATGGTATTGTAAATTATACGGCATTTCGCCAGGCTGTGGAAGGTTACAGGAAAATAGAAAACCGCAATCGCGATATACTCACTCTGATAGATTTTTCCAAACCGTCAACAGAAAAGCGTCTTTACGTTTTTGATATGAAGAAACGTAAGATGATTTATAACTCATTGGTTTCTCATGGCAGAAACAGCGGTGAGAATTATGCGACATCATTTTCCAACGAATATGGTTCCTACAAAAGCTCCTTGGGCTTTTACCTCACAGAGACCACGTACAATGGCGGTAACGGATATTCGCTGATTCTTAATGGATTGGAGAAAGGTATAAACGACAAGGCGAAAGAACGTGCGATAGTTGTCCATGGTGCTTCATACGCCAATCCGTCGGTTATAAAAGGTGGAGGCCGTTTAGGAAGAAGTCTTGGTTGTCCTGCTCTTCCGGAGAAAATTTCAAAACCTATTATAGATGCTATAAAGGGGGGAAGCGTGATGTATATCTATGCCGAGAAACCGGAATATTTTGCTCAGAGTGAGATACTGTCAGATGTACTAAATGAAATGTAACGGACAATTTTACTTCTCCATATCCCTTAAATGTATCTCCAGTGCCTTTACGGATATATGTATCTCCCAGATTGAAATACCGAGTGATGCTATAAGCAACAGCAGTGCTATGCCGAATACATATACCGCCGTGGTATGGAATCCTATATAAATCAGAAACATTGTTATTACACAAAGAAACAGGCTTGATATGCCAAGTACTTGCATACTGCGTGTCAGGTACAGTCGGCGACGCAGATTGTCTATCTGTGCGGCTGTTACTTCCGAATGTTTCTGTACATATTGTTCTTTGAGGGTTCTTACAAGCTGCGCGTACGATAGAAATCTGTTCGTGTATGCCAATAGTATCAGCGATACTGCGGAGAAGAGCAGGGCAGGAGTGCTTAAGTTCAGTTCTTCCATATTTCTTGTTCTTATATTGTTTTTTGATACGCAAAGTTAGTTTTTTATGCTTTACATGGTGTCTATAGATGATGGTTTTTTGATTGTTTATAATTGTTAAATAAAATGACCTGTCATTTTGATTAAAACGCTTTGTTGTTTCAATTTAAATGACAGGTCATTTTTTTTGAAACGTATCAATGATTAATTTCGATATTCTTTTTATATTTGCTCGTCTGCATAATACTGATAAATAAAATATATATGTCCACGTGTAAAATATTTCTGTTGCATGGTAAACCGGTGAGGGAATACCTCCTAAAACTTTCGGAAAATTCAAACAAAGCTTTTGCCGAAAAACTTAATCCGGGTGTGGAGAATGTTCTTGGTCTTCGTTTGCCTGACATGAGGAAACTGGCGCAAGAAATTGCCAAATCACACTGGAAAGAGTATATGGATACTGCTCCATCGTTCTATATGGAGGAAAGAATGCTTCAGGGACTGGTATTGGGATATGTAAAGCCTGATGATTTTGAAGAATATCTGTCATACGTCACACGTTTCGTGAAGATTATAAACAGCTGGTCGGTATGCGACTCTTTCAAGTTTGCCGGAAATAAGAAATACATTTCCGCTCATTCCGGCAGAATATGGGAATATCTTAAATCGTACATACGTTCCGACAAGGAGTATGAGATACGTTTCGGTGTGGTAATGACGATGAAATATTTCATCGACGACAGTCATATAGATGAATTGTATGGGCTTTACGATAATATTCGTCATGACGGATATTATGTCAGAATGGCTGTGGCATGGGCTGTCTCGTTCTGCTTCATTGCCTATCCGGAGAAAACCATGGAATATCTCAGGAAATCTTCGTTGGACGATTTTACATATAATAAATCCATTCAGAAGACAATAGAGTCATATCGTGTTGATGAAGAGATGAAGATACGTTTGCGTGCCATGCGACGTAAATGAGAATATTTATATGAAAAACTATATAACAATTACCATTATGAAAACAATTTCAAGATTATTTTTAATCGCAGGCTTGGTGTCGTTGTCTGCCTGTACACCTTCGCAGAAAAACGCTGAAACGCAGAATGTAACATCAGAAAATCAGGTTATCGAAACCATTATGTCTCGCAGGAGTATCCGCAAGTACAGGCAGCAGCCGGTGGAAATGGAAAAGTTGCAGCAGATACTTGACTGCGGAATCAATGCCCCTAACGGTCAGAACAAGCAGTCCTGGGAAATTCGTGTAGTGAATACTCCGGAGTATATTTCTGAACTTGATTCCCTCAACAGAAGCCTGGCTTTGGCAAAGGGTATTGACGCCTCTAAAATCCGTCATGCGTCATACGGAGCACCTGTAATGATATTCATTGCCAATGATACCACATACGATTTCTCACAGGTTGATTGCGGCCTTCTTGGAGCAAATATGATACTCACAGCCGAGTCTTTGGGATTGGGTTCATGCTGTCTTGGAGGTATAGCAAGAACAATGAGGTTGCCCGAAGCCGAATCTTTGCTTAAACGTCTGGAACTGCCTGAAAACTATAATCTTCTTTATGCCATTTCTTTCGGATATCCGGATGAATCGCCTGCGGCAAAACCTCGTAAGGCTGAAAAAATAAAGTTTATAGAGTGATTATACCCTAAAAAATATATAAACACACGGACAAATATATGTTCGTGTGTTATTTTATATAATATATTTTGTATCTTTGCCTTGTAAAATAAAATATTTATATCAATATTGATAAGTTAAATATATATATTTATGAAAGAAATCGTTAATCTTAAATTTAAAGCGAAATTGGGATTGGCTATGGTCTCTTTTGTTGCCCTTGGCGCGTCTGCGCAGGTTGTCAAACATGAGAGGATGCTGTCGTTTGAAGACGGTTCCGTACCATCGTTCATCACTACTGACAATGGTACACTCGGTATCAATGACGAACATTACAAGGATGGGCTGCATTGTATGCAATGGCAGTATCAGCCCGGGGCGGTCTTGTCTGTCAGGAAGGATTTGAAGTTCGAGAAGTTCGACCCGACAGGAAAGGATCTTTATCTTTCCGCGTTTATAGTATGGGTGTATAACGAAAAGGCGCAGGACAAGAAAATCCGTTTTGAGTTTTTAAAAGACGGTAAGGTATGTACGTCATTTCCTTTCGGCATTAATTTTACCGGATGGCGTGCCGCATGGGTATGCTACGAAAGGGATATGGAGGGTACACCGGAAGAAGGTATGAACGAAATCAGGATTCAGGCACCGGATACGGAAGGCACGTTGTTTTTCGATCATGTCATAACAGCCAGCAAGGTTGACCCTCGTCAGCAGACAGCCGATGTACAGGTACCGTTCGTGAACAAGGGAACAAAGAGCCATTGGCTCCAGATATATCCTCATTCATTGTGGAAACCGGATATTGAACTTAGGGATTTGACAGATAAAGACAGGCAGGATATTCAGCTCATGGAAAAACGTTTCCGCGATATGCTATATACTCCGTCGGAACTGACACAGAAAGAGGTCAATGCAATAAAGAAGGCGTTTGCCAAATATAATATAATATATAAGAACGGAAAGGTGAGCGGTATGCCTATCTTCATGGTCCGCCAGGCGGAGGCATACGAACGCATGATAGACGGTTGGAACAAGGATATGTTCACTAAATTAGGTATGGAGATGAACAATTACTTCAACCTGATGAAACGTGTGGCCATAGCATACAACAATGCGGTGAAGGACGAGGATAAAAAAGAACTTGAATACATCTTCAATGCCATGTACGACCATATCACCGACCAGGGAGTGGCGTACGGCAGCTGTTGGGGAAACATTCACCATTACGGCTACAGTATGCGTGGCCTGTATCCGGCATATTTCCTGATGAAGGATGTTCTAAGAAAAAGAGGAAAACTTCAGGAGGCTGAAAGCACACTCAGATGGTATTCCATAGCCAATGAGGTATATCCTAAGCCTACAGGAAACGGTATTGACATAGATACTTTCAATACGCAGACTCAAGGTCGTATAGCAAGCATACTTATAATGGAGGATACACCTGAGAAACTTCAGTATCTGCGTTCTTTCTCCAGATGGATAGACTACGGATGTCGCCCAGCACCTGGACTTATGGGTTCATTCAAGGCAGATGGAGCATCTTTCCATCATTGCAATAACTATCCTGCATACGCTGTTGGAGGACTTGACGGAGCAACTAACATGATTTATCTGTTTAGCGGTACTGACATGAGACTTTCTGAAGAAGCACACGCTACTGTTAAGAAGGTTCTTCTTACAATGCGTTTCTACTGCAACACGCGTCAGTGGGCTTTGTCAATGTCCGGCAGACATCCTAACGGTAAGGGGCAGTTGATTCCTATTCAATATGCCATGATGGCAATATCGGGTACTCCTGACGGAAAGAAGAACATTGACCCTGACATGGCTGCCGCATATCTTCGTCTGATGTCCCTCAACGGTTCTCTTGACAAAGACGCTCCTGATTATCTGCCACAGACATCAAACAAACTGGAACTTAAACTTAAAAAACAGCTTGAAGACAGCGGCTATAAGCCTGAACCTGAACCGCAGGGAAACATAGCTCTTGGATACGGTTGTGTAAGCGTACAGCGTCGTGACAATTGGGCTGCTGTCGTGAGAGGCCATTCCAGATACCTGTGGGCTGCAGAACATTACCTTGACGCCAATTTCTACGGACGTTACCTTGCACATGGAAGTATGCAGATTCTTACTGGAAAACCTGGGCAGCTCGTTACGTTCGCCACATCAGGTTGGCAGGAAAACGGATTCGACTGGAACCGTTTCCCGGGTGCTACATCTATTCATCTGCCATTCGACAAGTTGCGTGCGGTGGTGCTTAATGTGGACACTTATTCCGGTATGGAAGAAATGCTTTATTCCGATGAGGCTTTTGCCGGTGGACTTTCGCAGGCAGGAACAAACGGAAACTTCGGTATGAAACTGCATGAACACGACAAATACAATGGTTCGCACAGGGCAAGGAAATCATATCATTTCTTCGATGGCACTATAGTATGTTTGGGCTCTGATATCGAGAATGACAATAAAGAGTATGAAACGGAAACCACAGTGTTCCAGCTTGCTGCTGTAACTCCTGAAATGAAAGATTACTGGACTGATTACACATCAGACGGAAAGACCTTTATCGACCCTAATGGTGTAGGTTATTACCTGTCTAAGGAGACAGCAGCAGAGGCAAAATTCGAGAAGAACTTCCCACAGACAACCGTAGGAGAGCGAAATCCTAATCCTACAACCGGCGACTGGGTATCATTGGTGGTTGCGCACGGTAAGGCTCCAAAGGCTAAAGGTTATGAATATGCCGTACTACCGCGTACTGATATTGATGCCTTAAGCAAGTTTGCGAAGAAGCCAGCCTACAAGGTCCTTCAGCGCGACAGGAACGCCCACATAGTAAGGACTGCCGATGGCAAACTGACATCATACGTATTGTTCGAGACACCGGAAACCGCATTGCCAAAAGGTCTTCTGCTCAAAGCGGATACATCATGTCTTGTAATGGTTCAGGACAATAAGGACAAACTATTGCTTACAGTGGCTCAGCCAGATTTGGCATTGTATCGTGGAGACAGTGACGAGGCTTTCGACGAGAATGGAAAGAGAAAAGAGCGCAGTATCTATTCGCGTCCGTGGAAGTTTGACGAAAGTCAGGAGATACCTGTCACTGTAACCGTAAAAGGTAAGTGGAACATAAAGGAAACTCCTTTCTGTAAAGTAGTTTCTTCCGACAAAAAACAGACAGTGCTTAAGTTCACTTGCAAGGATGCCGCAAGTTATGATATAGAACTTTTCAAATGATTTGATTAATAGGGAGTATTTTCAACTGATTATTACTCAATTTTTTATAAGTAATTAAAGTTTCTGAAGTAGTAAAGAATTATCGGTTGACAAGTTGACTTAGAAGATAAAGTTCAATACACAAGCTTTCTAAGATATTTCATCTGCTATTCTATCAAACTTTAGCTCTTGCAGCCCACCTTTTGGTGGGCTGTTACCTTTTTTACAGCTTTATTACCAACAAGTTTTGGTAAAACCGAACCAACGGTCAACGAATTTAAACTTGAGTAAGTAAAAAGTTGGAGATATGGTTGTCATCATTAAGTGTACATTCTAAAAGGTGAAGATTAAACGCTTTTATTTTGGTTATATCATAAGCAGTACAAAGGTATTTGTTTTTTTTTTTATAGAAAAGTATCGAAATGTTTGCAGTACAGCTGAAAAAACATTACCTTTGCACAAACAATTTCCGCCACGCCTCTTTACAATGCGTACCAGGGCGGAACTTATTTTTTATACACCTATGGTAACATACACTAAGCAGCCTATAAGTATTGCCGACCAAATGTCTATGTTGAAAAACAGGGGACTTCTGTTTGATGATGAGCAAGCGGCAGTTGAATGCTTGAAAATCATCAGTTATTTCCGTTTGGCCAATTATTGGAAACCTATGGAAAGCGACAAGATGAACCATGTATTTAAGCCTAAAAGTAAGTTTGAGAACGTAGTAACCTTGTATAATTTTGACAAAGAATTGCGTACTCTCATTTTTTCGGCTATACAAAGCATTGAGATAGCTCTCCGCACTAAAGTTATCCAGATAGTATCGTCTAACTGTGGCGCATTTTGGTTTGCTGATGAATCATTGTTCTCCAACGTAACAATCTTTTCTAAATGCCTCTCAAATATTGAGGAAGAATTGAAACGCTCAAAAGAAGATTTTTTGATTGAACATTTTGCAAAGTACGATACACCGCCTTATCCACCTGCGTGGAAAACTTTGGAAGTGTCATCTTTCGGAACGCTCTCAAAGCTATATTGCAATTTAGCAGATAACAACCTTAAAAAGCAGATTGCAAGAGAATTTGGTTTACCCCAGCACTTATATCTTGAAAGTTGGATAAAAAGCCTGTCTGTATTGCGTAACTGTATAGCACACCATGCCCGTATATGGAACAGGAAATATCCATGGAAACCACAATTGCCTAAAAAGTTGCAAAATCCATGGATTCAAAATAAAGCTGTTTCACAAGAAAAACTGTATGCCCAATTATGTTGTGTGGCTTACCTGATGGATGCAATTCGACCAAGCAATAACTTCAAGCGGAATTTGAAGGCACTCTTGTCTGAATATTCCATTGTTGATAGTGCAGCAATGGGATTTCCAAAGTTATGGTATAACGAACCACTGTGGAAATGAAAAGTATAGTTATTATATAGATTCCAAATATCTTTTGCTGCTTGAATGCCCGTCGTCCTGTTACGGAAAAAACTGCTATGATGTTTGAGGCTGCACTTGGTGTGGATGCTGAGACTTTGATGCGGCTTCAGTTGAGGTATAATGTACGCGCCGCTAAAAAGGACAAGACATTTATGCAACGTTTGGACGAGATTCGTAAACTTGCCGCTGTATTATGAGTGATAAAAAGGAGTTCGATATAAAATCGAACTCCTTTTTTTTAGAAACTGAACGCTACGAACAATGATGTTCCTATGTTTTGAGTTCCGAAACGGAAACCTGAATCGCCCTTGCCTGTCCATCTTGTGTTTTCATCCACTCTGTTGAAGTCGGAATTGAAACGTTCAGATTTCTGGTATTTCTTGCCTCCTGAAGTCCAGAGCAGGTTGAGTGACATTTCGCAACCTATAGAAATCTTTGGTGCAATGTAATATTCCACACCAACGAAACCGCCTACACCGTATGTCCAGCTTCTGCCGTCGCTTTGCATAAGGAGACGGGAGTTACCGCCGATGTTGTTGTTGAGATTTGGGAAATTACCATTATAATTTGCGTCTATCCATAAATCAGGTATGTTATTCCCATTCCAAGGAGTAGCAGTAGGATTTTGGTTTACTTCAGTAATGGCATTTCCGTATCCGAAGAAATGTTTGCTGTTTGAATAAGCCAGAATTGCTTGACCGCCCCAGAAACCTTGAAGACGTTTGCCGCCTCTTCGCCATTCGTAACCCACAGCTACAGACATTCCCGAATTTCTGTATTTGTAAGTATCTTCCACCTGATCTACGCTTAACGGATTTTCTGCCACTGCTGCGTCATTCTGTACATAATTGCTTTGAGTCTGTGAGTTGATTCCTATCCCCACGTTAAGTCTTACAGCTGTCTGGTCAGTTAGGAAGTACTTGCCGAATATTGACATAGTTGGATTGTCCAAACCTGGTATTACACCTTTATTGAACGCAGGAACACCGCCAATCTCCGAAGGGTCAATATCGTTATTTCTTTGTTTTCCAAAACAGTTTCCAAGATAATTCAGGAACGGAACAGCGTTTACTCCAATAGTGACATCTCCCGCTTTAGGCAGATAGTCCTTTTCCGGCTTTTTTGCATCAACGTATGCTGTGGATGCCAGCATCATGCAAGCCGAAGCTAATAATATTTTGATTTTCATAATTTCGTTTTTTAAGACTTGTTTTTTATTCCTTATTTTATTGTTCTTCGGTTACGGTGATATTTGAATTTGCTTCGTATTCCAATTTAGTACCATCAATTGATGCGTTAGTACCACTACTAATGTAAGTCTTTCCATCAACTTCTTGTTTCGGTACTGTTATATTTACATTTCCTGAAGCCATATATGGCAACTGGAATACATATTCTCCATCGGAATTAGTAGTAGTTTTGTATTTCTTAGAATTATTAGAATTAATAGATGCATTTACTTCAAATCCTTTTGCAGGAGTAGTTCTTGTACCTGATATTTCAACTGTACCTTTTACTGTAATTACTGTTTCTGCCATGTCTTCACTGAACATATTTATGTTCTGGTATGTTATTGCTCCTTGTGTAGTATTAAAAGCAAATGTACTGTTGGTTACTTCTCCCATGTAGAATTTACCGTCAATCTCTTTCAGCTCTGTATATAGTTTTATTCCTGTAGATTGTTTGTCTGTTACAGGTATATCGAAGCTGTAAACACCATTCTCATCAGTAGTAGTCTCAAAGGTTTTTTTACCTGCTGGTGTACCTGTAGTACTTGTTGTAATCATATCTTTGTATGAAACCTCAGCATAAACCTTAACGCCTGAAGCTACTTGGCTGGTTGAGTTGTCTTTGTCGAATATTGTCACTTTACCTTGTAAAGTCGCTGTCTTTCCATAGTTGATTTCCAGTTCAGTCTGTTTGTTACATCCTGTCAAAGCAATGGCAGCTACTGCCAGAGCCGAGAAAAATAGTTTAAGTCTCATAGTATAAAAAAGTTTTTAAGAACAGTGCAGTTAAGGCCGCACATTTCGCCTTTGATTTTAATGGTTTCTTACAAAATACAGTGAAGGGTTGATGCGGAAAAAACGAGCTCGTTTGAACTTTTTCTGCTGGACCCCACCCCGTGTTATGCAAATGTATTAATAAAATTATAAAAAACAAAAGATTATTATTGAAAAAACATTGTTTTTATGTATTTGCAAAAAAATAATAGTTTTTAATTGTGTTTTTGAAAAGAGTTCAAAGAATTGTATTTTAGAAAAATAAATATTATTTTTGGATATCCTATTTTGATGAAAGCCTATAAATCCTAATTTAAGGAGAATTGATGGGTTTAAGGCCGTGAATGTGGTTTTTATTCGTGTCTTGGCTTATATGATGTGTTGAAGAAATCGCATGAAATTGTTCGTTATAATGGGATTTTTTGTAAAAATGCGTTTTATTTTTTACGAATTGCATAATTGATTCTGTAGAAAATTGTTTAATTTGCAATTAAAATTATGTATAATCAAAAGCTAATCCTATTATTTGTTATAGAATGCTTTGCAAACTGTAATTAAAAGAAATATGGATTTAGCGATTTAAATATTTCAGATGAAAGAATCGAGGTCACTGTATAGTTCAGATATTTCATCTGCTGTCGAAGGAGACAATGTATTGCCCGAACTGAATAATGTAAGCGGCTCGGGAAATATTCTTATATCCGGAGATACGGATGATTCGTTTTGGTATTATATTTTTGTTCACCATTCACGATTGGAGAAGGTGAAAACCAAATTAGAAAAAAAGTTTAATATATTTATACATAAAACGATGTCTTATTCTAAAAAAGAAGGACATATCAGGATGGTTGAAAAGCCTACAATACCTGGTCTTTTATTCATTCAGGGTAGAATGCTTGATATACAATTTTTCCTGAATGAAAATTTTCCAGGTTTGTATCTTGCGACAGATCGAGCGACCAACAGTGTTGCAGCCATAAGGAATAACGATATGCAATCTTTTATGAAACTCTCTGCCTTGGAAAACCGTGGAATAAGAGTCCTTGATAAACCGTTTGAGTATTATTCTGTTGGAAATACCCATGTAAAGATTGTTACAGGTATATTAAAGGGTACTGAAGGGTATATAGTGCGTATTTCGCGTGAAAAATGTCTTGTTACAAAATTCGGGAACATTACTGTTGCAATAAGTGGAATAACGAATGAAGCATTTGAGGAATTATAGAATAATAATTGTTTTTGAGAAATGGAATTATGCTTCATGCTATGCTAAAACAATGAATTAAATTACAAATACAATATGGACTTATCTAATTTCTTAAAACTGTTGTTGCATAAAACAAGATATGTCAACAGATGGCTGATTTTTCTTTTGGATTTGATGCTGTCGCTGACATCGTCTTATCTGGCATTGCTGTTCGTGGCGTACGCTTTGCATCGGGAACTGCAACCAGTCATGCATTTAGAAATCATTTTTTTCTCATTGTTGGCCAGCTCTATCGGGTTATTATCCTGTAGTACTTATAAGGGTGTCATACGTCATTCCACAATAGCCGAGGCAGGACGTATAGCTTTGTCCGCTCTTATAAAGGTTGCTTTGATGATTCCTGTCACAGCATATTTCCTAACAGGAACGAGTATCCGTTTTATAACGATAGGTGCTTTCACGGACTTGATGCTGACTTTTGCACTCTTTGTATTGTTCCGTGTTATGATTCTTGTCACATACCGTTATATTTTATATAATACGAATATACGCCAACGTGACAAGATGCTGATTTATATAGGTGGCGATACTCCTATAACCTTGAGTGGCGCCATATTCAGCAGGTTAGGCCTATATTCGGTCGAAGGTTATATCCTGATAGGCAAATTCAGTGTCCTCCGTGCAGGAAATTATACCCAATATACAGTTCCTAATTTCGAGTCTTTCAGTCGTTTGGTCAATGCAAAGAAGATAAAATACGTCTTGTTTACCAATCGCCAGGATCTTGATGATGAGTCTGAGCGCCTGGTGCGCTATTGTGAGAGAATGGGTGTAAAAATGCTTCTTCTCCCGAAGGCAGATGTTGTGGATCCGTCTCAAGGTACGCAATCAATACACCATATACCGGAGGTGAAGATAGAGGATTTGTTGGGGCGCGATGAGATAAATATTAATATGGATGAGATATCTTCTTGTCTTGAAGGCAAGTCGGTTCTGGTTACCGGAGCAGCAGGTTCTATCGGTAGTGAATTATGCCGTCAGTTGTGTAAGTTCGGAATTAAGAAATTGGTCTTGTTTGATTCTGCAGAGACTCCAATGCATAACATACGTCTGGAATTGGAGGAAAAATGTAATAACCTGGAATTTTATCCAATTGTTGGTGATGTCCGTTCTGCCAACCGCCTTGATTACATATTCAGGAAACATCATCCGGAGATTGTTTTTCATGCCGCGGCATATAAGCATGTACCGCTGATGGAGGAAAATCCTTGTGAGGCAGTGGTGACAAATGTGTATGGCACAAAACTGTTGGCAGACAAGGCTGTGGAATATGGAGTAAATAAGTTTGTCATGGTTTCTACAGACAAGGCTGTCAATCCTACCAATGTCATGGGAGCTACAAAACGTATTGCGGAAGTTTATGTCCAAAGTCTGAGCATGGCGATAGCAAAGGGTGATATAAAAGGGAATACACGTTTTATTACAACACGTTTCGGGAATGTGCTTGGAAGTAACGGTTCTGTTATTCCGCGTTTCAGGGAGCAGATAATGAAAGGAGGTCCTGTCACAGTGACCCATCCTGATATAATCCGATACTTTATGACGATACCCGAAGCGTGCAGGTTGGTTCTTGAGGCTGCAGCTATGGGTAATGGTAACGAAATATTTGTTTTTGATATGGGAACGCCGGTAAGGATAGCTGATTTGGCAAAGAGGATGATAGAGCTTTCCGGCCTTGTTCCGGATAAGGATATTAATATTGTATATACCGGTTTACGACCGGGTGAGAAACTTTTTGAGGAACTGTTGGCGTCTAAAGAAAATACATTGCCTACTACAAACGAAAAGATATTCCGTGCTCATGTGCGTGAGTATAAATATGAGGAAATAACTGATGCCATCCAGAAACTTGTAGATCTGGCACGGCAGGTTGACAGAATGGGAACGGTTAAACTTATGAAAGAAATAATACCAGAGTTCATAAGTCAGAACTCTAAATATTCTGTTTTGGATAAAAAAGAAAATTAATAACTCATCAAATATGACAATGAAAAAGACGATATTACTGTTTTTTATGTTTTTTGCCGTATTGAGTATATCTGGTCAAACTGTATCCAATGATACGATACGGCAGGACTTGACTAAAGATTTCCTTACCGAAATAGGTGACACTACAGATGTCATAATTACCAATATAAGTGGTACAGGCAACTGGTTTATAAGTTTCGGAGCCGGAATAAACAGTCTTCATGCCGAGGCAAACAGGCTTTTTGACACAGCTCTGGAGCGTTCCCGATTCGCGGCTCAGCTTAGTGTAGGAAAATGGTTCACGCCACAGTTCGGCTTACGTCTACAGATGGGTACTGGATTTCTTCAAGCCTATTATTATCCTTTCCGTTACTATAATCTTTATGATTATATGCCGGATCATACTATTATGCCAGAGGAAGTAAAACCTTACATTACAAATGACAAAGGTGAACCGACTTTTTTAAGAAAGTTCGCTTTTTCTGACTGGAGTTTGTCTTTCATGACAGATATTGTCAGATGGTTTACTCCAGATAGTCGTAGGATAGGACTTTACCTTTTTGTTGGTCCGGGTTACACTTATACATACGCCAATCAGGGACTTGAAGCTAACAATTCTTTTGCTTTTAAGATATCCGGTCAGTTCAATGTTAGGGTACACGAGAATTGGGATGTCTTTGCCGAGCTTCATGGAACTATTGTCGATGAATCATTCGATGGGCAGATAGGTGGATATAGCGGAAAAGTAAATCGTACTCTCGAAGGATATGCGGGAGTGAGTCTTGGTGTGTCATACCGTTTCGGAGGAAAGAAGTTTGACCGTTATGTCAAGGTTAATCCTATTGTGCATGAGTCTGTGATGCGTACAGTTACAAATGTGGTGGAGAAAAAAGTTACATTTGATGACAGAATAATCACCACTTTTGCAGTCCGTTTCTATATTGACCAACATGATATAAACGAAGACCAGGTTCTTAATATAGAGCGAATATCCCGTTATATGAAGCGTGACCCTGAATATAAAGTACGTCTTAGCGGATTTGCTGACAAAGAAACAGCTTATCCTGAATATAACCAGCGCCTGAGTGAGCGTCGAGTTAATTCCGTAAAGAAATACCTTGTGGAGAAATGTGGTATAGACCCGTCAAGAATAGTCTTAAATCCGCAGGGAGACAAGGTGAGAGTGTATGAGGAAGATTTCCGCTGGAACAGGGTTGTGGTGATGACTTTATTCAAAGAAAATGATGAAGATAGTAACGCACAGAATGTTGTTAAAGATAGTCTCGAAGAGAAAGAAAAAGAATCAGAATAAAAAAAACTCGGCTTATGAAAACAAATATAAGATATATATTCGCCATATTGGCTTTGTTTATATGTATTGTTTCATATCCTCAGAAAGTGGAAGAAACAAGACATGTAAAAAGAGACAGTGTGAAAATAGATGTGAAATACAAAACGCGATATACCGCTCCTTTTTGGTCTAATTTATTTTTGCAGGGTAATTTTGCCGGTAGGGTAATTTATGGTGAGGAAGACAATGGCCTGCCGTTTTTCAAACGTCTGAAGCCTGGCTTTACTATAGGTATAGGTAAGCAGATACATCCTGACTTCGGTATAAAACTAAGTTTTGGAGGTATGCGTCTCGACGGGTGGAACCGTACTGACACATACGGAGTATACAAACAGTATGCCGGATGGGTACAGAATAAGGACCCTATGAAAGAATATTACGAGTCTCAGGGTGTGGGTACAAGTGATGGTTATGTCCATCAGATGAAATTTCTTGAAGGAAGTGCTGATATCCTTTTTGACCTTGGTAACATATTCACAAAGTATAATCATTACGGCGACCGTAAATGGCGTTTCGACGCTTATTTGGGACTTGGATTTATTCATGTTATGCGCTGGAGAGGTACCAGTCGTAATTCTAAAATAACGTTACGTACAGGATTGATAACTACTTATAATATCACTCCGGAATTGGGATTGAATTTCACTATTGGAAATTCTATGACCAGCAGTACCATTGACGGTGTAATAGGTAAAGGTGGCAAGTTGGATCATATAGGTGCTATGGCATTGGGATTGAAATATTCTTTCGGAAAACAGGGATTCAAGACCATGAGACTTGTATCCCAGTCAGAGATGCGGCAGTTGACAAATGCCATGGCTGCAACTCGTCAGGAAGAAATCAAGAATGTAACTATCGAACGTATGGTTATGGATACCACAATGTTGGGTGGTCTGCTTATTCCGTCTGTCGTGTTTTTCCCAAACAAGGCAGAGTATAACAAGGAACTCCAGCAGGTTAATCTGTACCGTATAGCCTTGTTTATGAATTTATATAAGGATATAACTATAACTATTGTAGGAAATATACACAAATCGCAACATTCCATAGCTGAAAGAAGGGCTGAAATAGTTCGCAGAATTTTGATTCAGGATTATGGTATAAATCCTAAAAGATTGAAAACTGACGTTTACGATTTGAATCAAAGATTCGGTGTACAAGGATACGAACATTCTGTAAGTTTCACTTTCTATAAAGAGGAATAACCAATGATTCTGCTTTTATTCCTGTTTTTCTTTATTGATATAATATTATTGGAGTTCTCTACATTGTTTTTTCCGGTATTAAGGGATAATGTAGAGTTTTACTCGCTGATATTCATATTGGTGCATGTAGTATTCATTATATATTATATACTGTTTACAGAAGGGAAATACAAGAATATACTATTATTGGGACTGATATTAAGGTTGGTCATATTGTTTGCTGATATATATCATTGGTTTCCTGTGCTGCATTCGGGTGCAGATTCAGAAACTTTTCATGGTATAGCCAAAACAAATCAGATTTATGATGAACAAAGAAAATTGACAAATTACACACCTTTTCTTACTTTCTTATACTCTATAACTCATTCTTCGAGGATAATAGCTCAGTATTTTAACCTTGTTATGGGAGTGTCTATATTGTTTATTGTAAGAAAAATATTTGAAATTCTTGATATTGATAATAAAATAGCATTGATTTCCATGATTATTTTAGCATGTATGCCGAATTTTGTTATATTCTCAGGAATACTTCTTCGTGAGGCTTGGGTGGAATTTTTTGTTATACTTTCAGTGTATTTTTTTGTCAGATGGTTTATTGGAGGTAACAGTTTAAACATTCCATTGTGTATGGGTTCTATTTTACTTGCAGCTGTAATGCATTCTGGAACACTTGTTGTAATTATGGGATATATTTTGGCTTTTACGTCTTATAATCCTTCTACCGGCCAGGTGCAGTTTTCAAGTCATTCCATATCTTTTATAATCATAGCCACTGTTATGATTCTGTTGTTGGGAGATAGCAGTGATATGTTTACAGGTAAATTTCAGAGTGCGAGTTCTTCTGATGGTTTACTTGCTACTATTAATGCTGATACTACAGGCGATTCTGCATATCTTACGTGGGTTAAAGCTGATAGCCTGTGGATGGGGCTTGTATTCTCTCCACTAAAAATGTTTTATTTTCTTTTTTCGCCATTGCCAACCAATTGGCGTGGATTTGGAGATATTATAGCATTTATGATAGACAGTTCTTTTTATATATTTTTATGCTGGAACATAGCACGAAATTATAGATTAAGTAATAAATTTGGAAGCATTAAGCTGTTTCTTTTGATAGGTTTTATTATTTCTGTCTTTGTTTTTGCATTTGGTACATATACGGCAGGAACAGCTTTACGTCACAGAGCCAAGTTGCTACCGATGCTTACAGTGCTTTATGCGGTAAGTTCATCGTCGTTGAATATTAAAGAAGAATCGGAAGAATATGAATGATAATAAAAAAATAAGAAGTTCATCTTCAATATCCTTGAGTGATATAATTTCCATTTTATTCCGTAAATGGTATTGGTTTGTAATATCCATTATTGTGTGTCTTTCTTTGGCATTCTATTATGAACGCAGTACTCCACGGATTTTTAAACGTTCTGCAACTGTATTTATAAAGGTTGCCGCAAAAGGAATGCAGATGCCTACCGCGGCAACAGCTATAGCTGAGGTTGATGTGCTTAAAACTGTAAGTAGTGTTGATAATGAGATACTAATATTCAAGTCTAAAAGACTAATGACAGAAGTTGTAAAACGGTTAAAATTGGATATAGGTTATAAGGGACACGGAAGATTCCGTAACTGGGAAATGTATAATCTGTCGCCTGTAAAGGTTCAATTTCCGGAAGATGTTAATTTGAAGAATTTCTCGTTTGAACTAATGCCAGTAAATCAAAACGAAGTTGTTTTATCTCAATTTTCTGGTAATACATTGTTCCCTGTTGATGAAGATTTTGTAATTACCGCCTTATTGAATGATACAATAGATAGTCCTGTGGGTAGAATAGTGATTAATCCAACAATTAATTATTCAAAGGATTTGTATAATAAACAATTGACGGTTGTAAAATCTAACATAGAAGCTGTGGCATTGGCATGTAGTGGCGGACTTATTGCTGAGCCAGCGGGAGGACTGTCAAGTGTCGTAAGACTCACAATCAATGATGTCTCACCACAGAGAGCTGAAGATATATTGAATACTCTTATCGAAGTATATAACGAAGATGCTATAAATGACAAAAATAGAGTTGCGGAAAGTACGTCTGAATTTATTAACGAAAGGTTGATTCTTATAGAGCAAGAGCTTGGAGGTGTTGACAGTCAAATTGCAGATTTTAAAAGCGAAAATAAACTTACAGATATATCTTCCGAAGCAGGAATGTTTATGAGTAATCTTAATACATATCAGCAGGAAATATTGTCACTTCAGACACAGAAAGAGCTTTCCGGATATATAAAACAATATATATCAGATCCTGGAAATCTGACCGAGCTTATTCCTTCTAATACAGGCATATCTGATGCCAATATCGAAAGTCAGATACAATCATACAATTCATTGCTTTTGGAAAGGAATAAACTTTTGGAAAGCAGTGGCAGCAGAAACCCTTTTTTATTGGAAATGAATGCTTCTATATCTTCCATGCAACAGACTATAATACGTACTGTTGACGCTTTTATTACCGGTATAGATATGAAGATTGATAATCTTACAGCTGTAGAAGAAAGGACAATGAAGAGAATAGCTGCTGTGCCGTCGCAGCAGAAGTATGTATTGTCTGTAGAACGCCAGCAGAAAATAAAGGAATCCCTCTATCTTTTTCTTTTGAACAAGCGTGAGGAAAGCGCATTGTCAAAAGCTGTTACAGAAGAAAATGCAAGGATAATTGATCCTGCAATGGGTAGCAATACCCCTATATCTCCTAATTCAAATGTCATTATGCTTGCCGGTTTGTTTATGGGAATTTTTATTCCTTCATGTGTTTTGTGGCTGACTATTGCATTCGATACAAGAATTAAAAGTAAGAAAGATTTGGAAATCCTTTCCATGCCTTTATTGGCAGAGATTCCTTTACATGAGCGTGACAAAAACGAAAAAAATGAGCTAATAGTACTACATGACGATGATAACAACAGGATTGCAGAGGCGTTTAGAATAATGCGCGCTAATATGCAGTTCATAAGGAATGGTGACGGCAACTCAAAAGTAATAATGTTCACATCCTTATTCCCAGGTGCCGGAAAAACTTTCGTATCGTCAAATTTTGCCATGAGTCTTGCCATGGCAGGAAGTAAAGTTATAATTTTGGATATGGATATCCGGCGCGGTTCTTTAAGCAAGCATTTGGGAAGGAAGATGGCAGGACTGACAGATTATCTTATATCAGATAATGATGATTATTCCGGTATTGTCCATAAATCACTCAAAAATGATAATTTGTATTATGTAGCCAGAGGAACAGTTCCTCCTAATCCATCTGAATTGTTGTTGAATCAACGTTTGGATAAGCTGATTGAGAAACTTAAGAAAGAATTTGACTATATAATAATTGACAGCGTTCCTTCAAATGTTATAGCAGATGCAATGATAGTAAACAGGATAGCGGATATCACTATGTATGTAGTCAGGGCTTATAAGTTGGACAAACGTTTCCTTTCGGAAATTCAAGATTTGTATGAAGATAATAAATTTAAAAATCTGAACCTGATACTTAATGGAGTGAAACACACTGGAGGAAAATATGACAGTTATTATGGTTATTATTCCTCAAAACCGGTAAGAAAATCAAAAATAAAGTTTTTAAAAGGCCAATAACTGATGTCCCATTTGGTTGAAATACAAAATGTTATAACAATATAACCAATGAATTGAAAAAAAATCGTATCTTTGCAGCAGAATAGTTCTAAAAAATTGAAGTATTTGATATTATGGAAAAAAAGAAATATTCAAAGCCTGAATTACGCACACTGAAAATCAACCCTTCTGAAATGTGTGCGGGAAGTGTTTGTACAACGATAGATATTAGTGTAATAGAAGGATCCAGGAAAGATATAACACATGTGGTTTCTGAAAACAGTGGAGGAGGAAGTTGGGATGAGAATTTCTAAGTTTTTTATAATTGTTCTTTTATCATCTGTTTCATTTATTTCATGTAGTAAAGCAGATGATGAAAATTTATATTCATTTGCAGAGTATCCATTTACTGTCTGTACTGATTATAAATTATTTGTAGATGAGGGTAGTAAATTCAATACCAACTTGCCATCAAGAGGATGGGAAGGTGAGGTCGATGATGAAGCTCAACTATTGCCGACTAAATATCCAATGGATAAGATTTATCTGTTTTCCATAACTAATAATAGTCAAAGTAATACAAAATATGAGACATTGGAGTTTCCTGTTTATGAAGTTGATGGGAAACAGGTCTTTGATATTTGTTTCAGAGCCGAAGGCGGTAAAGTGTGGGCAAAAAATGGTTTGGATTCAGTTTTGGTGGCAAATGGTGCCCCATATCAATCGTTTTTCTCTTCTTCTCCAGAGTTGGAAACTTCTATGGAATTGTGTGACGTAAAGACTGAAGGAGGAAAGGATACATACGAACCATACGGTGACAGACTTTTTAAAAGTGATAATTTGATGTTTATGGCAGTCGGAGACCAGGTCATGTGCCTTCCTTCATACAAACCTGTGACAGAAATGTCTTTGGAAATGGAACGATTGACAAATGTTATAATTCCAAGGTTTATGTTGTGTGATGACTTAGAAGTGTCTAAGAGTGAATATACAATGGATTTGTTAAAGTTTACCAGTGTTCTTGGCCCGGTTGAAGATTGGGAGGTCAGAGCTTTTGTTGCAGGTAATCAAGATGCTGGTGCTCCATACTCCAATGGATTTCCTGTTGATTATAACCTTATGGATGGAACTGATGAGAACGGAAACAGAGGTATAATAAATATATCACAAGATTATCAGAAATTAAATGGTAATTTTACGCATAGCACAGTTTCGGTAGGAGGTGCGGCAACATCATACAAGGGAATGGGTTATCATAGTGATTCAACCCCATTTATATTTCCTGCTTCAACTGCTGGTAAATCAGATTTATGCTTTACATTCCGATATGTAGGGAATGATCCTGAGATTAAGGCAAAATTAAATAATAATGGAATAAATACATTTAGGTTTCATGCGACAGAAGATTTGACAAAAGGTGCATTAAGACTTGTAACAGTTGTTATGGATATAGATGATTTTGTGGAACATCTTTTGAAATCATCCACTCGGGCAAGCAGTTCGTTATATATGATTAATGATCCTGATTTTGGCCAGTCAATAGTTGCTCCTTATACACTTTTGTTAGACTAAGATGGTAGAAAAGATAATGCTTACCCCGTCATACATGTTGAGCAAGGTAGGGGAAGACCATGTCCTTCTGCCTTGTGATGAATCCGGTGGTGTAGATTTGACAGAGATAATTGTTCTTAACGAAACAGCATACGATATAGTGTCTTTTATAGAAAAAAGGTCATCAACCCGTGATGAAATCTTTGACCATCTATATAGAATGTACGATATATCAAAGGAAGAACTATATGCAGATATAGATGAATTTATTTCTGAACTTGATAAGCGTAAAGCCCTTGTAAGATAAAATTATGCGACCATTACAATATACTTATATACTTTTAATTTTGTTCTTCTCCTCTTGTATGGCTCCTAAAAGAGTTATTTATTTTCAGGATGCTGATGTGAGAAATGAAAGCATGGTAACGGATGACTATGAGTTAAAGATAAAAAAGGATGATGTATTATCCATAGTAGTTACAAGCAAGAACCCTGAACTTGTGAAAGTTTTTAATTCTCCTATAGTAAATGTGTCAGTATCCGGGGCTTCAGCTTCAGGAAGTCAAAAAGTATTGTCATATACCGTTGGAGTTGATGGATTCATAAATTTCCCTGTATTAGGGAAAATAAAAGTAGAGGGGATGACACGTAAGGAACTTGTTGAATATATTGAGACTTCCTTAATAAAGAATGATTATGTAAAAGATCCGATAGTAACAGTGCAGTTCCTGAATTTCAAGGTTTCAGTATTGGGAGAAGTTAAAAATCCTGGTTGTTATGAGATTGAAAGTGAACGTATAACTATACTTGATGCCATTAGTAAAGCAGGTGATCTTACTATTAATGGTAAGCGTGATAAAGTTGCTGTTATTAGGGAGACAGACGGAAAAAGGGTAGTAACTTATCATGATTTGCGCTCTTCTGATATATTCGACTCACCATGTTTTTATTTGCAACAGAATGATGTGGTGTATGTCGAACCTAATAAGGCAAAATCTTCGCAAAGTGGAATCTTCAGTAATGTAAGTTTGTGGATATCCATTATATCCGTTTCTTTGTCTGTGGCATCTGTGTTGTTTTTGCGATAGAAAGAATGTATAAACGTCCTTTACATCATGAACTGTTTCTTGAACTTTTACGTTCTGCATTATGGAATAAAGTACCGGATTCTAATCTGTTTAGAAATATTGATGAATCGGTATGGTTTAAGGTGATGAACACAGCCCAGAAACAGGCTCTTTTAGGAGTATGTTATCCGGCTTTAAGTGAGCTGCCATCAGATTGCAGACCTCCCCAAAATATATATCTTGTTTGGGCCGCGAAGGCTAATTATATCCGTCAGGAAAACAAAAAGAAACTCAATATATTATCCGAATTATTGCACATATTTGAAACAAATGGAATATATCCCGTAGTAATGAAAGGATTTTCATCAGCTGTTTTATATCCAGAGCCAGATTTGCGGATATGCGGAGATATAGACTTGTTTATACCTGACAATTATGAAAAATCATTGAAGTTTGTTTCTGATTTAGGTTATGAGATGTTTGAAACAGAAAAACATCATAAATTTTATTATAAAGGAGTACTTATAGAATTGCATCATCATGTAATCAGCTCTTCTTTTAAGAAATTAAACCAATATAGAATATTGGAAGTTGAATATTCAGGTATTAAGTTTAAAACTCTTGATGAAACAACAACCGCTATATTATCATTAATTCATTCTGTGACTCACTTGATAGGTCCAGGATTAGGCTTTAGGCATATTTGTGACTGGGTAATGTTTTTTTATAATAATTGTCATAATATAGATATGACTTATTTGAATAAATATATTAAAGAAAATAAGTTAGCTTATTTTGTTAATTTATTCAATGAACTAGCCAACAAACTAATATTAGATGATAATTTAGTTTTCGCTGATATAATAAAGAAGAAAACAAATCTTAAAGACATATATTTTTTAGAAAAGGATTTGTTTTTACAAGGAGACTGCGGTCATAAAGAATTGATGTATCGTAAGGAGAGATGTTGTTTATATGTCTATTTAAGAGTTTTGATTAGGTGTTTTAAATATTTTAGATATGGTTACTTTGTAATTTCTAAAATGTTAGTATTTAAGTTTCACCGAAAGTGACTTTTAAAATTTAATACTTGCAAATAGATAGTTATTAAACTATATGTAATTCATATTTATGTCATTGAACACTGAAAATAATAAAAGAATAGCGAAAAATACTTTGCTTCTATATTTTCGAATGTTTCTTACTATAATTATAAGTTTATATACATCAAGAGTCGTTTTGAAGGCTCTTGGTGTAAATGATTATGGTATTTATAATGTAGTTGGAGGTATTGTCTCTATGTTTAACATATTATCTGGTTCATTATCTTCAGCAATTAGCCGCTTTATAACATTTGAATTAGGAAAGAATGATGTACTAAAATTGAAAAAGGTTTTTTCTTCCTCTTTGACTATACAGATAATATTGGCAATTTTTATTGTAGTTATAGCGGAGATTGTTGGTATATGGTTTATTAATGAAAAAATGAATATAGCACCAGATAGATTACATGCTGCAAATTGGGTTTTTCATTTTTCAATTTTAACTTTTGTTGTTAACTTGATCAGCGTACCATATAATGCAGTCATTATAGCTCACGAAAGAATGTCGGCGTTTACATATATTAGTATTTTAGATGTTGTAGGCAAACTTTTAATTGCATATTTTATTATTATTTCTCCTATAGATAGGCTTGTGTTTTATGCCATGTTGATGTGTCTTATTGCTGTTGTAATTCGCTTTGTTTATGCTTTTTATTGTAAACGTAATTTTGAAGAATGTAATTATAATTTTATATGGGATAAAGGACTTATAAAACAAATGTTTAGTTTTGCAGGTTGGAATTTTATTGGCTCTTCTTCTGCTATATTAAGGGATCAAGGAGGTAATATTATTCTGAATATGTTTTTTGGTACTACTGTAAATGCGGCTCGAGGTATATCATATCAGGTCTTTTCTGCTATTTATAGTTTTGTAACTAATTTTATGACAGCAGTAAATCCACAGATTACCAGATCTTATGCTATTGGAGACCACGAATATATGATGAAATTAGTATATAATGGTAGTAGATTTGCATGTTATTTACTATTTATTTTGTCATTACCTGTCATAATTAATGCGGATTATTTATTGTATATGTGGTTAGGTACAGTACCGGAAAATACAGTATTATTTGTTAGATTGATACTTATTTTTGCTTTAAGTGAGGCTATATCAAAACCTTTGATAACCGCACAACTTGCAACTGGCAATATAAGAAACTACCAGTTGGTTGTTGGAGGAATTCAGATGTTGAATTTGCCTATATCATATATTATCTTAATTTTTTACGAAAGACCAGAAACTATATTTATTGTTGCTATTGTTGTATCTCATTTATGTTTGGCGAGTAGACTTTATATGTTGAGGAAACTTATTGATTTGTCTGTGAAAAAATTTTTAAAAAAAGTATATATAAATATTATTTCTGTTTTTTCTATATCGTCTATAATTCCTATATGTATTTCATTATTTATTGAAAGTGATATATTGAATTTTATTATAATAACGATTATGTCTATACTTTCTTCTATATTAACTATTCTTTTTATAGGGTTAAATAAAACAGAACGATTTTATATATTGGAAAAAGTCAGAAACTTTAGAAGATAATTTGTATATGAATAATATTCAATCAGTATCTGATGCTTATTTGTGTTCTAATTGTGGTGCATGTAAGGCTATATGTCCTGAAGATGCTATACACTTTAAAACATCTTCATTAGGGAGAATGTACGCCGAAGTGAATGATTCATGTATAGAGTGCAAGGTTTGCATAAAGGTATGTCCGTCTATAGATTCTCATAACCTGCAAACTGTATTCTCAGACAGGTATATAGGAGAAATAAAAACAGCTTATATCGGTAAGGCTACTGATTTTAAAATATATAAGGAAGCACAAAGCGGAGGGGCTTGCACTGCAACCTTAATATATCTGTTTGAACATAACCTGATAGATGCTGCAATAGTTTGCCGTATGAAGACGGCAAATCATCCTGTTGTAGAAGCTTATGTGGCAGAGTCTGCAAACCAATTATTGGAGTCACAGAAATCAAAATACACTGTGGTAGAAATACTCTCAGCATTGAAGCAGACAGCTACAAAGAGATCTGTCGCTGTAGTGGGACTACCTTGCCATATAGAAGGTGTTGAATCACTGATAAGGCAAAGCAAGAAGTTCAAGAACGTTAAATACAAGCTTGGATTGATATGTGACCGGTCATTGGGTGAAACTTTGGAAGACGTAGTAATGTCTTATACAAATGAAAAAGAACCAGGGATAATAGAATGGCGAAAAAAGGATTTTTCAGCAGATGGGAAATATTACCCTTATAAGACTGCTCCAATCAGAATTAAATACAATAGTGGTAAAAATATAGTATTGCCTAATATTTACAGATTTGCATTAAAGGAAATGTTCACCTCTCCTCGCTGTAGGGTGTGTTATGATAAACTCAATACATTTTCGGATATAGTATTCGGTGATCCATGGGGAATGTCGGATGTAGATTGGAATAAGGGAGAATCTTTGGTGTTTACCCGTACTTCATTAGGAGATAAATTAATGAGTGATATGATTTCTTCCGGAACAGTCTCAATGAAAACAGCTGATATTGAGGAATTATTAAAAGGACAACATGTCAATGAACGACGAAGAAGTGTGTCTGTTTATGCTTCTGCTCTAAATTCCTTACCTCTTCCTAAAACAGACTCATATCTTTACAAACAGAATGATGTCAGCGATATATCTGACAATGAAAAGCTGTCAGCTATCAATAATCTGAAAGGTTTTCTCGATAATGAGAACCTATCTAAAGAAGAATTGATAGGAAAAGCCAGAATGATTATTGAGGAAAATATGAAACGGCAAAAATTTAACAACTTGTTTGTTATACGCATTTTAAGGAAAATAAAAAGATTAATAAAACCATAAAATCTTAAGAATAATGAGGATAGTACTATCAGGTATAGAAACAAATAATAAAGGTGCAGAGCTGATGCTTTATGCAATATTGCAGGAAATAGAAAGAAAATATCCTAATGCTGAAGTGTTTGTACCTATTTTTGCAGTCAGACAAGGATTGGATTATCTACACACAAACGTTCAAGTGAAATATAAGCCTTATGCCAAATTAAAAAGGTTTATGGCTAAATTTCATATTGGCGGTATTTTGCTTAGACTGCATATTTATAATAATTGGTTTTTAGATATATGGCCTGTCAGTAAAGCAGATTATTTTATTGATGCAAGTGGTTTTGCTTATTCTGATCAATGGAATCCAACAAAGGTATCGGTAAAGAACTTAGAGTTCTATTTAAATAGATATAAAAAGCAGAATACGAAAATTGTTCTTTTGCCGCAAGCCTTCGGCCCGGCAGATTTACCAAATACAAAGATGGAGTTCTCCATATTAAATAAATATGCCGATATAATAATGCCACGCGAGAATATCTCACTTAATTATTTATTGGAAAATGGAGTGGACACAAGTAAAATTAAGAAATATACTGATTTCACATCATTGGTTGAAGGTGTTTTTCCTCAAAGCTTCAATCATTTAAAAAATGGGATTTGTATAATACCAAATCTTAGGATGATTGATAAAGGAATTATTTCCCTTCAAAAATATATTGATTTATTGGTTGGGGTAATTAAATCAGCATCGAAGGTGGGTCGTCCTGTTTATATATTAAATCATGAAGGTAAAGGCGATGAGGCATTGGCTTACAAATGCAAAGAAAGCCTGGCAGGTTCTATTGAGGTGGTAACCGGATTGAATGCATTGGAAGTCAAGGGACTGATAGCAAGTTCATATTTATGTATATCTTCCCGCTTCCATGGTGTGGTATCGGCTCTTAATTCTTCAGTTCCCTGTTTGTCCACAAGCTGGAGTCATAAATATGCTGAATTGTACAAGGATTATGGATTGGCAGATTGTGTTTTGGATATTTCTGATATAAATAAATGTATAAATAAAGTAACGGAGTATTTGTCTCCCCAGGAAAACGAAAAAATCCGCATCTCACTTTATAATACAGTACCTAAGATTAAGGAAGAAACGATGAGGATGTGGCAATTGATATGGAGTCAGAAAGATTAAATGTTAGTTATTAGAAATGTTTAAAGGTTTATTGTGATGAATGATATAAAATATTCTATAATTATACCGCATAAAAATACTCCAGATCTATTGGAAAGATGTATTAAATCTATTCCAGAAGCAGATGATATAGAAATAATAGTTGTTGATGATGATAGTGATGAGAAAATAGTCGATTTTAATAATTTCCCTTGTAACGGAAGAAAGAATCTTGTCTTAATATTTAACAAAGACTGTAAAGGAGCAGGACATGCAAGAAATCTTGGACTGGAAAAAGCCAAAGGTATATGGGTTTTGTTTGCTGATTCGGATGATTATTATGAAGAATCATTCATTGAAATATTAGACAAGAAACTGTCAGATGATATAGACATATTATTTTTTAACATAAAAGAAGAATCAAATTCAAATATTAATAGAATATACTATAAATATTTTCATGAAAACGGTTCTGAAGATAATGTCAGATTAATCTGGGCTCCATGGAATAAAGTGTTTTCTCGTGAGTTTATAATAAATAATAATATAATGTTTGAGGAAATACCTGTAGGAAATGATGCTATGTTTAGTTTAAAAGCCAACTTCTCAGCTAATAAAATATTGATAATTGAAGATAGGCTTTATCATTATACTGTATCAAACAATAACAGTATAACACGTTCTGTCAGAAGTTTTGATAGAACAATGGATTATTTAAAGCTTAATTTAAGGGTTAATTCATTTTTAAGAAAAAGAAACAAAGGTAAAAATGGGGTTACAACAATTTCACCAAACTTGATTTTGTTTATACTTAAACATTATGGCATAAGAAAACTTATAATATATATTTCATATATGTATAAGAATGGGGAAATATTAAAGGAAGTGGCGTTGTGGTTTACTCAAAAGTTAGCTAAATACATATCTTGATTTATTAACGTATCATGAGATATTTATTACTATTAAAGAATAAAACTATATAACATGATAAAGGTATTACATATAACCGGCTCTGTGGATGTAGGAGGCGTTTCGAGCGTCATCTTAAATTATTACAGATTTATCAATCGGAATGCTGTCAGTTTTGATATAGCAGTCACTACAAATACTAATGGAATTAATGGAGAACATTTGAGAGATTTGGGTGCGAATATTTATAAGATAGCTTTAAAATCAGCCAATAGAAAACAATTTGAAAAGGATATAGAAACTTTGATATATAAAAATAAGTATGATATAGTCCATGTTCATGGAAATTATACTTCATGGGTTGCACTCCGGGTAGCTAAGCGTTGTGGAGTAAAAGTTAGAATAGCTCATGCTCATACAGCAGTAAATAAAGGTGAATCTATAAGGGAAAAATTGAAAAGAGTGATAGGTTTCTTTTTAAATTCTTATTATTCTACATCGATGATAGCTTGTGGGAAAATGGCGGGTGATTATGTGTTTGGTCGGATTAATATGTTAAGACGCAAATCAATTATCTTACCCAATTCGGTTGATGTAGAACATTATAAATACAATGAGAAAATAAGGCATGAGGTGATAGCGTCATTAAATCTTGAGAATAAATTTGTTGTCGGCATTGTTGGACGTATTTCTCCTGAGAAAAATGTTCTTTATGGTGTGGATATATTCAAATCTATAAAAGAAAAAATAAGTAATTCGATATTAGTCGTTGTAGGTGATGGTGGGGAAATGGATAACCTTAAAAGAAAAATTGTAGATGATAATCTTGAAAGTGATGTATTGTGTTTAGGTAAACGGGATGATGTTAATCGTTTGTTACAGGCCTTTGATCTATTGATCATGCCTTCTTTGTATGAAGGTTTTCCTGTGGTTGCAGTTGAAGCAATGGCTTCCGGATTACCTGTACTTTTATCAGATAGAATTACAAAGGAATTAGATTTCGGTTCCGCTGTTAGATATTTGCCATTAAATAACAAGAATAATTGGGCTGATGCCGCAAGTGAATTTATCAATGATTCAAAACGAGGTAAGCGAACAATGGAAGTAATAGATAATGGTTTGGATATTCGTTATACAGTTGATTCATTGATGAATTTATATTCTGGAAGTAATATTTTATAATTATATAATGTAGTGGGTCATAATGTACAAAAATCTTTTTATACTTTTATTTAATTTACAATATAATCTATGAAGATAAGTTTTATAATTCCTGTTTATAATATACAAAATTACATCAAAGAGTGTGTTAATAGTATTTTATCTCAGACATATAGTGATTTTGAAGTTATTTTAGTTGATGATGGTTCAACGGATAATAGTCCAAAAATTTGTGATGAATTTGCTAATTTAGATAGTAGAGTCAAGGTTATACATAAACCAAATGGCGGTTTGTCAGATGCACGAAATGAAGGGGTGAAATTGGCAAAAGGTGAATATGTAATTTTTGTTGATGGAGACGATTTTTGGATAGGTAATAATTCGTTGGAAAGATTAATTGAAATCCTTAATAAATATCCAGAGTGTGATTTCTTAGGTTTTAATTGTTCTCATTATTATAGTGAAAGTAATGCTTATGTGAAAAATACTCCTTATGATATAAGTTTATCTAATCCTATAGATAAAAATACGGTATTATACAAATTAGTTTCGTCAGGTACTTTCCCGATGAGTGCTTGTCTGAAAGTTATTTCTTTGGAATTTATTAATAAGTCAAATTTGAATTTTATTAAAGGAATAAAAAGTGAAGACATACCGTGGTTCATTGATGTACTTGATAAGTGCAACAAGTGTATATTTGTTAATGAATATATATATGCATATAGAAAGAATGTTCCTAACAGTATTACTTCGAGTTTCGGCGTTTCAAACTTTCAAGATTTGTACAACATAATCAACCAGGAAATAGATAAAATAGAAAAAAGGAGTTTCTCCACGAAGGCAAATGAAGCTTTATATTCATTCCTTGCTTATGAGTTTTGTATTCTATTAGCTAAACTTTCATCTTTACCTGAAGGTGTCCGTAAGAATAAACGAAATGAACTGATGAAATTAAAATGGTTGCTGAAATATACAACTAATCCTAAAGTAGCTAAAGTTGCCTTGGTTAATAAATATTGTGGATTTTATATAACTGAAATGCTTTTGAGGTGGTATATCAAAAGAAAGATATAAAATTACAGAATAGATGTATTCTTAAATCATATAGTAAACTTAAAAATAAATCAAATACAATGAATATATTAGTTACAGGAGGTGCCGGATTCATTGGCTCCAATTTATGTGAATACTTATTGAAAAAAGGAAACAAAGTAAGATGTCTGGATAATTTTTCTACAGGCAAGCCGGAAAATGTATTGCCGCTTTTAAGAGATTATCCTGATAGATTTGAACTTGTAGTAGGTGATATACGAAATATTGAAGACTGCAAGAAAGCGGTTGAAGGTATGGAATATGTATTACATGAGGCTGCATTAGGTTCAGTGCCAAGGAGTATTAAAGATCCGATTACCACTGATAGGGTAAATATAGGTGGATTCCTAAATATGCTTGTTGCTGCACGTGATGCAGGTATAAAAAGGTTTGTATTTGCGGCAAGTTCATCTACTTACGGTGACAGTAAGACATTACCGAAAGTAGAAGATGTTATAGGTAAACCTTTGTCGCCATACGCTGTAACAAAATATGTGAATGAACTTTATGCAGATGTATTTGCCCGTACTTACGGTATGGAATACATTGGTTTGAGATATTTTAATGTCTTTGGTCGTCGGCAGGATCCTAATGGTGCATATGCTGCTGTAATTCCTTTGTTCGTTAAGAAATTTATGAATCATGAATCGCCAAATATTAATGGTGATGGTGAGTATAGTAGGGACTTTACATATATTGATAATGTTATTCAAATGAATATGTTGGCTCTTACTACTGCTAATCCTGATGCTGTGAATCAGATTTATAATACTGCATACGGTGAGCGCACGACATTGAATCAACTGGTAGATGCCTTGAAAGAATATCTTTCTGAATATGATCCTGAAATAGCAAATATTGAAGCTACTCATGGCCCGAATCGAGTTGGGGATATTCCACATTCATTAGCAAATGTTGATAAGGCAAAAGAATTATTGGGATATAATCCTGAATTCAGCATGAAAGAGGGATTAAAAGAGGCCGTAAAATGGTATTGGGATAATTTAAAATAAAAATGTCTTATGATGAGCCTTAATGATATAAAAATATGTGTTATCGGTCTTGGGTATGTAGGATTGCCTTTGGCACGTCTGTTTTCAACCAAATATAAAACTATAGGTTTTGACATGAGTCAGAGAAGGGTTGATGCCTTGATGACCGGTCATGACGATACATTGGAAGTTGAAGACGAGTTGTTACAATCGGCATTAGAAAATGGTTTTGTATGTACAACTGATATTGAAAAAATCAGGGATTGTAACTTTTATGTAGTGGCTGTTCCTACTCCTGTTGATAAGAATAATAATCCTGATTTGACACCTTTGTACGGAGCAAGTAATACTGTTGGAAAAGTTATTTCAAAGGGTGATATTGTTGTATATGAGTCAACGGTATATCCGGGTGTAACAGAGGATGAATGTATCCCTGTGGTTGAAAAGGTTTCCGGGTTGAGGTTTAATGAAGATTTCTTTGCAGGTTATTCCCCAGAACGTATAAATCCCGGGGATAAACTTCATACTGTTGATAAGATAAAGAAGGTGACTTCCGGCTCTACACCTGAAATAGGTAAGGTAGTTGATACAGTGTATGCTTCAGTGATAACAGCAGGTACACATTTAGCTCCATCAATAAAGGTGGCTGAGGCTGCAAAGGTTATTGAGAATTCTCAGAGGGATATTAACATAGCATTTGTAAATGAACTTTCCAAAATATTCAACAAAATGGAAATTGATACTCAAGATGTACTCGCAGCGGCTTCTACCAAATGGAATTTCCTTCCGTTTAAACCTGGATTGGTGGGTGGACATTGTATTGGGGTGGATCCGTATTATTTGGCACAGTGTGCTCAGAGGTATGGTTATAATCCTGAGATAATATTATCAGGAAGAAGAATGAACGACGGTATGGGGGAATATGTGGCTAATGAAGTAGTCAAATTAATGCTTAAAAAGGGTATTCAGGTTTTAGGATCTGATATACTGATTTTAGGATTTACTTTTAAAGAGAATTGTCCGGATGTGAGAAATACTAAAGTGATTGATATTTATAGTACTTTAAATGAATATAGAATAAACATTGACGTGTATGATCCGTGGGCTTCACCTGACATAGCTAAGAATGAATACGGAATAGATATAAAAAATGAATTGTTGCCTGGGAAAAAATATGATGCGGTAATTTTGGCTGTTGCTCATAATGAATTTAACAATTTGAGTATTAAGGACTATTTGAAAGACAAGCATGTAGTTTTTGATGTGAAAGGGATACTTGATACGAGTTTAATAGATGGAAGATTGTAATTACGTGTTTGCAAATAACTTGATGAACTTTTATTATAATACTTTATGGGATTGATAGAAAAAATATACGATAAATCACCTATCTTTTTACAGAATATAATGGTGTCTCTCAAAGGGTTTCTTAACAATAAATCCAGGTATGGTAAAGAGTATTATAAGTACAGATTGTTTCTTGAAGATTTTGATAATTGGTCTTTTGAAAAGAAAAAAGAATACCAGGATACAGAACTTGTAAAATTTATAAAATTTGCTTATTACAAGAGTCCTTTTTATAGAGAACTTTATAAAGGAATAGATCTTTCGGAAATAAATGGTGTTGAAGATCTGAAATTGCTTCCGATAGTGGATAAAGAGATGTTGAGAAGTAATATTAAGAATGTTTTCTCAGAAGTGCATGAGGCATGTGTTGAATCTCATACTGGCGGAACGACTGGTAAGTCTCTTGTTGTAAGAATGACAAATATTGATTCTATGCATAGGATGGCAATGCTTGATCATTTTAAGAAACGTCATGGATTTGAGCACAGAAAAATGAGGAGAGTGACATTTAACGGTAAACATATTATTCCTCCTTCTCAGAAATCAAAATGTTTTTGGAGATATAACAGAGCTTGCAAACAGTTGATTATGTCTTCGTTTCATTTGAGTGAAGAGAATCTGGGATTTTATGTAAATAAATTGAATCGTTTTAAACCTCATGCGATAGATGGTTTTTTCTCGTCTATGTGTGATGTCGCTAATTATATAGAAAGAAAAGGACTAAAACTTGATTTTTTACCGATTGCTATTTTCCCAACATCTGAAACTATAACAGAGGAAGGAAGAGAACTCTTAGAAAGAGTATTTGGATGTAAAGTTTATGATCAATATGCATCGAGTGAAGGTGCTCCATTTGTGACTGAATGTAAATGTGGAAAATTGCATATTGAAATGCAAACTGGTGTTTTTGAACAGTTTGATGATAGTAATGAAATTCTGATTACAAGTTTTTCTACTCATGGAACACCATTGATAAGGTATAGGATTGGTGATAAGATGTCTTTAAGTAAAATAAATGAATGTACGTGTGGTATTTCTTCTTTGATGGTAGATTCAATAAGTGGTAGAAAACAAGATTTCTTATATAATGCAGAAGGTGTAAAAATAAATGCAGGGAATGTTTCTAATCTATTTAAAAATGTTCCTAATGCTATTATCAGAGTACAATTGGTGCAGAATGTGAAAAATGAGGTTTTCGCATATCTGGAAATTGATAAAGAGAAATATAAAAATGAATATGATGATATTATAAAAAAAGAATTTGAACATACGTTTGGTGTTAATACTAAAATTTTTATACATCATGTTGATAAATTAAATAGGGAAAATAGTGGAAAGTTTAGGATGATTGTAAATAATGTAGTAGGATAAACTTTATGAAGAAAATAATTAGAATCACTACAGTCCCAGTGTCCCTAAAAGTATTGCTGAAAGAACAGTTGAAATTTATGAAACAGTATTTTGACATAATCGCTGTTTCTTCTGATGGAGATTGTTTTGAGGAGATGATAAAGGAACAAGAGGTAAGAGGCGTAAAGATTAATATGACCAGAAAAATAACTCCAATAGCGGATCTTGTGTCATTGTGCAAGTTGATTGTTCTTTTTATTAAGGAGCGTCCGGAGATTGTACATACACATACTCCAAAAGCTGGTTTGTTGGGTATGATGGCTGCATGGATAACAAGAGTTCCTGTAAGAATGCATACTGTAGCAGGTTTACCATTATTGGTACATGGAGGAAAAAAAAGAAAGTTATTGGAATTTGTGGAGAAGTTGACATACTATTGTTCTACTAATGTTTATCCTAATTCTTTTAGAATGAAGGATATAATAATAACCCTTGGATTATGTCATAAAGAAAAATTGAAGGTTATAGGTAATGGTAGTTCTAATGGCATTGATTTAGATTATTTCTCTAAAACAAATGAAGTCCTTACGGTGGCGGAGCAATATAAGAAAGATGATGTATTTACATTCTGTTTCATAGGAAGAATTGTTAAGGATAAAGGTATAAATGAGTTGATTTCAGCTTTTATTAGGTTATATTCCGAAAATAAGAATATAAGGTTGTTGCTTATAGGTAGTTTTGAAAAAAAATTAGATCCCGTATTGCCGGAAACAGAGGATGCCATTAATAATCATGAGGCAATTGAGTTTGTAGGATTTCAGAAAGATGTAAGACCTTTTTTATTGGCTTCTGATGCTTTGGCTTTTCCAAGTTATAGGGAGGGTTTTCCAAATGTAGTACTTCAGGCGGGGGCCATGGGACTTCCATCTATAGTAACAGATATTAATGGGTGTAACGAGATTATAGAGGATGGTGTGAATGGGGTTATAATTCCACCTAAGGATACTGATGAACTATATAATGCCATGAAAAGATTTGTTATGCACAATGATTGGGTAAAGAGTATGGCTGATGTGGCAAGAGAGAAGATTGCTATTAAATACGACAGAAATGTTGTTTGGGAGGCGTTGCTTGAAGAATATAAGAGGGCTTTGGGAGAATAGTTTGGTTATATACTTTATAATTAATATCCAATGGTTAAATTATTGATTTTTATAAAGCATCATTTTTCATTTATATGGTCTTTTGTGGAATTTATAAATTCAATGATATTCTATATATTATATGGTAACATTAAGAAGAAAGCTGTTGATGCTACTCTGCCTAATGAATATAAGGGATTTGAATATCGTTTGCTGCGTGAAGATGATATAGACGGTTTAGTGGATTTTTTTAAGAATCAACCGGAAAGTGCGTATGAGTATTTCAAACCTCATGCATTTGATGCTGCTTCATTAAAAAGAAAATTATCCGATCATTCTTTTATTATGATGGGTGTTTTATTAGGAGGAAAGATTGTCGGATATTTTTTTTTGAGGTGTTTCTTTAACAAAAAGGCTTTCAGAGGGAAAATTGTAGATAAGGATTTTCAAGGAAAGGGGATATCAAAGCAGATGGCTGTTGTAACTACCGGTATTTGTGGACTTATGAAATTCAGACAGTTTGAAACTTTATCGAGGAATAATATCGCGTCATTGGTTTCTACCGAGGCGGTAAACAGGGTGGAAATTATTAATGAATTGTCTAATAATTATATTTTTATAGAATGTTTTCCTAAAGATTGATATGATATTAAAGAATTTGTTTGATTATTCAGCCTCTTTCATCGGACTGTTGTTTTTATGGCCGGTAATATTGGTGTGCACTGTTTTGATAAAAATTAAAATGCCTGACGGTCCGGTGTTTTTCATTCAAAAGAGAGTGGGGAAAGATGGTGAACTGTTTTCAATGTATAAATTGAGAACAATGAGTGTAAATCATGGCGGATCGTCTGTTTCTGTGGCCGGAGAGGCGAGAATAACTCCATTGGGAAGGGTACTCAGGAGATATAAACTTGATGAATTACCGGAATTGTGGAACGTGCTGAAGGGGGATATGAGTTTTGTGGGACCGAGACCGGATGTGCCAGGATATGCTGATAGCCTGAAAGGAGACGACAAACGTATATTGAAATTGAAACCGGGTATAACAGGACCTGCAAGTTTAAAATATAGGAATGAAGAGGATATTTTAGCTTTGCTAAGTGATCCTCAAAAATATAATGATGAGGTAATTTATCCTGATAAAGTGAGGATTAACTTGTATTATCTGGATAATTATTCTTTTTTAAAGGATATCCAGATGATATTTTGTACAGTATTGGGAAAGAAGATGCTGTATAACGGTGAATTGATATAAAACAAATATATATGAGAAACTTTATATATCTATGTCTCGCCCACATGAGTGAGGAAGGATGGGAACAAAAATATGTAAAAGAGGCATTTGATACCAATTGGGTGGTTCCTATGGGACCGAATGTGAATGCTTTTGAGCAGAATCTTGCAGATTTTGTGAATAGAAAAACAGATGGTAATCTTGATCGTAAAGTAGTTTGTTTGTCGGCGGGAACTGCCGCTGTGCATCTAGCACTTATAGGTTGTGGTGTAAAGGCTGGTGATGAAGTGCTGGTGCAGAGTTTTACTTTCTGTGCTTCATCGCACCCGGTTACTTATCTTGGAGCTAGACCTGTGTTTGTTGGTTCAGAAAAGGATACATGGAATATGGATCCGAAGTTACTTGAAATGGCAATCAAGGATCGTAAAGAGAAAACAGGTAGATATCCTAAGGCTATTGTTCCGGTTGCCCTTTATGGTATGCCTTATCGTATAGACGAAATTTGTGAAATTGCTGATAAATATGGTATTCTGGTAGTGGAAGATGCTGCAGAGGGAATGGGGAGTCGGTATAAAGGTCAGGTGTTAGGTACTTTCGGAAAGTATGGTGTGCTGAGTTTTAACGGTAATAAAATGATAACAACTTCGGGAGGTGGTGCATTGATTTGCCGTAATGCAGACGACGCAAATGAAATTATGTGGTATGCCACTCAGGCTCGTGATGCATATCCTTATTATCAACATTCTGCCGTAGGTTATAATTATAGAATGAGTAATGTGTGTGCCGGCATCGGGCGTGGGCAGATGACTGTGCTTGAGAGTCATATTGACCATCATAAACATGTACAAGAATTATACATGGAATTGCTTAAAGATGTGAAGGGGGTCAAACTGCATTGCCAACCTGATGATGAAAGATATGATTCTAATTTTTGGCTTTGTACTGCTACTTTAGAACCGGAAGTAAAAGTCGTTGATCAGGATAATGCTTATAAGGAAGTTGTAAATACTGCTGTTGGTGGTGCGGCCGGAGTTATTCATACTGTTGATTCTGCAGTTACAGACTGTCAGCCTAACAATAATGTGGAGGCATTGAGAATTTATATGCTTGGCAAAAAAGTGGAGGTAAGACCTGTATGGAAACCTATGCATAAGCAGCCTGTATATAAGGATGCTCCTGTATATACGAATGGGGTGGAGGAGGAGATATTTAAAGTCGGATTCTGCTTGCCTGCCGGTCCTTGTGTGACAGATGAAGATGTTAAGTATATTGTTGACTGTATTAAGGAGGCTATTGAATCTTGATTTAATGGACAAACAGTTTCTAAAAATTGCCGGGCATTGCATTGAAGTGGATAGGGAGATTGTACTTCCTTATAATTTTAAACCATTCATGGTGGAAAAGGAAGAAGTGACTTCTGTTATAACAACTATTTCGATTGGGGAAATTGATATAACAAAAGAAGTATCAGACTGGGCTGAGAGAAGTTATTTGGATGACTCGGAAGATTTTATGGTTCGGAAGAATTTTGATGGTAGTTTTTCAGCTATGGTTAAAGTGAATTCTTCAGGGGATATGTATTTTATGTATTCTTGTTCAAACTGGAGTCTTGTCAAATTGAGCGATAATTGTAAATCAGAGAATTGTCCTTTTTCTGTAATAAATAAGTTTATAATGTTGACTTTTATTTATGCGTCTTCATATTATAATACAGTATTGATTCATGCGTCAAGTGTAAAAGTAGGAGTAGAAGCGGTGGCTTTTATCGGTCATTCCGGAGTAGGGAAAAGTACTCATAGCAGATTATGGATAGAACATATAAAAAATGCAGAATTAGTGAACGATGATCAACCTGCGGTACGGGTATTTGGAAATAATACTGTTATGATATATGGTACGCCCTGGAGTGGAAAAACACCATGTTATAGGTCAGTAAGTGCAAGTCTTGAAAGTATTGTTTGTATGAGACAGGCAAAGGATAATATGATTATTTCTTTGTCACCGCTACAGTTACTTTCTGAGCTTTATGCCTCATGCTCAATGATGAAATCGGATGTACAGACTTTAAAGAATATAATCTCAACTATAGTGGAGATTTCATCGTCTGTACATGGGTTTATACTTGAAAATAGACCTGAAGCTGAAGCTGCAATATTGGTTTATAATCATACAATAGGAGGTTTATAAATATTTTATAGAAAAACTTTTTATATAATGTGCTGACTTTAAGCTATATATGTGCATTTAGGATTTTGTTGGGAAAATATTAAGCGAAAAATATTTGCATGTAATAAAAAAAGTTTGTACCTTTGCGTCCGCTTTCGAGAGTGAGAGTGTTTGAGTTGACATGTTGGGTGCTTGGTGATTGGCTTTAGAATCCTTTTTAGTATCTTACCTTGTTGTGGCAAGGGAGCGAGAAAGAGAGTCTTGATTTTCAGAGAGAAAAACTTTTTCAAAAAAAAACTTTCGAAAAAGTTTGGTTATTAAAAATAAAGCCTTTAACTTTACAAACACTTTCGCTTCTAAAACGAGAGTTAAGTTCTTTGAAAGATTTTAGATAAACAGACGTAATGTAGTACAAGCGTCACATATAAATAATAATGTGTGATGGAA
>CALUIE010000018.1 GCA_944320605.1 uncultured Phocaeicola sp. | reverse complement strand
CCAAACATCGCAGTTTGCACTATTCTTACCTTCACCTTCGTTTACTCCGGAGTTCCTTACAGAGTTCCTACTGAACTATCATAAACATGCGCTTCATATTATGGCTAATTATTCAGCCCAAGGTAATCACTTGTTGTTTGAAGCACAACGTATTTTATGTGCCGGTTCTTTCTTCCCGGAATTTAAGGAAGCTGCTGATTGGAGACGTAGTGGTATAGATATTCTGAACAGAGAAATCGGTGTTCAGGTTTATAAGGATGGTGGACAATTTGAACTTGATCCACATTATCATTTGGCCGCTATCAATATTTTCTGGAAGGCTTTGGAACTTGCCGATATGAACGGATATAAGAAAGAGTTCCCACAGTCGTATATTGATACTGTTGAGAATATGATAATGTTCTATATGAATATTTCTTTCCCGGATTATACAAATCCTTGTTTCAGCGATGCGAAACTGACAAACAAGAAAGAAATGCTCAAAAACTATAAACGCTGGCTCAAGACTTTCCCTGAAAACGAGGCTATCAGATACATGGCTACACAGGGCAAGGAAGGAAAACTACCTGACAACCTGTCTATAGCTTTCAAAGAATCAGGTTTCTTTGTGTTCCGCAATTCATGGGCTATGGATGCCACACAGATGGTTGTAAAGGCCGGTCCAAAGGCTTTCTGGCATTGCCAGCCTGATAACGGTACTTTCGAACTTTGGTATAATGGAAAAAAATTGTTTGCCGATTCAGGCTCATACGTTTATGCCGGCAACGGAGAGGTTATGGAATGGCGTAACTGGTTCCGTCAGACACGTGCACATAATACTTTGACATTGGGCGGCAAGGACTTGGAAACAACTGATTCGAAAACATTACTTTGGCAGCCTGAAGGAAATATTCAGACTTTGGTAACAGAAAACCAAAGCTACAAAAAATTGAAACATCGCCGTTCTGTGTTCTTTGTTGACGGAAAGTATTTTGTCATTGTCGATGAGGCTGTCGGAGATGCTAAGGGCTCAGTCAATCTGAATTATCAGATGCCACGCGGAAAGGTTAACAACAGCCGTGAGGATATGACTTTTGTGACCGCCTTTGAGCCAGGAAGCAATATGAAGTTACAATGCTTCGGTCCAGATGGCATGACAATGAAGAAGGAAGAAGGATGGTTGTCAACAGAATACAGAAAGAAACAGAAACGTATGCTTGTTTCATTCAATGTCAGGAAAGACAGCAATGAACCGGTAAGATACATTACTGTTATTTGTCCTCTTAAGGATAGTACAGATGCTCCTAAAATCTCCGCCAAGTTCAAATCAAAGAAATTTAATGAGAAAGGACTTGAAGTGGAAGTTAAAGTTGATGGCAAGAAACAGGTGTTGAAATACGAATTGTAATGATGGAAAAAAATATATATAATGCGCTTTGTCTGTCAGTGGCAGGAATGGCACTGACAGGATGCGTATCGAAGAAAAACGCACAGGATGATAAAAGGCCTAACATCATCTTTATTATGACGGATGACCATACCACCCAGGCTATTTCATGCTATGGCGGTAATCTGGTGCAGACGCCTAATCTTGACCGTCTGGCGCATGAAGGAATACGCATGGACAGATGTTATGCCACAAATGCCTTGTCTGGTCCAAGCCGTGCATGTATTCTTACAGGAAAGATGAGCCACATAAACGGGTTTACTGATAATGCGAGCAGATTCAATTCCGATCAGCCTACATTTATCAGCCTTCTTCATAATGCAGGTTACCAGACAGGTATTGTAGGTAAATGGCATCTTATATCCGAACCTAAAGGATTTGATTACTGGAGTATCCTCACCGGACAGGAAGAACAAGGTGATTATTATGATCCTGATTTCAATGAGAACGGTAAACATATCGTTGAGAAAGGATATGTGACAGACATCATAACCGATAAGGCTATAAAATACATTGACGGACTGGATAAGAACAAACCTTTCTGTCTGATGTTCCATCATAAGGCTCCTCACCGTAACTGGATGCCTGCACCGCACCACTTGGGACTGTTTAACAATATGGTATTCCCGGAACCTGCCACTCTCTTTGATGACTATAAGGGACGTGGACGCGCTTCGAAGGAGCAGGATATGAGTCTTGAAAAGACATTTACTGATGATTGGGATCTGAAGTTGCTTACACGAGATGAAATGCTTCGCGATACAACCAACCGCTTGTATAAAGTCTATAAACGTATGCCGGAAGATGTTCAGGCAAAATGGGATGAAGTATATGCCAAGAGAATAGAGGAATATCGCAAAGGCAATATGACGGGACGTGAACTTGTGAGTTGGAAATATCAGCAGTATATGCGAGATTATCTTGCAACTGCCATGTCGGTGGATGAGAGCGTTGGACGTCTGATGAAACATCTTGAAGATATAGGCGAACTTGACAATACCATTATCGTATATACTTCAGACCAGGGTTTCTTCCTTGGCGAACATGGATGGTTCGACAAACGTTTCATGTATGAGGAAACACGTATGCCGCTGTTAATCCGTTATCCTCGTTCTATAGCTGCCGGAAGCGAGAGTAAGGCTTTGTGTATGAATATTGACTTTGCGCCTACTTTCCTTGACTATGCAGGTGTGGAAATACCTGAGGATATGCAGGGACATTCACTTCGTTCCGTGCTTGACAATGCGGGAAAGATTCCTGCTGATTGGAGAAAGAACACGTATTATCATTATTATGAATATCCGGCGGAACATTCTGTGAAACGCCAGTATGGCATACGTACAGATCGCTATAAACTTATTCATTTCTATAATGATATAGACGAATGGGAACTTTACGATCTTGAAAAAGATCCTGACGAGATGAATAATGTATATGGAGATTCGTCTTACAGCGAGGTCAGAAAGATGATGCATGATCTACTTGACAAGGCTCAGAAAGAATATGCAGATACTGACCCGGACGAGAAGGTAAAGGTCCTTTTCAAAGGTGACAGAAGAGTTATGGACAGGACTCATAAATAATTAATAATTAATAGTTAATAATTAATAATTGACAGTTGAACCACGTCCTTAATTTTTAATTCTTAATTGAACTACGTTCTTAATTGATTTTCGTTTTTAATTCTTAATTTTTAATTCTTAACTCTTAATACTCATGGATAGAAGAGATTTTCTTAAAGTTTCAGGATGGTCGTTTCTTGGAATGGCAGCTTCCGGCAGCTTGCTTGGCTCATGTGTTCCGGGTTCGAAGGAAGCTAAGAAAATAATGCCGACAAAATCTCCTTACAAGATGTTTTGGGGAGACCTTCACAATCATTGTAATCTTACGTACGGTCATGGAGATATGCGCGATGCTTTCGAGGCTGCAAAGACACAACTCGATTTCGTCAGTGTCACTCCACATGCCATGTGGCCGGATATACCTGGAGCAAATGACCCTCGCCTGAAATGGGTTATTGATTATCATACAGGTGCTTTCAAACGCTTGCGTCAGGGTGGTTATGAGAAATATGTTGCCATGACCAATGAATATAACAAGGAAGGAGAATTCCTTGCTTTCATAGGCTATGAGGCTCACAGTATGGAACATGGTGACCATGTGGCACTTAATTATGACCTTGACGCTCCTTTGGTGGAATGTACTTCCATTGAAGACTGGAAGCAGAAAGCTCGCGGACACAAGGTGTTTATAACTCCGCACCACATGGGTTATCAAACAGGATACAGAGGATATAATTGGGATTTCTTTACTGAAGGCAAGCAGACACCTTTTGTGGAGATGTATTCACGTCACGGACTTGCCGAGTCAGACCAGGGAGACTATCCGTATCTTCACGACATGGGACCACGTCAGTGGGAAGGAACAATACTGTGCGGATTGGAACGCGGCTTCAAGTTTGGTCTTATGGGTTCTACTGACCAGCATTCAGGTTATCCCGGCAGTTATGGCGACGGACGTATAGGTGTTTTGGCTCCATCGCTTACCCGTGATGCCTTGTGGGATGCAATGGCAAACCGTCATGTCTGTTGCTCTACAGGTGACAAGATACTTATCGATTTCCGCCTGAACGATGCTTTCATGGGCGATGTAGTGAGAGGAAATCAGCGTCGTATATACCTGAATGTTGAGGGACAGAGCTGTATAGATTATATTGATATTATCAAGAATGGCAGACTGCTTGCAAGAATGAACGGTCCTATGAGTCCTGTTGCTCCTGCCGGCGATACAGTACGCTGCAAGGTGAAAGTAGAGTTCGGATGGAACCGTGAAGAAAAATATGTTACCTGGAACGGTGCGTTGAGCATAAACAAAGGACGTATTCTAAGCGTGACTCCATGTTTCCGCGGAGCTGCCTTCACTTCTCCACAGGAAGGTGAAACAGAGTTCCATACTCACGTAAACCGTATCCTTTCAACTACGGATACTTCAGTAGAATTAAAACTGTTCACAACAAAGAATCCTAACACAGTTACTCCTGCTACTCAGGCTGTAATCCTTGAACTGGAGATGCCGAAGGATGGAGTTCTTTCTGCCGATTTCAACGGAAAGCATTTCGAACATACTTTGGGAGAACTTCTGGCAGGTTCACGCAGTCACTTCATGATTGGATGGTTGAGCGAGGCTATACTCTTCAACAGGGCTATGCCTGAAGACTGTTATACCATAGAACATTATATGGAGGATAACGAACCTGAAAGAGATACTGACTATTATTATGTAAGAGTACGCCAGAAAGACCAGCAATGGGCATTCGGTACTCCGATATGGGTAGAACGGGTATAAATTCTTTTGTATGAAAAGATACGCTATAGGAATAGACCTTGGCGGCACGTCAGTGAAATACGCCTTGATAGACTGTGAAGGCGTGTTTCACTTTCAGGGACGTGTTCCGTCAAAGGCTGATGTCTCTGCAGAGGCTGTAGTAGGTCAGATATTATACTCCATAAACGAAGTAAAGGCATACGCGGCTTCCAACGACCTGAAGATTGACGGTATAGGAATCGGTACTCCGGGTATAGTGGATGCTACATCACGCATAGTAATGGGTGGTGCTGAGAATATAAAGGGATGGGAGAATGTCCGCCTTGCCGATATTATAGAGAAGGAAACCGCTCTTCCGGTCATGGTTGGCAATGATGCCAATATGATGGGACTTGGCGAGACCCGTTTCGGAGCCGGTAAGGGTATGACAGATGTGGTTTTCATTACTGTTGGTACCGGAATAGGCGGTGCCGTGGTGATAGACGGAAAACTTTTCGGAGGCTATGCCAACCGTGGAACGGAGTTGGGACATGTGCCGTTGATTGCCAATGGCGAGAAATGTGCTTGTGGAGCGACCGGGTGTCTTGAACACTATGCTTCTGCGTCTGCCCTTGTGAGGATGTTCGTATCGGAAGCTCCTGCATACGGTTATACCATACCCGAGTCGGGTGCCGATGGCGAGCTTATAGTACGTCTTTACAAAGAGGGACATTCGCTTGCTGTTGACTGTCTGAATAGACATTGCCGCTATTTGGGACAGGGTATAGCAGGTTTTATCAATATCTTCAGTCCGCAGTTGGTGGTGATAGGAGGAGGACTTTCTGATGCAGGACAGTTCTATATAGACATGGTGAAAGCTGAAGCGTTCAAAAATGCGATGTCCGATTGTGCAGTAAATACAGATATTGTGGCTGCCGGATTGGGTAATAAGGCAGGCAGCCTCGGAGCTGCTTCTATGGTTTTCGATAAAACTGAAAAACAATAGGTCAATTAGTAATAACAGATATAAAAGATAGTAACATAAAAAAACATTATTAATTTTTAAAAACAGTCGTGTTATGAAAAAAGAAAATTTATTCGAAGAGTACATCAAGCCTGAAATGGTAGTTATTGATGTGGAAATGGAAGGTGCTGTTCTTGTAGGGTCGGTGCAAGAGGAAGTGTCTGAAGATAGCCAAATGCAGAACTTTGGAGATAAATGGGTGATATGGTAAAACTATTAATGGAGTCATATAAATAAAGAACAATTATCATGAAAACAAGAAATATTTTTAAGGCAGCAGCCATGATGGCTTTGGTTTTATTTGCTTCATGTTCAAAAGAAGAAATAAAAGATTCACAAGACAATGGTTTAATAACTCTTACAGTTCCTGCCATTCAGGGATTCGGAGATGAGAATGCACAGTCACGTATAGCATTTGATATTCCTGCTGATGGATCAGTTCCAAAAGTAAGTTGGGAAGTAGGAGATATAATATATATAGGTGAAAATAAAGTTGATTATGCAGGGAAAAAAACAGTTCAAGATTTGGTAGATGAACATCTGTTTGAACCATTTGAATGTAAAGAAGTCATTAATGGTAAGGCAACTTTCCAAGGTTCTATACTTCCTGCAAACTCTAATATGGCAGTTTATGCAGAGAAAGATAATCTTAAAAATGTTGTGGCTGCGAAGAAAGATCCTAATATTGGCTTTCAATGTCCTGTAATAGAGCCGATTAATGACGATAATTCACATTTGGCTAAGAATGATTTTTTAGTATCAAATTTTAATACTGAATTAGAAAATAATGGACTAAAATTCACGAGGGCTTTTGGTTTGGTAGAATTTAAATTTACACTTCCTCAAGAAGAGGCTAATGCCGTTGGAACTTTCTCTTGTGATAATTTTAGACTTACAGCAAGAATCTATAATCAGATAGATAAAAATGGATGGTTTAGTACTGATGGTGATTCAAAAACAAAATTTAAAGTAGATAATCTAAAGGTCGGTACAGATGGAACTTTAACTTTTTATTCATTGGTTCCTAAGATTAATTTAAAAAATAACCCAGAAGGATCTGGAAACTTCCCTGATGTTAAATATGTATTTACAATAGGTGACAAAACATATACTAAAACAATTAACTATGGTAGGAGAGTAGATATATATCCCAATAAGGCTACAAAAATCGCCGTAGATTTTACTGATCAATCAGCTCAATAATCACCTATCCATATAATTTTTCCCTATGATAAGCCGTCTTTCCACTGCATATCATAGGGAAAAATTTATTTAAATCTTTATCGTTCCACACGTGTCGAACGAACGTTTCACACGTGTGGAATGAATAAACCACAGCTGTAGAATGAACGTTTCACACGTGTGGAACGATGCAAATGTCAATACAGAATTACAAAAATGAGTAAAAGAACAATACATCTTATATTGATAATGTCGTTCTGGTTCACTATATCGTTCATAACGAATATACTCGGACCATTGATTCCCGACATTATCAATAATTTCAATTTGAGCAACCTCGCCATGGCAGGTTTTATTCCGACATCGTTCTTCCTTGCATACGCTATAATGTCTGTACCTGCCGGAATACTTATTGACAAATACGGAGAGAAACCCGTCCTGTTTTGCGGATTTATGATGCCGTTCATTGGTACCGTAACTTTCGGGATAGTGCATACATATCCAGCTCTGTTAGTCTCGTCCTTTATAATCGGGCTTGGTATGGCTATGCTGCAGACCGTGATAAACCCTTTGCAGAGGACTGTTGGCGGTGAGGAGAATTATGCTTTCATTGCCGAACTGGCACAGTTTGTGTTCGGAATAGCCTCATTCCTTAGTCCATTGGTCTATTCATGGCTTATATCACGTCTTGCTCCCGGAGCGTACGAGGTAGGTAATAACTTTATTGTTGACTTCCTTGCCATATTTACGCCGACAGAACTGCCGTGGGTTTCACTTTACTGGGTATTCTCGGCTTTGTTGCTTATAATGATAGTTTCTGTATTGTTATCGCGTTTCCCTAAAATAGAACTAAAGGAAGACGAGAAAAGCGGAAGCAAGTCCTCGTATGTTGACTTGATGAAGAAAAAGTTTGTATGGATGTTTTTCCTCGGAATCTTCTGTTATGTAAGCACAGAGCAGGGTACATCCATATTTATGACTACATTCCTTGAACAATATCATGGGGTTGACCCTCAGACGGAAGGGGCTTCGGTGGTAAGTCTGTTCTGGGGACTGATGACTGTAGGTTGTCTTGTGGGAATGATACTGCTTAAGCTTATCGACAGCAGGACATTGCTGAAGGCTTCGGGTGCCGTTACTGTGATACTGTTGGCATGTGCCATATTCGGAAGCAAGGATATGTCTGTATTCGCGTTTCCTGCAATAGGTTTCAGCATATCAGTGATGTATTCCATCGTATTCTCGCTTGCCCTCAATTCCGTATCTGCCAATCATGGTTCTTTTGCTGGAATACTATGCTCGGCAATAGTAGGTGGGGCGGCAGGTCCGCTTATAATAAGCAGTGTAGCCGACTTTACATCGCTCAAGGTAGGAATGTGCGTGATATTCCTCTTTGTGGCTTATATCATTTTTGTGGCATTTGCGGCACGTCCGCTTGTAAACAACAAGACTATTTCGTTGAAACAACTTCTTGGAATAAGCAAATAACGGTTTTCATTAGGTTTATTTTCGTTCCCTACAGGCATATCGGTTTTTCGGACCGGTATTCTGTGGGGAATTTTTATTTTTCCCCTTTCCATATAAATGTTTTTTCCTGGTACTCAGAAAACTACCTCGTTTTCTTCTATACTTTATTCTAACATGTAACAAAATGTTCTTTTAATTTATGCGATGTGAAGTTTTTACCGTCATTTTATATTGATTTAAATCAAAAAAGCTCGAAAAAGTAAAATCTTTGCCATTAGTATTGAACAAACCTGCTGTTCTTTTTGTCTTGATAAGGGTACAACATTTAATAATTTGAGATGAAAAGGATAACATTATTAGCACTTTTAGGTCTTCTTTTTATGGTGTCGTGTACAAACGACGACATGATTAATGGCAGTAATACAGGTTCGGAACGTAGCGGCATACGCTTTCGTCTGAAAAAATCTGCATACGTTGGCGAAATTAATTCACGTACTGAATCTGTTGGTACAGGTGTTTATGACAAGGTATTTTTCTATATAGCCGACTCTGACGGTGATATAGTTACTACAATACATGGTAAATATAATGCGTTAACTTCTGAAATATATGCCGAAGGCCTTCATGAGGGCGATTATAACTTGCTTGTTCTGGCTATAAAGGGTGATGAAACAGCCGATCGTGCTGAGATAAATGAAATATCAAGCATGGATGATGAATGGCTGGTGTTTCCTTCGGACCTGCATAAACCTCTGGAAGCTGAGTATTTTTATTCGTGTACACCGTTTACGGTCCGTTTAGCTCCTGCGGCAGGAGGTAGTACTGAGGTTATCAGCATTGACAGCGAAGTAACACAGAACAGGATAGTAGGTCGTCTGGATTTCAACTTTGTATATAACAATCGATATGTGCGTAATGCCACTGTAGAGAAAAGAGTGAGACTTACTGAGTCAAGATTCTATACATCAATAACCGGTGGAGGTACATTAGCGGGAAAAAGTGACGGTATTATAGACGATATAGTTTTAAGAGAGGACATACCTTATCTTTTTATGCCTACAGTTTCCGGTACTGTTTTAAAAGGAGATATATTCCATACTTCAGTAAACTATCTTGATGAGAAGACTGTTCTTGATTTCAATTTTGACCGACAGGAAGTGTTGCCTAATCATGCACATACGGTAAGCACTGCGGTAAAGCATCCTGATGACATTTCGCCGGTGATGTATATAACTGCCGATGCTTACAGAGCAGGGAACCATGCCCGAATTCTGGATGATGATGAGCCGGTGTCTGTTTATACGAACAGGGCTCAGCGTACTTTTAACACGGCAAAACCATTACAGCTTTCCATTACTGATGATGGGCATCTGCATGTGCGTTTTTATTCGCCACGTGTGCTTTATGGAGTTACGGTGAGAGCGAAGATTCCTGCTGTGAATGAAGAATATTTCGATTTTGCGTATTTTGATTCTATTCCTGCTTTCTGTGATTTCTATGAGTCCTCTCCTCTGATAGAAAGAGGTACTATGTGTCGTACTGAAAGCGGTCGCATAATCAATGTTCCTACTCTTGACGCTGCCACCATAGCCGGAGCGGAGTTCAAGATACTTTCATCTGATCCTTATTGGGAGAAACTTCAGGAAATAAAGCACGGATGGACACTTTATTGGGGACTTTTTGGTGGAGACCCTTCACGCGAAGATGGAGGTCCGGTAGGTAACTGGATGGGTATCCGTCCGGTACATTGTAGAGAATCTGTGGCCTTCTTCCTTAATTTTACCTATATGATAGATATGGATGAACACGAAGCTATCCTCCATGAGAATGCAGGTAAATTATACGATGACAACAAACAACCTGTAAAGGTGGAGGAAGTATTGGCCAAGATGCGGCGCGGACAGACACTTCAGGTCGGACTGGTTTATCCCGGTAATGGTGTTATCGGTTTGGGTAGTCCGAGTGTTTTTGGAGCATATCAGCGAGGATGGTTCGAACATTATTCAAACCGTTATGCGTGTAGCGTGATGTTCCATGAGTTGGGACACGTTATGGGATACGGACACAGTAGTTCGTTTACGTATGGTCCATGGGCGGAGGAACTGATGAATAATTTTTATGTTGACAATATTGGTAAAATGCCTATAGATTCTCCGGCTTATCTAAAAAGTGCCTCAAATCCTCATAAATACAATTAATATCTGAATTATAACAAATAACATTTCAATATGGGAGTAAGACTTGTAAATATATTATCTGCATTACTGTTGATTTTTCTTTATTCGTGCAGTGATGACAACATGTCCTCTGTGAATTCATCAAGTGATGTAGTGGTTGCCAGACTGTCATCGCTCAGTACTTCTGTCGCAGAAACTGATGCGGTAGAGAATGTGTCTGCATATCGTTTCGATGGTGGCATATTAACAGAGGTGTTTGATACACTTGAGCCGGAAACAGATGGAGTAGTGTCTCTTAAGCCTTCTGCCATGAGAGGTAATGTCTATTTTATGGTTAATGCCGGAAATATTGTGGCCGGTCGTGGTTTTGAAGTAGGCGTGACCTCCGAATCAGATTTTCAGGCAATGACTGCAGGAGCAGATGAAATGGTATCGGGTGGAATGTTTTTGTCCGGCATAGCACCTATAAGTCCGCAGACATCGTCAGTAGCAGTGGCAATGAAACGTTCTGTAGCACGAATAGATATAAGTTCTCCAATCAATAACCTTGCGGTGAATAGTGTAAAGGTGAAGAATGTATGCCCTGAAGGTTATGTGATTGAGGAAGGTAATGGAGGAGACATACCTCAACCTGTAGATATGGTGAAAGATTATGCTGACAGTCCATTGATGGCAGCTGAAGAAACATTGTTTTACCTTCCGCACCAGGAAGGTAAGAACTTTGAGGTAGAAATAATGGTTACATCTTCCGGGTCATGGCACAGGTTGAAAACTGTTTTGCCTGACATATCGCGTAATAAGGTTTATACTCTTAAAGTATATGGTGATGGTGAAGACTTAAGTGTGAAAGTACTTGAAGGTTCATGGCTGGAAGGCGATGGAACAACTTCAGACGGACTTAGAAATGCTTTTGTAGATGTTGAAAACTCTGTGCTGGATGATGGCGTCAGGGTGAATGAGGCACGCGATACTGTTTTTATACCATCTTGGGAGATAAACTTCAGGATTGCCATAAACGGTGAGGTAGGTTCGACTGTGAATGTGGATGGTTTGGTGAAAGGTGTGGATGTCACTATTTCGCGTTCAGGAACTTTTGATAATTTATGCAGCTTGAATGTGAATAGCAGTAATAAGATGATTGGTAGCACGGACGGATATATGTATGTTAATGTGCAGAATGGTGGTGTATTGCGTGGTAGAGTTGTTCTTGTATTCTTGGCAAATCCGGTTAAAATGCAGGGACAATTGGATTTTGATGATAATTATGTTTGTGATTTCGGACGATATATAGACGGTGAACTGGCTGTATTAAGCGTTCCTGATGATAAAGTTATAAGACTGGAGTTTGACGATAACTCACCGGAATGGATGAAACTTGAAGAAACGGAGGATGGCACATATCGTATTCTGGGCGGATGGCGTCCGAATGATGCTGATGCCGATGGAAGAATACAGGAAGGAAGAATTTTGATATCCGACTTGTCTGGCGTTCATAATGAAACCTATACGGTAAAGAGACAGAATTGGGGACTTCCAGTGGTAAACATAAACGGTACATGGTGGTGTAAATACAATCTTCGTGGAAACGTGAAAGAGTTTACCGACCAGATTCTTATTTCAAACGATCCAGCCCGTGGTGGAAGTGTTGCCGAATATCTGACCGAATGTACTGACGATGAATTCCTGAATGTTCTTGGCGACCAGTACCAGGCAGGCAACCGTGATGGTTTGAAATTGAAGAATGACAGTACAGGATTTTTGTTTGATGGATATTCTACGAAAACAGATAATTTCGGTACATTGAATCCTGGTTATATGGCTCCTGACGGTTATGAAATACCGGATTATAACGATTATAGATTCTTCAACTGGGGTAATAACAGTAATTTAGGCTACCATAATCCGGGTGCGTTCAATAATGGTTTGGGGCAGAGATTGAATTTCTCAGTGGTAGAGAGAGAAGCCATGTTCCTGGGTTATGATTACGGAAATATTACCTTCTACGATTTTGAATATGAAGGAGAGCACATTGTATTATGCGGTCTTGGTCATCAGTGGAGTGAAACAGGTATATCTAAAAAAATGATTCAGTTCGCCACATACGGCAATTCCGGCAGTACATGGCTTATCGAAGGTTACTCTAATAGTGACGGCAGAGGAAACTGGTTCAAGTTCGCGGCAAGCAATGCGCAGAAGACCAGAACCATACGATGTGTGAAAACTCCTGTTGAATATATTTATTAATAATCAGTAAATAAAAAAGACATGTCCATAAAGAACATATTTGTCATAATCGTTTCGCTTGCTGTAATGTCATGTACAGATAAAGGAGCGGTGAACGAGCATAGTGGAGCAGATTCTGTAATATTACCACGCGTGATACCATATAATTATACTTCCGGGAATGATGAAACAACCGGAATAAAAGAGATAAGAATACTTCATGCCTGTCTTTTTGAAAATGGTGTTATGACACGCGTTTATTCTGATATAGATCCTTTGACTGGTATCAAGATAGATGACAGTAAGGGACGCCTTTATATGGTAGCCAATATTGAAGGAAACAATTCTGCTTCATTTTATAATATAGGTATGACCGAGGAAGAGTGGTTGTCAACTGCAATACCACATGCTGGAGGTGTCAACCTTACATATATGAGTGGTGTTGTTGATATGTCAGATACGTCCCATGGAGTTTTGCAGCTTTACAGGGGAGTAGCACGTATAGATGTCAACGTATCCGAAGAACACGGTTTGTCCGTAACGGATATCACGTTCAGGAATGTGGCACAGCTGTCGTATCTTAACCGCCGTAATACTGTAGAATCGCCGGAAGGTACAAACTACGACGATGTTATTCCTGTCATAGATACTCCTCTTACCGGCAACACATACGGAGTGGCTTATCTGTGCGAACAGACATCGGAGAATATTTCTGCAGTGCTGACTATAAATGTAGATGGCGAAACTGTGGAGAAAGAAGTTGCTATGCCTTCCATACTAAAGAGAAACTGTGTCTATACTATCAATGTGTTTAAGGAATCCGTACAGGCTGACGTAACTCTAAGTGTGACAGACTGGGAAAATGGAGGTGATTATAATCTGGCTCCGAACGAAAGAGGTCTGAAGGTGGATGTGGAAGGGACATCATTTCCTGCAAATACAGAGGTGGATGCAGACCGCAGGGGAATAGTCTTGTCACACTATGCTTCGGATTTCGTTCTCTCCATAGATTGCGACGATGAACTGGAGTTGATAGCCGATCCTGAACTTCCAATGACCGTGGAACGTATAGGAGGTGCGGAGAATATTGGAAAGAATCTTTTCCGCATAACAAAGAAACTGTGGTATCCGGGTATGGAACGTGTAGAGAGAAAACTTATGTTTCATCGTAAGGGACTGAATGAGAATTATGCTGATGATTATATAAATGTTGTAATGTCTGAGCATCCGGTTAAACTGGAAGGACTGATACATTTTGAAGACAGTGCATCATTCGATTTCGGAAAATATATTGATAATGAGCTTGGTGTCTTTACAGTTCCGGCATCGAAGTCGATAACTGTTGAGTACGATGAAGGAGAAGACGAATGGATTAAACTCGATGCGTCAGGTCAGAGAGTACGTATTATTGGAGGATGGCGTCCTAATGATAAGACTGCAAACGGTAGAGTACAGAAGGCACGCATAGTAATAAATAATTCGGCTGATGGCTCTGAAAGAGAGGAATACGTTATTTCACGCCGTAACTGGGGATTGCCTGTTACACAACTTAATGGTGTGTGGTGGTGTAAGTATAACGCTATGGGCGACGCGAAAAACTTCTCAGACCAGATTCTTTCATCGGCAGATCCTGCGGCAATGGCCGGTAAGACAGTGTTCGATTATTTGAGAGACTGTACGGCTGATGAGTTCTTCAATCTTTGGAAATGGAATTACCAAGGTAAGAGTTCGCAAGGACTTCAGGTAATAGATGATGGCGGAGTGGCGAAGATGGAAGGTTATTCCTCAAGTGCCGAACATATAAATAAGATAGACGCCAAGGCTTTGGCTCCTGACGGCTATGAATTGCCGTCCATGGAGAATTTTGAAAGAGTATTTAATTCTACAAGCGGAACAATCTGGCTGATGTGGGACGGTTCGCATACTACAGCCTGGAATGGAAATACCACTATACAGCGCAGGCAACGCAGAAGAAATGATGTTACCGTAGGAACAGTGTCACTTACAGATCTTATATATATATCTATGCATAACCAGTCGGAGACAGAGTATGAACCGGTTGTGTGGTATGGCTCAAGTCCGCAGTGGAATAATGACGGTATAAATCATGGTCATTACAATAATATGTTGATTGCCGTTCATAATCCTTCAAATGGACAGGGATGGTTTTTCGTTGGTGGAATGAATGGTCTTTATCCGTCAAAGAACTCGGCAGGTCCGAATGATACCCGTATTCTGAGATTCAAGAAGTCTGATGTGGAATACATATATTGATACTGTCAGTAAACGCTAAACGGACTGATATTATCTATAAATACAACTTGTGTTTTTATAAATATAACTTATGTTTATAAGAATACAAGTTGTATTTGTATAACCATAGATCATATTTATAGAAGATAAAAGCACGCGATGAAGTTTTCTTTCTGTTAGAAATCTTTTTCACTTGTTTATAATTCCTCCACCGAGAACGATATCGTTTCTGTAGAATGCGGCCGCTTGTCCGGGAGCAATTGCTGCCAACGGTTCATGAAGCTTTACGTGTAACAGTCCGTCGCCGGTCATTGTAACTGTACATCTGTTCGCCTGCTTCCGATATCTTATTTTTACTATTACATCGTACTTACCCAACAGAGATTCCGGATTTATTATATTCCAGTCTGTGAGCCACATTTCGCTGTATTCAAGAGAAGACAGTTTGTCACTTATTACTACTTTGTTTTCTTCAGGAAGAATTTCTTTTACGAACAATGCCTTGTTCATATATATCCCCAATCCTCTGCGTTGTCCTATTGTATAAAACGGATATCCTTCATGTCTCCCTATGTTATTACCTTCCTCATCACAGAATATGCCGTAACTGATTAAATCAGGATTGACATTCTTGCGTAAAAAACTTCTGTAATCCATTGGGCAGAAGCATACTCCAAGACTGTCTTTTTTGATTGAAGCCTTCATGAAGCCTCTTTTTGCCGCAATTTCTCTAACTCTCGTTTTTGTTATATTTCCCAGCGGCAGTATCATCCGCTCCATAATATCCTGCGGAAGTCCCCATAGAAAGAAGGACTGGTCTTTGTCAGGGTCAGCACCACTTTTGATATGCCAATAACCATTACAGAATGTTTTTTGTACGTAATGTCCTGTGGAGATATGGTATATTCCTTCTCTGTCGGCTATTTCTTTAAGTATGGGCCATTTCAGATAATTGTTACACAGCGTACATGGCACAGGTGTTCTCCCTGTCATATATTCCTTTATGAAATAGTCTATGATGTATTTTTTGAATCTGTCTCTGAGGTCGTATGTAATGTGTGGAATGCCAAGACTGGAGCAAAGTTCTCGTGCGTCGTCCAGATATTCTGTATTGTTATCTTTTTCAAAGAAGCGGAATGTAACTCCTGTAACTTCGTATCCTGCGTCCAAAAGTAACATAGCGGCTACTGAACTGTCTGTTCCTCCGCTCATGCCTAATAATACTTTATTGTTTTCTTCCATACTTTTGTTCCTTTGAAAAATGGTTACTTGACGTAAGGGCATAAAAAAAGGAGTACCGCTGTACTCCAACCTTTGTTAACCTTAAAATCTAATACTATGAAAAACACAGTACAAAGGTACGGACTTTTTCGTTATCTGCAAGTTTTGTGCGAGAAAACTTGTGTTTTATAACATTGTTTAATATAACGGCACGCTGTTATACAGTTGTTAAGATTTTAGCCTGTACTCTTGTGGTGACATCCCTGTATGTTTTTTAAAGTATCTGGCAAAAAACGATTGATCGGGGAATTTCAGTTCGTAGGCTATTTCCTGCATTGATATATTCGACGATTTAAGCATAATCTTTATTCTTTGTATTGTATGTTTGTCTATTATGAATTTAGGTGATTTTTCGGCAATGCTTTGTGTTATAGATGTGAGGTATCTTGGTGTTATGCACAATCTTTCGGCGTAGAAACCTACTTCCCTTTCCTTTGGACAGAAATCGAATATCAGATGTATGAATTTAATGAAGAATAAAAATGAAAGGAAATATATTTATAAAACGACCGGTGATGGCTATTTCCATCTCCATCGTGATTTTGTTGGTGGGATTTATCTCACTCATATCTTTGCCGGTAGAACAGTATCCTGATATCGCTCCTCCTACAGTAGTGGTTGATGCTACATATACAGGAGCCAGTGCCGACGCGGTAATGAACAGTGTTATAATGCCGTTGGAAGAGAGTATAAACGGTGTGGAAAACATGATGTATATCACTTCTACTGCTACAAATTCGGGTTCGGCTACAATACAGGTCTATTTCAAGCAGGGAACTGATCCTGATATGGCTGCTGTCAATGTCCAGAACCGTGTATCTAAAGCACAGGGACTATTACCGTCGGAAGTAACAAAAATCGGTGTCTCTACGGCAAAAAGACAGACAAGTTTTCTTCAGATTAACTCTTTGGTTAGTACTGATGGAAAATATGACGAAACATTCCTTGCCAATTATCTGGATATTAATGTTATACCAGAGATTAAACGTATTGAAGGTGTAGGTGACGCAACATTGCTTGGTGATACTTACAGTATGCGTATATGGCTTAATCCGGAGCGTATGGCACAGTATGGTCTTATTCCAGACGATGTTACTGCAGTGCTTGGAGAACAGAATATAGAAGCTCCGGCAGGTAATCTTGGCGAGAACTCTCCAAATGTATTTCAATATGCTCTGAAATATAAAGGACGTCTTAAATCGGTAGAACAGTTTGAGGATATTGTGATACGTTCGAATGATGACGGTTCTGTTCTTCGACTCAAGGATATTGCCAAAGTTGAATTAGGACGATTGTCATATAGTTTCCATGGTGAAGTAAATGACCGTCCGGGCGTGACTTTCCTTACTTTCCAGGTCGCTGGTGCTAATGCTACTGAAGTTAATGAAGCCATAACAAAACGACTGGAAGAAATGTCTGAGGCTCTTCCTCCCGGTGTTGAGTTCGTTCAGATGATGAGTTCGAATGACTTCCTTTATGCATCTATTCACAACGTTGTGGAAACACTTGTAATAGCAATCATACTTGTTATTCTTGTGGTTTACTTCTTCTTGCAGGATTTCAAGAGTACATTGATACCTTCTATTTCAATCATTGTATCTCTTATCGGTACGTTTGCCTGTCTTGTTGCAGCAGGTTTCAGTATAGACATCCTTACTCTGTTTGCGCTTGTGCTTGCTATCGGTACCGTGGTGGATGATGCCATAGTGGTGGTAGAGGCTGTACAAGAGAAATTCGATTCAGGTTACACTTCTCCATATCTGGCAACAAAAGATGCGTTGAGTGATGTAACTATGGCCGTTATTTCATGTACATGTGTGTTTATGGCTGTGTTTATCCCTGTAACGTTCATGGGCGGTACATCTGGTATATTCTATACTCAGTTTGGTATCACAATGGCTACTTCAGTAGGTTTGTCTATGATTTGTGCCTTGGTTCTTTGTCCTGCTCTTTGTGCCATAATGATGAGACCGTCTGACGGACAAAAAAGTCCCAAGAGTTTTAATGGTCGTGTGAAAGCAGCATATAATGCTTCTTTCAATGCTACAATGAACAAGTATAAGAAAGGTGTAATGTTTGCCATCCATCACAGATGGATGGTTTGGACCGCACTTATTGTATCTGTAATATTGCTAGTATTCTTTATGAAGACTACCAAAACAGGTCTTGTTCCACAGGAAGACCAAGGAACTGTTATGGTAAATATAAGTACATCACCAGGTAGCACTCTTGCAGAGACTGTCAAAGTGTTGGAAAAGGTAAAAGATATACTGAAAAATACACCGGAAGTTGAAAACTTCAGTGCTACATCAGGTTATGGTCTTATTTCAGGTCAGGGTACATCATACGCTTCATGTATTGTCGATCTTAAACCATGGGATGAACGTAAGGGAGCAGAACATTCAGCCGATGCAGTAATGGCGAGGATGAATGCACAGTTTGCTCAAATCAAAGAGGCTCAGATCTTCTGCTTCCAGACTGGTATGATTCCTGGTTACGGTATGGGTAACTCTGTAGAATTGTATATGCAGGATAAGACCGGAGGTGATATGTCGGTGTTCTTCAACCATGTAATGAATTTCCTCGGTGTATTGAATCAACGTCCTGAGGTAGCTATGGCATATACTTCTTACGCCATGAACTTCCCACAGATAGCAGTTGATATTGATGCAGCCAAGTGTAAACGAGCAGGAATATCTCCGTCGGATGTGCTTTCTGCTTTGGGTAGTTACTGTGGTGGTTCATACGTTTCAAACTTCAATGAATTTGGTAAGGTATATCGTGTAATGCTCCAGGCGTCACCAGAGTATCGTCTTGACGAGCAGTCTCTTAATAATATGTATGTACGTAATGGTACAGAAATGGCACCTTTAGGTCAGTTTGTAACATTGAGAAATGTAATGGGTGCTGAAGTTGCAAAACGATTCAACCTTTACAGTTCTATAAACGTAAATGTTAATGCACAACCCGGATATTCAACAGGTGAAGTACAGAATGCGATCAAAGAAGTTGCCGCTCAGACTCTTCCTACCGGTTATGGATATGAATATGGTGGTATCGCACGTGAGGAATCACAGAGTGGCGGTTCTCAGACTGTATTTATATATATAATATGTGTCGTTCTTATATATCTTATCCTTTCATGTCTTTATGAAAGTTTCCTTGTTCCGTTGGCAGTTATATTCTCAGTGCCATTTGATTTGATGGGTAGTTTCTTGTTTGCCAAGTTGTTCGGACTTGAAAACAATATCTATCTTCAGACAGGTGTGATTATGTTGATTGGTCTGCTTTCCAAAACAGCCATACTTATTACGGAATATGCATTGGAACGTCGTCGTAGGGGAATGGGTATTATAGAATCTGCATATTCTGCAGCACAGGCCCGTCTTCGTCCTATCCTGATGACCGTATTGACAATGATTTTCGGTATGATTCCGCTTATGTTTGCTACAGGTGCCGGAGCAAATGGTAACAGTTCTTTGGGAACAGGTGTTGTCGGTGGTATGCTTATTGGTACTTTGGCTCTTCTTTTTGTGGTTCCAGTGTTCTATATCACGTTTGAGTATCTTCAGGAGAAAATCCGTAAACCTATGCAAGTGGAAGGGGATGCACAGTTTAAATTAGAACATGAGCGCAGTCTTGAAGAGAGAAATGCTTTCAAAAATGATGAACAGGTATAATCATTAAAAGAATAACACATGAAGAAATTAATAATACTCACTACTGCAGCTGCAATGTTAAGCAGCTGTGGTATATATACAAAATATAAACCTGCTGAGACTGTTCCTGACAGCCTGTACGGAGAAAAGGTGGAGGTTGCGGATACACTGAATTTCGGCAATTCTGATTGGAAAGAGGTTTTCACAGATCCTCATTTGCAGACCTTAATAGAACAGGCATTACAGAACAATACCGATTATCAGTCTGCTCAATTGAGAATAGAAGAGTCGAAAGCCACACTTCTTGCTTCTAAGCTTGCCTTTCTGCCTTCATTCGCTTTGGCTCCGCAGGGAACAATCAGCAGTTTCGATGGTCAGAAAGCTACAAAATCATATCAGCTCCCTGTCACAGCAAGTTGGGAACTTGATATTTTCGGACGTATGCGCAATTCCAAGAAACAGGCTCAGGCATTATATGCCCAAAGCATTGATTATAAGCAGGCTGTACGTTCTCAATTGATAGCAAGTGTGGCTAATACATATTATACACTTCTTATGCTTGACGAACAGTTAGCATTGTCGCAGGAGACAGAAACTGCATGGAAAGAAACTGTGAATGCAGCACGTGCGCTTATGGATGCCGGACAATATAATGAGGCTGGTGTATCTCAGATGGAAGCTACGTACTATAGTGTAAAGACATCTGTAATAGATTTGAAAGAACAGATAAATCAGACTCAGAATAGTTTGGCTCTATTGCTGGCAGAAACTCCACGTAATTATGAACGTGGTAAGTTAGCTGATCAGGTAATGCCTGAGAACTTGTCTGTGGGAGTTCCATTGCAAATGTTGTCAAACCGTCCTGATGTACGTTCTGCAGAACGTTCACTTGAAGCAGCATTTTATGTAACAAATCAGGCTCGTTCTGCTTTCTATCCTTCAATAGTTCTTAGTGGAACTGCAGGATGGACAAATCTTGCCGGATCGGTAATAGTTAATCCGGCTAAGTTTATAGCTAATGCGGTAGGACAACTTACTTTGCCTTTGTTCAATCGTGGACAGAACATTGCCCAGCTTCGTATTGCAAAGGCACAACAGGAAGAAGCCAGTCTGAATTTCCAACAGACATTGTTGAATGCCGGAGCCGAGGTGAACGATGCGCTTACAGCATATCAGTCATGCAAATCTAAAACTGATCTTTATCAAAAACAAGTATCGGCTTTGGAAAAGACTGTAGCCAGTACGTCTTTGCTTATGGAATACGGAACAACAAATTATCTTGAAGTATTGACTGCTCGCCACTCATTGCTAAATGCCCAACTTACACAAGTGGCAAACCGCTTTACAGAGATACAAAGCGTGATAAGTCTCTACCAGGCTCTTGGAGGAGGTAGAGGAGAATAATAATTGTGAAACACACACACAATCATTTCATATAAAATTAACTGTTATCATTATCTAGTGTGATAATTAGATGATTGGGGCTGTCTGGGGAGTGATCTTCGGGCAGCTCGTTTTTTGTAGAAAAATTGTAAAAAACCATTTTTTGTCATTTATAAACCAATATATCCACATTAGTTATAATTAAATGTAGCATTTTTGCGATTGAAGAACAAATATCTTGTATTTGGTAGTATTTGTGGATGCTATGTTTAAACACATAAAAGCCATGTAGCATTATTTAGTTCCTGATATAATTTATTTGGCTATTTAAGAAATGATGATAAACCTATATTATGATAAATTTGTAATCTTATTATTTGAGTTCGGTTATGTTGATTATTAGTTAATATTAAAATATGTTCTTATGTGGTATTTTATTAATCTTTTGTTCTGCCTTATATTTACAACTGTAAATGTAATGGCTTGTTCTGAGAATCCTATGCATAATGATGATGAATCGGAAAATGTTGGAGAGGATTCAGATTCACTACATGAATATGAAACTCCTGACCGTACTAAAATTGTTGCTTTTCCTGGAGCATACGGTGCCGGAGCATATACTAAAGGTGGCGCGGAAGGTAAAGTGCTGACTGTTAATTCTTTAGAAGATAATAATACAGAAGGCTCTTTGCGCTGGGCTGTTTCACAGTCAGGAGCTCGTACTATTGTCTTTACTGTGAGTGGAATTATCGAACTCAAAAGTGAACTCGCGATAAGAAATGGAGATTTGACTATAGCCGGCCAGACTGCCCCGGGTGATGGTATTTGTCTGAAAGGTCATCCGTTATCTGTAAAAGCAGATAATGTAATAATTCGATTTATTCGTTGTCGTATGGGATCGGATAGTCTCTCAGGTAGCGAAGCAGACGGAGCTGATGCTATGTGGGGTAAGGAACGTAAGAATATAATTATTGACCATTGTTCAATGAGCTGGAGTACAGATGAATGTTCATCATTTTATGATAATACTAATTTCACAATGCAGTGGTGTATTATCAGTGAGAGTCTGGCAAAATCTTTACATGATAAAGGGGCTCACGGATATGGAGGAATATGGGGAGGTTCGCCTGCTACTTTTCATCATAATCTGATAGCTCATCACAGCAGTCGTACTCCAAGGTTATGTGGTAGTCGTTATACCGGTAAACCGGAGAATGAAAAAGTTGATATCAGAAATAATGTGTTTTATAATTGGGGCCCTACCAATGGAGGATATGCCGGTGAAGGAGGTAGTTATAACTTTGTAAATAACTATTATAAACCAGGGCCATCTACGAATGAAAAGAAGGTTCTTATAAATCGTATATTTTCTCCAAATGCTGATGATGGCAAAAATACTAATGAAAAAGGAACTTGGGGAAATTTCTATCTTCATGGCAATGTATTTGATGGCTCTTGTCCTGTGCTGAATCCTGCTTACCAGTCGTTGATAGATAATGTTAATAGTGATAATTGGGTTGGGCTTCAGCCTAATGACAAAGGCATTCCATTGCCGGATGGTGGCATAGATGCAATAAAAAACAGTGAAGAATTTTTAATTTCAGAGGATGTAGAGGACTTTACTCAGACTGCCAAAGACGCTTACAATTCCGTACTCTCTAAAGCTGGAGCTTCATTCAAACGTGATGCTGTGGATACAAGAATTGTGAATAATGTACAGAATGGTGATTATACAGCCAACGGAAGTAATGGTAGTAGTTTGGGAATTATAGATAATGCCAATGATGTAGGTGGATGGCCTGAATATTCCGGCGGAACAATCTTGCCTGATTCGGATGGTGACGGAATGCCTGATGAATGGGAGGAAAAACAAGGTCTTGACAAGAATGTTGATGACAGTGCCAAGTATAATTTGAGTAAGGAATATACAAATCTTGAAGTTTATTATAATAGTCTTGTAAAAGATTTATATTGATGAAAGAATAATTACATTTTTTTTGTATTGTAACAGAAATTACTATTTATAAGTCAATTAATACACAATATTGGACCTTTGATTGTATAAATTTGCGGTCAGTTAAACACTATAAATCAATAATCATGAATAAACTGTTTAAGAATATCATTGTGTTGGCAGCGGCTATAGTACCGCTGTCATGTGCACAGCAGAAGCAGGATGTGACCTCATCCGTCGAATGCATAGATATGTCTGTATATGATGGATTACCTTTTGAGATGGCACGTGTAGAACAACCCTCCTTCCCGGAATATTCTGTAAGTATCACAGACTTTGGGGCTGTAGCAGATGCAAAGACTTTAAATACCGAAGCTATTAATAATGCAATCAAGGAAGTGAACTCTAAAGGTGGCGGAAAAGTGATTATTCCGGCAGGATTATGGCTTACTGGTCCTATTGAATTGAAAAGTAACGTTAATCTTCATGCCGAGAAGAATGCGTTGGTACTTTTCACTGATGATTTCAATGCCTATCCTATACTTGAAACATCTTTTGAAGGAATGGAGACACGTCGCTGTCAGTCTCCGATATCTGCTTGGAATGCAGAAAATATAGCTATTACCGGTTCCGGTGTTTTCGATGGTTCAGGTGACAGTTGGCGTCCGGTGAAAAAAGGAAAAATGACCGATTCGCAATGGAAATCATTATTGGCAACAGGAGGAGTAGTGGAGAAGGATGTGTGGTATCCTACAGAAGGTTCACTGAAAGGTGCTAAAGCCTGCAAGGAATTCAATAATCCTGAAGGTATAGAAACAGATGAAGAATGGAATGAGATACGTCCCTGGTTACGTCCGGTATTGCTTAATATAGTTAAAAGCAAGAAAGTACTCCTTGAAGGTGTTACATTCAAGAACTCTCCAAGCTGGTGTCTGCATCCGCTTTCATGCGAACATATCACTATAAAGAATGTCAAGGTGTTTAATCCGTGGTATTCGCAGAATGGTGATGCTCTTGACTTGGAGTCATGCAATTATGCTTTGATTATTGACAATGTGTTTGATGCCGGAGATGATGCTATATGTATAAAATCAGGTAAAGATGAGGACGGACGTAAACGTGGCGAGCCATGTCAGAATGTTATTGTGAAGAATAATGTAGTTCTGCACGGACATGGCGGGTTTGTTGTTGGAAGTGAAATGTCAGGTGGTGTAAAAAATATTTATGTGTCCGACTGTACTTTCCTCGGAACAGACGTCGGTTTACGTTTCAAGAGTACACGCGGTCGTGGCGGTGTTGTGGAGAATATTCATATACACAATATTAACATGATAGATATTCCGCACGAGGCTCTATTATTTGATTTATTCTATGGTGGAAAAGGTGCAGGTGAAGAAACCGAAGAAGAGTTGGCTGCACGTATGAAAACAGCCATACCTCCAGTAACTGAGGAAACTCCTGCGTTCCGTGATATTTATATATCCGGCATAACGGCTAATGGAGTAGGACGCGCAATGTTTTTCAACGGCCTCCCTGAAATGCCTATACGTAATATTGACATAAAGAACGTTAACATTACAAACGCAAAATCCGGTATTGAGATAAGTCAGGCGGAAAACGTTACAATAGACGATGCTAATGTGGAGACGTACGGTGAAATGTTGAAGGTCAGATTTGCCAAGAATGTCAAGGTAAACGGAGAAGAATTCCATAATTGATACTATACCGGCGGTAGTTTATGCTTCAGTGATATTTATAATGTGGTTTTATAATTTGCTCTTTGCATTCTTATTTTGTAAATTTGGATGCAAAGAGCTATATTTTTGAATAATCGTAATTATTATGAAAACAAGACTGTGTATTTTTCTTCTGACATTCTGTTGTTTTTCTCTTATGGGGCAATCAGTAAAAACTGTTTATCTTGAACTTAATAATGTATTGGACAAAGAGTTGAAAGATGTCCCTGTATGTGTAAAGATAAAGGATCTACGTGCCGGATTTACCGTGCTATCGGCAAAAGTCATAGATGGTATTAGGGAAGTTCCTTCCCAGTTAGATGATATGGACTCTGATTACGTACCCGATGAATTGGCTTTCGTGGTAGATATTTCTGCAAAAGAAATTAAGCGAATAGAACTGTCTTTAAGTGATGAAAGAATCGTAAGACAGTATCCTCAACGTGTATTTGCGACAATGCTTGCCCGCGATACCAAGAAAGAAAAACATGCGGAGATACGTTCGGTGACTGTTCCGGGAGACGTGAATTTTTACAATATGATTCATGGTCACGGACCGATGTTCGAGTCAGAACTTGTGGGATATCGTATTTATTTCAATGCCAAACAGACAGTTGATCCGTATGGTAAATTCAGCAAAGGGCTTGAACTTGAAGAAAGTCAGTTTTATCCTGATGATGAACAGCTGGCACGAGGTTTCGGCGATGATGTTCTTATGGTTGGCAACAGTTGTGGAGTAGGAGCATTGAAAGGATGGAACGGGGAAAAAGCATCGCATATTGAACCTGTTGCGTTCCGTACGGAACGAATCCTTGCTAAGGGGCCTGTACGTGTCATTGCAGAAGTCAAGGTTGAAGGATGGGAATACCAGAACTCCTTGCTCAATATGACTAACAGATATACTCTTTATGCCGGACACAGAGATCTGATAGTTGACACGTATTTCTGCAGTCCTCTGAAAAACGAGGTGTTTTGTACAGGCGTTCAGAATATAATGGGGACAGAAACAGTTTCTTATTCCGACCATAAGGGGCTTGTGGGCAGTTGGGGAAGGCACTGGCCTGTTAATGATACAGTGAAATACGCAAAGGAAACTGTTGGCATCGCCACTTTTATTCCACGCAAGTATGTAAAAGATGAAGTGAGCGACAAAGATAACTTTCTTTACATAATATCCGCACCGGGCGAAACTTACTTCAGATATTATACCATGTTTACGTCCCGAAAAGAAAAGTTCGGTTTTGAGAATTCTTCTGCATGGTTTGATTATATGAACGAATGGAAACGTGAACTTGAAAATCCGGTTGAAGTGAAGATTATTTATTAATTTTTTTGACATATAGATTTAATATCATGGGTATTTTGAAAACTATTATTGGTATGGCTGCTTTGTCTGTCATGCCTGTTGTCGCGCAAAACACAGAATATGTTTCTCAGGTATGGGTGTCCGACCTTGGAAACGGTAAGTACAAGAATCCTGTATTGTATGCTGATTATTCCGATCCGGATGCGTGTCGTGTCGGTGATGATTATTATATGACATCTTCCAGCTTCAACTGTTTACCCGGACTTCAGATACTTCACTCCAAAGATCTGGTAAACTGGACTATAATAGGTGCTGCTGTACCATACGAACTGACTCCGCTACATACTCCTGAGCGTCCTGAGCATGGTAATCGTGTATGGGCTCCGAGTATCCGTTATCACAACGGTGAGTTTTATATCTTCTGGGGAGATCCTGACCAGGGAGCTTTTATGGTGAAAGCAAAAGACCCGAAAGGACCATGGACAGAACCTGTGCTGGTAAAACCCGGTAAAGGAATAATCGATACATGCCCTTTATGGGACGATGACGGCAAGGTATATATGGTACATGCATACGCGGCCAGCCGTGCCGGTTTTAACAGTGTAATTTCAGTATGTGAACTGAATGCTAACGCAGACAAGGCTATTACTCAGTCACGTATTGTATTTGACGGACATGAAGAACATAGGACTTGTGAAGGACCTAAATTTTATAAGAAAGACGGATATTATTATATTTTCCATCCGGCCGGTGGTGTGGCTACAGGGTGGCAGGTAGTTCTTCGTTCGAAGAATGTATATGGTCCGTACGAATGGCGTACAGTACTTGCACAGGGAGATACCGATGTGAACGGTCCTCATCAGGGTGCATGGGTCGATACTCAGACAGGCGAGGACTGGTTCTTGCATTTTCAGGATGTTGGCGCATACGGACGTCTTGTTCATTTGCAGCCTATGATGTGGAAAGATGGTTGGCCTGTAATAGGAATTGATAAGGATGGCGACGGTTGTGGTGAGCCTGTCACTACATATAAGAAACCAAATGTAGGAAAAACATATCCTATATGTACTCCCCAGGAAAGTGATGAGTTTGATGGTTTTATTCTTTCGCCACAGTGGCAATGGCATTCCAACATAAATGAAAAATGGGCTTATTATGCCGGCGACAAGAGTTTTGTGCGTCTTTATTCATATCCGGTAGTGGAGGAATATAAAAATCTTTGGAATGTGGCAAACCTTCTGCTTCAGAAAACTCCGGCAAAGAATTTCACTGCTACCATGAAACTTAAATTCAGCCCTTCACCTAAATATAAAGGCGAACGTACCGGTCTTCTGGTGATGGGACTTGATTATTCGGGTTTGATTATAGAAAATACTGACAATGGACTCGAACTTTCTCAGGTGGAATGTAAGAATTCCGACAAGGGTACACCTGAAACCAAAAATGCTACTGTCTCACTTTCTGAAAATACGGTATATCTTCGTGTCAAGTTCAGTTGTGACGGAAAGAAGATAGACAAGAGCGAGGGCGGACATGACCTTCTTGTTATGTGTGATTTCAGTTATAGCCTTGACGGTAAAAAATACAGGAAACTTGGAAACAGCTTTCAGGCAAGAGAGGGTAAGTGGATAGGTGCCAAAGTTGGAATGTTCTGTACTCGTCCTGCCATAAGGACAAACGATGGTGGATGGACTGATGTTGACTGGTTCAGAATTACAAAATAAAGGACTCCTCCTACAGATGGATTACTTTTAAGATTGGTTTATTTTATTGCAGAGGTGTATTTTTAGAGATGCACCTCTGTTTTCTTTTAGAAATGTTCATCGTTCCACACGTGTGGAACGATTGTTTGACAGCTGTGGAATGTTCGTTTGACACGTGTGGAATGATTGATTGACAGCTGTGGAATGAAGAAAACGAAAGAAACAAAAATTACAACATAATGAACGATTATTACACATGTTTGTCGTTGTATATAAATATTTTTGCGGATATGAATAAACACTAAAAATACAATTTAATTTCTTTACATTATGAAAGCATTAAATAAAGAGACAGCCTTAAAGGTTGTCCGTCCCGAGCGCATCATTCAGTTCGGTGAAGGTAATTTTCTGAGATGTTTTGTTGACTGGATTATTTCCAACATGAACGAGAAGACAGATTTCAACAGCAGCGTTGTAGTTGTCCAGCCAATAGAAAAAGGAATGATCGACATGCTAAATAGTCAGGACTGTCTTTACCATGTCAACCTCCAGGGGCTTGAGAAAGGCGAGGTAATCAACTCCTACAGGTTGATAGACGTCATCAGCCGCTGCCTCAATCCTTATACGGAATACCAGTCATATCTTTCACTGGCAGAACAGCCGGAAATGAGATTTGTAATCTCAAATACTACAGAGGCCGGTATCACATTCGACCCTTCATGCCGTCTTGAGGATACCCCTCCAAGCTCATATCCCGCAAAACTAACCCAACTCCTCTATCACCGTTACAATTACTTCAACGGAGCCATGGACAAGGGTCTTATAATCTTTCCGTGCGAGCTTATCTTCCTTAACGGACACAAGCTTAAGGAAACTATCTACCAGTATATTGAACTGTGGAACCTCGGCGAAGAATTCAAGACCTGGTTCGAACAGGCCTGCGGCGTTTACGCCACACTCGTTGACCGTATCGTACCCGGATTTCCGAGAAAGACCATCAACGAGATCAAGGAACACCTCGGTTATGACGACAACTTAGTTGTTCAGGGCGAGGCCTTCCATCTTTGGGTAATCGAGGCTCCTGAAAGCGTTGCCGCAGAGTTCCCCGCAAACAAGGCCGGTCTTAACGTGCTGTTCGTGCCTTCCGAGAAACCATACCACGAACGTAAGGTCACACTCCTTAACGGAACCCATACAATCCTTTCACCGGTCACATACCTTTCTGGTATCGACATCGTACGCGACGCATGTAAGGACGAAGTCATCGGCAAGTATATCCGCAAGGCCATGTACGAGGAACTGATGCAGACACTCAACCTACCTGAAGACGAGCTCAAGGCATTTGCCGCAAGCGTTCTTGAACGCTTCGAGAATCCTTTTGTTGACCATCAGGTAACATCAATCATGCTCAACGCATTCCCTAAGTTTACTGCCCGTGACCTCCCTTCAGTCAAGGAATATCTCCGCCGTAAGGGCGAGCTTCCATACGGAATCGTTCTCGGTCTTGCCGCGCTTATCGTATATTACAAAGGCGGCAAACGTTCCGACGGTGCAGAAATCGTTCCTAACGACGCTCCTGAAATCGTGGAATATGTTAAGAACGCCTGGACCCTTTCCGACCTTCATGCAGTAGCAGAGAAGGTACTTGCCGCCGATTTCGTTTGGGAAGAAAACCTCAACAATATCCCCGGTCTGACAGACATGGTGGCAGATATGCTAAAGGGAATTGAAGAGAAAGGCATGTATGAAATGGTAAAGGAATACGTAAAATAAGTCCCTGATGGAAAATATACTTCATATAAACAGTAAGGACAACGTCGCTGTTGCGTTGTCCGACCTTTCTGCCGGAACAGAAATCGTTGTTGACGGCCGCAGCATTACCCTGAAGGATGATGTTCCTGCCGGACACAAGATAGCCCTTCAGGATTTCCATACGGGAGACGTTGTGGTTAAATACGGTTTCCCCATCGGTTCGCTCAAGGAAGACAGATCCGCCGGAAGCCTTATCAACGAGAAATATATCCGTACCCTTCTTGGCGAGATAAAGGACTATACCTACAATCCTGCAGAGGTACCCTCATTCAAGTCTGAAGGCATGGTCTGGTTCAAGGGCTATGAAAGGAAGAACGGCGATGTCGGAATCCGTAACGAGATATGGATAGTCCCCACAGTAGGCTGTGTGAACGGAGTGGCGAACGAGCTTGTCAGGCTGTTCAACGAAAAGACGGCGGGCGATAAAGCCGACAATTTCGACGGTATCCATGCCTATACACACAACTGGGGTTGCTCCCAGCTTTCGGAAGACCACGAAAATACCCGCAAGATACTTCGCGACATGGTTCTTCATCCTAACGCGGGCGGCGTATTGGTCCTTGGATTAGGCTGCGAGAACAATCAGGTCTCTGCCTTCAGGACAATGCTCGGCGATTATGACAGCGACCGTGTAAAATTCCTGGAATGCCAGAAAGTGGAGGATGAAATATCTGCAGGTATGGAGATCCTTATGGACCTCTATGAGAATATAAAGAAAGATGTAAGGACAGAACAGCCTGTATCCAAATTGAGAATAGGTCTCAAATGCGGCGGCTCAGACGGCTTCTCCGGCATCACCGCCAATCCTCTGCTCGGTCTGTTCTCCGACCGTCTTGTGTCATACGGCGGCACATGCGTACTTACAGAAGTGCCTGAAATGTTCGGCGCGGAGACAATTCTCATGGACCGTTGTAAGGACGAGGAAACTTTCCACAAGACAGTCAGCCTGATAAACAATTTCAAGAACTATTTCATAAAGAATGACCAGGTGATATATGAGAATCCGTCACCGGGAAACAAGGCTGGAGGTATCTCCACACTTGAGGAGAAATCTCTCGGCTGTACGCAGAAATCAGGCTCCAGTGCAGTGATTGATGTGCTGGAATATGGCGACCGTATATCAGCTCACGGCCTAAACCTCCTGAGTGCTCCCGGCAATGACCTTGTCGCAAGTACAGCACTCGCTTCTGCCGGATGTCACATGGTACTTTTCACCACAGGCCGCGGAACCCCATTCGGAACGTTCGTACCTACAGCAAAAATTTCGACCAACTCAAATCTTTATAACCGCAAGAGCCGCTGGATGGATTTCAATGCCGGTGTTCTGGTTGAAGGCAAGAGTAAGGAAGAGGTGCTTGACGAGTTCTTCAACTTTGTCATATCAGCCTGTTCGGGCGCATACGTAAAGAACGAGATAAACAATTACCGTGAGATATCCATATTCAAGACCGGTGTGATACTTTAAGTTTTAGTTCTTTAGTTTTTGAGTTCTTAATTCTTCATTCTTAATTTTTAAATCTTAATTGACATAAATGAACAACAATAAAATGACAAATTACCGCTGGTATGTATGCTCTTTACTCTTTTTCGCTACCACGGTAAACTATCTTGACCGCCAGGTCCTTTCACTGACCTGGAAAGACTTCATCTCTCCCGAATTCGGCTGGACCGACGTACACTACGGTACCATTACGGGCTGTTTCTCCTTTGTCTATTCCATCGCCATGTTCTTCGCCGGAAGGACAGTCGATTATCTTGGCATCAAGAAAGGCTATTCCTGGGCCATCGCCCTCTGGTCTTTGGGTGCCTGCCTTCACGCCTTTTGCGGCATCGCCACAGCCGGCATCGTACTCGACAGCTGGTCAGCCACTTTCGCCGGAGCCCGCGAACATATCGAGATAGCGAGAAACGCCGGAACAGCCATGATGGGCATATCTACAGTCAGTATGTGGCTTTTCCTTATCGCGCGTTGTGTGCTTGCGGTAGGCGAGGCCGGCAACTTCCCGTGCGCCAACAAGACCATCTCCGCCTATTTCCCCCAGAAAGACCGCGCCTTTGCCACCAGTCTTTTCAATTCAGGCTCACAGATAGGCGCCATGCTCGCCCCGTTCACAATACCGGTAATCGCCCGTTTCTGGGGTTGGGAGATGTCCTTCCTTATCATCGGCCTTTTGGGCTTCGTCTGGTTGGGAATCTGGCTTAAGACATACGAGGCACCGGACAACAACAAACGCATGAACAAGCTCGAGCTCGACTACATACGTCAGGACGAGAATAAGGCGGAGAATGAGCCAAAACCTACGGAAGAGCCAAAGGAAAAGATAAATATCTTCAAGTATTTCGCCTATCGCCATACCTGGGCAATTTTTGCCTCTCGATTCCTTCCCGAAGGAGTGTGGTGGTTCTTCCTTTTCTGGGCACCTGCATACGTTAAGGATATCTACGGCTACAGTTCCGACTCGTTTATGGGTATGATACTGATCTTCGCCCTTTATCTTATCACCATGCTTTCGATAATAGGAGGCTACCTTCCTACCTTCCTTGTCAACAAGAAAGGCCTTTCCCCGTTCGGCGGACGTATCACCTCCATGTTCGTTTACTCGCTCTTCCCACTGTTGGGAATAATAGCCCCGTTCCTCGGAGTACACTCATGCTGGTATCCCATCATCATCATCGGTATAATAGGAGCCGCACACCAGAGCTGGAGTGCCAACGCATATTCTCTTGTAAGCGACCTCTTCCCCAAATCAGTTGTAGCTACGCTTACCGGTCTTGCCGGTATGGTCGGAGGTCTTGGCAGTTTCCTGTTCAACCAGGGTTCCGGTATCCTGTTCACCTATTCACGCGAGAGCAATATGTCCTTCCTCGGCTTTGAGGGAATCCAGGCCGGATACATGATAGTGTTTCTCGTAGCTTCGGTAGCTTACATATTGAGCTGGTTCACCGTTAAGAGTCTGACCTCAGATGTCAGGAAATAATTAAAAAAAATAATAATAAAAAAACATACGAATCATGAGAAATTTTATGGATGAAGACTTTCTGCTGTATTCAGACACGGCGAAGTATCTGTATCACAATTTTGCAAAACACAATCCGATAATCGACTATCACTGCCATCTTGAACCAAAGAAGATAGCAGACGACTATAAATTCTCCTCCATCACAGAAATCTGGCTTGGCGGCGACCACTACAAATGGAGAGCCATGAGAACCAACGGAGTGGATGAGGAATACATCACCGGCAAGTCCACTTCCGACTGGGAGAAATTCGAGAAATGGGCAGAGACCATTCCTTACACAATGAGAAATCCTCTTTACCACTGGAGCCATCTCGAGCTTAAGACAGCTTTCGGAATAGATAAGCTTCTTTCGCCTAAGACAGCCCGTGAGATATTCGACGAATGTAACGCCAAACTTGCAACCCCTGACTATACAGCCCGTAAGTTCATGGAACGCTACAATGTAGAGACAGTCTGTACAACAGACGATCCTGTCGATACATTGGAATATCATAAGACAATAGCAGAAAGCGGTTTCAAGGTAAAGGTTCTTCCGGCCTGGCGTCCTGACAAGGCCATGGCCGTAGAGAACGCGTCAGACTTCCGCGGCTACGTAGAGAAACTGTCTTCAGTGTCATCGGTCTCCATCAGTACATTCAACGACCTTATTGACGCCTTGAAGAATCGTCATGACTTCTTCGCCGGTATGGGCTGCCGTCTTTCCGACCACGGCATAGAAGAGTTCTATGCCGAGGACTATACCGAAGCCGAAATCAACGCAATCTTTAACAAGGTATATGGCGGTAAAGAGCTTACCAACGAGGAAATCCTCAAGTTCAAGTCTGCGATGCTTGTCGTTTTCGCGGAGATGGATTATGAAAAAGGTTGGACCCAGCAGTTCCACTACGGAGCAATAAGAAACAACAACCGCCGCATGTATGAGAAATTAGGTCCTGACACAGGCTTTGACTCAATCGGTGTCTTCAACACCTCCAAGTCGATGTCTAAGTTCCTTGACCGTCTGAACTATAACAACAAACTTGCCAAGACCATTCTTTACAACCTTAATCCCGCGGACAATGAGGTGATCGGCACGATGATCGGTAACTTCCAGCAGGGTCCTGTTGCCGGCAAGATCCAGTTCGGTTCCGGCTGGTGGTTCCTTGACCAGAAGGACGGAATGCAGAAACAGATGAACTGTCTTTCAGTTCTTGGTCTTTTGAGCCGTTTTGTTGGAATGCTTACAGACTCGCGCAGTTTCCTTTCCTATCCGCGTCATGAGTATTTCCGCCGTATTCTCTGTAACCTGATAGGTGATGATGTTGAAAGAGGCGAATTGCCGGCATCCGAGATAGAGTTCCTCGGACAGATGGTCAATGACATCTCTTATAACAATGCCAAGAGGTATTTGAATTTGTAATAGTAAAGTCTAATATATAATTAATAATCAATCAGCCAGTAAGTTGTGGAATATTCATATTTATTGGCTGATTATTTTTTACACATACAAAATAAACAGATATTCCACATCATAAAACTATTATTCCACATAAATCATAGTATAATCCATTACTTTTGTGACATAATCGCTAGCCTTTATAAAATTAATAACTATTAAAAAAAGACATTTATGAACTTTAAGAATCTAACTAAGAAAACATTGGCTGTTCTTATAGTGAATATGCTATGTTTGGTTGCTTTTGCACAGGAGCGACAAATTACAGGTATTGTGGTTGACGGTTACGATGTACCTATTATAGGTGCAAATATCGTAGAGTTAGGGACTACAAATGGAGTTATTACTGATTTAGAGGGACGTTTTAGTATGAATGTACAGTCTGGCTCTAAAATTCAGATATCTTTTATTGGTTATGTTACTCAGACTATAACTGTAAATTCTCAAGATGACGTAAAGGTGGTATTGATTGAAGATTCTCAATCGCTTGATGAGGTTGTTGTTGTAGGATATGGTGTACAGAAAAAGTCAGATTTGACAGGATCAATAGGAAGTGTTGACAATAAAGCTCTTGCGGGAAAAGGTGCATCTACGGTAATGGAATCATTGCAGGGACAAGTGGCAGGTGTTGATATTAGTCAGTCATCAAGCCGTGTTGGAGAAAGTTTTAATATTGCAATTCGTGGTAAAAGTACTTTAGGTAGCAGTACCAGTCCGTTATTTGTAGTTGATGGAGTTATTTGCGATGATATAAATTTCTTAAATCCATCGGATATTGAGAAGATTGATATCCTTAAAGATGCATCTTCTACAGCTATCTATGGTTCAAGGGCTACGAATGGTGTAGTCATTGTTACTACAAAACAGGCAAAAGTTGGTGATGATATGCGTACTACTGTTACATACGATGGTTATGCAGGATATAAAACAGTAGCTCGAATGCCGGATTTTATGGATGGTACAGAATGGGCTGCTTATCGTTATATGAAATACGCAACACCTGTTGAAACAAATGGTGCGATATCAATAATTGACGGTAGAATGCCTTTGGAGATTACACCTGATTATATGTTGGCTATTTGGAATGATAAAGGTAATGCTATATCAGTTAAAAGGCGTGAACAGTTTTTGACTGAAGACTATACTGACTGGAGTGATCTTATGTTACAAGACGGTACACAGCAGAATCATTTTGTTCAAGTTTCCGGAGGTGGTAAAAAGGTTTCTTATCGAGCAGGTTTAGGATATCAGCAGGAAGATGGTGTAATGGGTGATGAAATGCAACGCTATAATCTTAAATTGGCAGTTGATGGAAAGATCAACAATAAGGTCTCAATGGGTATGACAACGAATATCGCTGTATATAATTATGATTATGGCTCTAAACGTGCTGTTCAAGAATCTTTTCGAGCTAACCCGTATTGGCTTCCTTATAACTCGGCTACAGGTGAATTAAATTATCAGCCAGGAAATGACCTTGCTCCCGGGCAGGCATCAAGTGACGCTTTCCCTGCCGGATTTTCAAGCTCTGTATCTCCTATAATGGATGCCATGAATTCAAGTGATAAGACGAAGGGGTATAGATTACTTGCAACAATGTATGCACAATATCAGCCTATAAATGATGTAATAATAAAGACTTCATTCTCTCCTACGTTATCTACCAGCAGAAGAGGTGAATACTATGGTGGCTTGTCATCTGAACAGTCAAGTACGTACGATAAAAATACAGGACTTGGAAAAGCAAAAGCAACAGTTACAAATAATCAGTCTTTTGGTTATACATGGGATACTCAGGTGAACTATGTAAAAACATTTAATGAAGATCATAATCTGAACGCAATGGCATTATTTAGTGTGTATGGTACAGAATCAGAAAAATATGCTATAACAGGTGAAGATGTAAATGCTGAAACTTTATGGTATAATCTTGGTTCAGCTGCCAACTATAATAATGTTTCCAGTGATTATGGAAAAGCTACAATGCTATCGTATGCTCTGCGTGTGAACTATGGATATAAAGGGAAATATCTCGCAACTGTATCAACACGTTGGGATGGGTCTTCTAAGTTCCTTGATGGGCATCGTTGGGGTGTGTTCCCATCTGCCGCTCTTGCATGGAGAGTAAGTGAAGAAGATTTCATTAAAGATAACGCTTCATGGATAACCAACTTGAAACTTCGTGCAAGTTATGGTGTTACCGGTAATAATGCTTCTGTAGGCAATTATGAAACAATGTTCCTTGCAAATCAACTTTATTATTCCGGATTTGGCAAAGGTTTTGGTCCGTCTGTAGTAAATGAATTGCTTTCATGGGAGAAAACAAACGAATTCAACATAGGTCTTGATTTTGCATTTTTAAACGGAAGGATTTCGGGTACAGTTGACTGGTATAACAGAGATTCAAGAGATTTGCTAATGGATATGAAACTTCTTTTAGAACAAGGAACACCAACGGGTGAAATGACTGCAAACGTAGGTAAAGTACGAAACAGAGGTGTGGAAGCAATGCTTAAAGGAATATTGTTGCAGACAAAAGATTTCTATTGGGATGTTACTGCCACTTTTGCGAAGAATAATAATGAAATATTAGAGCTTCAGGGAAAGAAAGAAGATATGCGTGCACAAAGGTGGTTTATAGGGCAGCCTATTGATGTCGCATACGACTTGAAACAGACTGGTATATGTACACAAGCTATGGCTAACGAAAAACTGACTATTGACGGGGTAACAAAAACAAAGAGTGAATGGTACGGTTATTTTGAGGGTTGTATGACATACGAGGATGTGAATATGGACGGTAAGATAAATGATGATGACCGCCAGATAATAGGTCAGGGTATGCCGAAGTGGACAGGAACCATTTCAACATCATTGACATACAAAAATTGGGATTTCTCAATGACTGTAAATACAAAACAAGGTCATACAGTTTTAAGTCCGTTTATGCAAGAATTTACTGATTATTCAGACCGTGGACGTAATAAACTGTCTATGGATTTCTATATTCCTGAAGGTGCACCGGTATTTAACTATACTTGGGACGGAAGCGATTATGCTTCTTTGACTTCAGACGCTTCAAAAGTTGCAGAAAGTACAATTGTAGGTTCATATCCATATCCATTTAATGATGCAAATTATAATCATGGTGGTGGTACAGGATGGTACACAGGAAAAAATAAAGAATTTGAATCCAATTGTTATGTTGATGCTTCTTATTGGAAAATCAAGAATATCACATTGGGTTATACATTCCCTAAGAATCTTATCAATAAGGTTGGAATACAGAATTTGAGAATATATGCGAATGTTTTGAATCCATTTACATTTACAAAATATAAAGGATTTGATCCTGAGTGGGCGGATGCTGCAATTTCCGATGGTACAGGTGGACCAAGTTCAATCAGCTATCAGATAGGTCTTAATGTTAAATTCTAATATTATAAAACGAAAGATTATGAAAAAAATATATACACTGGCTGCCATTTTATCGTTTGCAGCTTTAACAGGTTGTTCTGATTTTCTGGACCAGGATTTGAAATCGAATGTTCCTGGACCTGAGTTTTACGGAACAGAACAAGGATATGAAAGTCTAAAAAATGCAGCTTACAGTTCATTACGCACTATATATGGTGGCGATCCGTGGCTGTTTGAAGGAGGAACAGATTTATTTGCTTCTGGAAGAACACAGGTTGATATCTGTAATATGTACAGTAATGCTTATACCAGTGCCAACGATGCGGTAACTACTTTCTATACAGATCATTATAAAGCCATCTCATTGGCTAATGAATTGATCTATTGGGGAGAAGGAAATGATTCAAGAAAAGGTGTTGTAGCGCAAGCTAAAGGTCTTAGAGCATTATACTATTTAAATCTTGTGCAACAGTTTGGAGGAGTACCATTAATTAAAGAACGTGTCAGTGGTATTTTGGAGAGTGTTGAACGATCTTCAACTCTTGATACATACGATTATATAATTTCTGAATTGAAAAGTATAGCAAATAGTGATGATTTGGTTTCTGAAGCTACAGATGGAACTTTCAACAAGCGAGCAGCCAATCATTATTTAGCTAAAGCATATTTGTCAAGAGGGTATATTTCCAATAATAATCAAGATTTCCTTGATGCTATTACAGCTGCTGATGCAGCTGGTGCAGGACAACCACTGACGACGGATTACAGTACTTTGTTCAGTAATGCAGGAGAGGGTAATAATGAAGTTCTTTTCTCTGTTGTATATGATCTTACTACTGTTGAAGATAAAGAAAGTGGTAATAAGCAACAGGCGCATTTCGGTGCTTATCTGAATGGTCAGAGTGACGGGCATAAATATACTTCTTCTACTCTTGTACCAACATTATGGATGCACGAAGTATTTAATACAAATACAAATAATGCATCGCAGGACGAACGTTATGAGGCTACATTTATGATGGAGCTACGCGAAAGTTATTGGGATTATTACGATGAGACAAAGAAGAATACAAGTAAGGTTCAATATTATTATTGTCCATCTTGGGAATTGGATAACGTAGATACATGGCGTTCAGAATTGCAGAGTCGTGCTGAGGCTAAAGTTATTGAGTTAAAAGAAGAAGGATTGAATTATGCAGGGACAAATACTACCTATGTTTCGAAAATGCGTTCAGATATTTTCGGCCTTCCTTGTTTCCGTAAGTTTGATGATATAGAAAACGGTAAAGATGTCTTCTCTACAACTTCTTCTATGCGTGATATTTATCTTGCACGACTTGCTGAAACAAATTTAATAGCTGCAGAAGCCTGTATTAAAACAGATAATCTGTCCGGAGCATTGAGATATGTTAATATAGTCAGAACAAGAGCAAAAGCTACATCGGCTCAAGAAAGCGAAATGAATATTGACTATATATTGAATGAACGTGCTCGTGAACTTGCTGGCGAGAATCATCGTTGGGCAGATTTAGTAAGGACTGGAAAACTTGCAGAGTATGTTGAAAAATATAATCCTGATGTATCTGTAGGTCAGATAACTGATAAATTCTATTTACGTCCAATTCCTCTTTCGGCAATAGAATTGAATTCTGCGCTTAAAGGTCATCAAAATGAAGGATGGTAATTGATACACTATTGAGAGGGTAAATAAAAAAGGAATAACCTGTTTATGGGTTATTCCTTTTTGTTTATATGGAGATTTTACTTCTGCTGTGATTTTTTCTCACGTTTCTTGGTATTTTCTTCAAAACCTTCAGGTTTAGGTATCAGTACTTTGTGTGAAAGTTTGAATTTACCTGTCTTAGGATCTATCTCAAGAAGTTTTACTTCTATATCGTCGCCTTCCTTAAGTCCGGCCTCTTCAATGGTTTCCAGACGTTTCCAGTCTATTTCAGAGATGTGCAGCAGACCGTCTTTACCAGGAAGGAATTCTACAAAGGCACCGTAAGGCATGATAGAACGAACTTTACCAGTGTAAACTTCACCTACTTCCGGTACTGCGACAATGCCTTTAATCATACGCATTGCATCGTCTATAGATTTCTTGTTTGATGCAGATACTTCAATACGACCTACATTGTCAACTTCTTCTATTGTGATAGTTGCACCGGTTTCTTCCTGCATACCTTGTATAATCTTACCTCCAGGACCGATTACCGCACCAATGAATTCTTTAGGAATAGTCATTGTCTCAATACGTGGAGCATGTGGTTTCAGTTCTGCACGAGGTTCAGCGATGCATTCAGTCAATTTACCGAGGATATATTCGCGTCCCTGTTTTGCCTGAAGCAGTGCTTTCTCAAGAATATCGTAAGTAAGGCCGTCGCACTTTATATCCATCTGTGTAGCTGTGATACCCTTGCAAGTACCTGTTACCTTGAAGTCCATATCGCCTAAGTGGTCTTCATCGCCAAGAATATCTGAAAGAACGGCATATTTGTCTTCGCCGGCATTTTTGATCAATCCCATTGCAATACCTGATACCGGATTCTTGATAGGTACACCGGCGTCCATAAGAGCCAATGTTCCGGCACATACAGTTGCCATTGAAGATGAACCGTTTGATTCAAGTATATCTGAAACTACGCGCACACAGTATGGATAATCTTCAGGAATCTGTCCTTTTAATGCACGCCATGCCAAGTGTCCGTGACCTATTTCACGACGACCTACACCACGTTGTGCCTTTGCTTCACCTGTAGAGAATGGAGGGAAGTTATAGTGCAGAAGGAAACGTTCTTTGTGCTGGTCAAGTACATCGTCAACAACTTTTTCGTCCAATTTAGTACCCAATGTAACTGTACTCAAAGACTGTGTTTCACCACGTGTGAAGATTGATGAACCGTGAGGACCAGGCAGTGGGCTAACTTCGCACCAGATAGGACGGATTTC
>CALUIE010000017.1 GCA_944320605.1 uncultured Phocaeicola sp. | reverse complement strand
AAGACTATTCCTAACCGTATCCGTATCATCGTTCAGCTGGTGGTTGTTGCCGCTTTGGTAACTATCGTTAGTGAACTTTTGAAGGCTTTTGCATACGATGTGAGCGTACAACTTTCAGTATATGTAGGTCTTATCATTACTAACTGTATCCTGATGGGACGTCTTGAAGCATTCGCTATGGCAAACGGTCCTTGGGAATCATGTCTTGACGGTATCGGTAACGGTCTTGGATATGCCAAGATTCTTATTATCGTGGCTTTCTTCCGTGAACTTCTTGGTTCTGGAACACTGCTTGGTTTCAATATCCTGAACTATCAGTGGCTTAAGGATGCAGGTTATGTAAACAACGGTATGATGTTGATGCCTCCTATGGCTCTGATTATCGTGGCATGTCTTATATGGTATCAGCGTGCTAAGCACAAAGAGTTGCAGGAAAAATAATAGGGTGTTGAATAAAAAATATTAATTGTATAATATGGAACATTTATTAAGTTTATTCGTCCGCTCTATATTTGTGGACAATATGATATTCGCGTTCTTCCTTGGTATGTGTTCATACCTTGCCGTTTCGAAGAATGTGAAGACTGCGCTCGGACTTGGTATTGCCGTGACATTCGTGCTTGTAGTTACACTTCCTGTAAACTACCTGCTTCAGACTAAGGTTCTGGCTGCCGACGGTATTCTTGGTATTGACTTGAGCTTCCTTAGCTTTATCCTCTTTATTGCCGTAATCGCCGCTATCGTACAGTTGGTGGAAATGATTGTGGAAAAATTCAGCCCATCGCTTTATGCATCATTGGGTATCTTCCTTCCACTTATCGCCGTAAACTGTGCCATCATGGGTGCTTCACTCTTCATGCAGCAGCGTATTACTCTTGCACCATCTGACCCTAAATTCATCGGTGGAGTAGCAGACGCTATCTCTTATGCACTTGGTTCTGGTCTTGGATGGTTGCTTGCTATCGTAGGTCTTGCAGCTATCCGCGAAAAGATGGCTTACTCTGATGTACCTGCTCCTCTTAGAGGTTTGGGTATCACATTTATCGTTGTAGGTCTGATGGCAATGGCATTTATGTGTTTCTCTGGTTTGAACATCTAATAAAGAAAGGAATAAAACAATGGATATGAATTTTATATTAGCAAGCATTGGAGTATTCCTAGTGACTATTCTGGTGTTGGTAATAATCCTTTTGGTTGCAAAGAATTTCCTTGTTGCATCTGGAAAGGTAAAAGTTACAATAAATGGTGAAAACCAGTTGGAGGTTGAATCTGGTTCTACATTGCTTAATACATTAGCAGTGAACAACGTGTTCCTTCCTTCTGCGTGTGGTGGTAAGGGCTCTTGCGGACAGTGCAAGTGTCAGGTTGTAGAAGGCGGTGGCGAAATCCTTCCTTCAGAAGTCAGCCACTTCAGTCGTAAGCAGCAGAAAGACCACTGGCGTCTTGGTTGCCAGGTAAAGGTTAAAGGTGATATGTCAATCAAGGTTCCTGAATCTGTAATGGGTGTCAAGGAATACGAATGTACAGTTATCTCTAACAAGAACGTTGCTACATTTATCAAGGAATTTAAAGTGCAGCTTCCTGCAGGTGCTCACATGGACTTTATACCTGGTTCATACGCACAGATCAAGATTCCTAAATTCGAAATGGATTACAACAAGGATATCGACAAGAGCCTTATCGGAGACGAATATCTTCCTGCATGGGAAAAATTCGGTTTGTTTGGCTTGAAATGTAAGAATGAAGAAGAAACAATCCGTGCTTACTCTATGGCAAACTATCCTGCAGAGGGTGATGTATTTATGTTGACTGTACGTATAGCTACACCTCCGTTCAAACCGGACCGTAGTGGTTTCATGGATGTAAATCCTGGTATAGCTTCTTCTTATATCTTCACACTTAAACCAGGTGACAAGGTATTGATGAGTGGTCCTTACGGTGATTTCCACCCAATTTTCGATTCTAAGAAAGAAATGATTTGGGTAGGTGGTGGCGCCGGTATGGCTCCGTTGCGTGCACAGATTATGCACATGACACGTACTCTGCATACTACAGACCGTGAACTTCACTACTTCTATGGTGCACGTGCATTGAACGAAGTGTTCTATCTTGAGGATTTCTTGGCACTGGAAAAAGATTTCCCTAACTTCCACTTCCATCTTGCACTTGACCGTCCGGATCCGGCTGCTGATGCTGCAGGAGTTAAATATACTCCGGGATTCGTTCATCAGGTAATGCTTGATACTTACTTGAAGGATCATGAAGCACCGGAAGACATTGAATACTACATGTGTGGTCCTGGTCCGATGTCTAACGCTGTTGTTAAGATGCTTGACAGCCTTGGTGTTGAATCATCTTCAATTATGTATGATAATTTCGGCGGATAATATTTCCTGCCATGTATATAAGCCCGGTACAGAATCGTGCCGGGCTTTGTTTTTATATGAATATTTCATATACATTAAAATTGCTATATTGTTCATTATGTCGTGGATTTCTTGATTCATGTCAACAAAAGACGGATAAAGAGAATATTTTCTTTCATTTGTTTTTCCGTTAACGCAAACGTTCTTATCTTTGCATCGGTAAAAAGATAAAGGCTTAAGCTAAACGTAAGAAAAATTAGACAAGACTTGTCAATTAGAGATTAAATTAAGGCAATCAAAGAAGATTGTGTTTTTAGGTAACAACAAAAATTAAACATTAGGTATTATGAAATCAGGATTAACATTTATCGCCGCTTTGGCATTTTCTGCAACAGTATTTGCAAACGGTTCACAAACTACAACAACTGAGAAGTGGAATGGATCAATAAATAAGACACAGTTAGGCAAATATCTTAAATTGTCTTCTGCACAGGCTGAGGAAGTAGCTGATATATGTGATTTCTTTGAAGCAGAAATGAAAATTGCCAACAGAGCAAAAGAAGGTAACAATGAGAAAGTACGTAAGGCTGTTTACGGTAATTTGAAATTGATGAAGAATACTTTGGACGAAAAACAATACTCTGATTATCTGAAATTGATGGGTATGACTCTTCGTAACAAGGGTATTGATATAGAAAAGAAATAATAAACATTTAAAATTATAACAAGTCTCTGCAACATGTATTTTGTTGTGGAGACCTTTTTATTGTCCTTACGGGAAAAATATATTTACTTTGTAGTCCGAAAAAATGGTGTAGGATTGCTTTAATATGAATTTAGGAAAGGAAGATTTGATAAACGGGAACATAACTGTTTCAATGCTGCGTTTTGCTTTTCCGCTGATGTTGGGAAATCTTTTGCAACAATGTTACAATATAGCAGATACATTGATTGTAGGACGTGTTTTAGGTGCTGATGCATTGGCGGCTGTTGGTTCTTCGTATGCGTTGATTGTTTTTGTAACTTCAGTTTTCATAGGTCTGTGTATGGGATGCAGTGCTGTGTTTTCCATGCAGTACGGAGCCGGTGATTTAAAAGGGTTACGCCAAAGTATATTCTCGTCTATTTTTCTTGTTGGAATTGTGACATTGTTTCTCAATGTCTGTTCTGTTGTTTTTCTTTCTCCCATAATACATATCTTACAGACGCCTCCTGAATTGGAGCAAATGGTATATGATTACCTTCTTATTATTTTTACAGGAATGATACCTGTCTGTGTATATAATTTTTATGCATTTCTACTTCGTGCTGTTGGAAATTCAGTTGTTCCGTTGGTTTTTCTTATTATATCGGTAGTTCTAAATATTATACTTGATATTTTGATGATGGTTACGCTTAATATGGGTGTGGAAGGAGCGGCACTTGCTACAGTAATTTCTCAGATTATAGGTTCCGGCGGACTTTATATTTATACTTACAGACATTTCCCTGAACTGCGTTTGCAACGTACAGATTGTGTTCTTAACCGTCGTTCATTGTATAAGGTTACATCATATTCATTTCTGACGAGTGTACAGCAGTCTGTTATGAATTTTGGTATTTTGATGGTTCAGGGACTTGTAAATAGTTTTGGAACTGCTGTCATGGCTGCGTTTGCGGCAGCTGTAAAGATAGATTCTTTTGCTTATATGCCTGTACAGGATTTCGGGAATGCCTTTTCGACATTTGTAGCCCAAAATTTCGGAGCAGGACGTTTAGAACGTATCAGTAGAGGAATCAGAAAAGCTGTATTTATTACCACTGTTTTTTCTCTTTTTGTTTCGCTTTTGGTTTTTGTGTTGTCACCCTTGCTTATGGCTTTTTTTGTTTCACCTGAAGAGACTGAAATTATCAGTATCGGAGTGGAATATCTTCGTATTGAAGGCAGTTTCTATGTAGGTATAGGCTATTTGTTTCTTCTTTATGGCTATTATAGGGCTGTTACATTGCCGTCAATGTCTGTTGTCCTGACAGTTGTCTCTTTAGGTACACGTGTTGCGTTAGCATATTTTTTAGCTACGATACCCGCAATAGGTTATACAGGTATATGGTGGTCGGTACCAATCGGTTGGATATTGGCTGATATAGTCGGGATTTGGTATTATATGGTTAAACATAAAAAAAGATTATTATAGGCTGTAGTAAGATAAACGTCTGTCAGATAACTGACAAATGGATTTTGATATTATCATTTTGTTTTCAGCATGTCTTCCAATTTGATAAGCTCATCCCTATATTGTGCGGCTTCGATAAAATCAAGATTTTTTGCAGCCTCTTGCATCAGTTTCCTTGTACGCTCAATGCTTTTCTTAAGCTGTTCCTTGGACATATATTCTACAATAGGATCAGCTGCTGCAAATGATGTCTCAATTTGTTCTGTGTATGCTTTTGGCTTATTGTCTTTGTTTTCAGAACCGTTTTCTTTATCTCCTAATATTTGTGTTCGGACTTTCTTAATCTGTTGAGGGGTTATTCCATGTGCCTGATTGTAGGCGAGCTGTTTTTCGCGTCTGCGGTTTGTCTCGTCTATGGTCAGTTGCATACTTTCCGTAATTTTGTCGGCATACATGATAACTTTTCCGTTAACGTTTCTTGCTGCACGTCCGGCAGTCTGTGTAAGTGAACGGTGAGAGCGAAGGAAACCTTCCTTGTCGGCATCAAGTATAGCTACAAGTGATACCTCAGGCAAGTCAAGACCTTCTCTCAAGAGGTTTACACCTATTAGTACGTCATGAATTCCCTGTCGCAGTTCATCCATGATTTTCACACGTTCCAATGTATCAACGTCGCTGTGAATATAACTGCACTTTATACCGTTGTTCAAAAGATATTCGGAAAGTTCTTCAGCCATTCTTTTGGTCAGTGTTGTTACGAGTACACGTTCATTGACTTCTATTCGTTGTTGAATTTCTTCCATGAGGTCGTCTATCTGGTTTAGGCTTGGCCTGACTTCTATTATGGGGTCCAACAAGCCTGTAGGACGTATAACCTGATCGACAACGATACCTTCGCTTTGTACAAGTTCGTAATCGGCCGGTGTTGCACTGACATATATCACCTGATTAATCATATCCTCAAACTCCTCAAATTTGAGTGGCCTGTTATCCATTGCGGCAGGAAGTCTGAAACCATACTCTACAAGGTTTTTCTTTCTCGCTCTGTCGCCACCGTACATCGCTCTTATTTGCGGTACGCTTACATGGCTTTCGTCTATTACAAGCAGGAAGTCTTTTGGGAAAAAATCAAGAAGACAGTAGGGGCGGGTTCCTGCTTCACGACCGTCAAAATATCGTGAGTAGTTTTCTATACCGGAACAGTGTCCAAGTTCCCGGATCATTTCCATGTCGTATGTCACACGCTCGTAAATTCTTTTTGCCTCAAGCGGTTTGCCCGCTTCTTCGAAGAAAGTTACCTGTTTAGTCAAGTCATCTTCTATTTGATGTATTGCTCTCATGGTACTTTCTTTTGTGGTCATAAAGAGATTGGCAGGGTAAATCTTATATTCGTCAAAGTCAGCCATCTTATGGCCTGAAATCGGGTCGATTTCTTCTATGGCGTCTATTTCATCATCCCAGAACATAACTCTTAGAAGATTGTCGGAGTATGCGAGGTATATGTCGATAGTGTCGCCTTTTACTCTGAAATTTCCACGGTTAAGTTCAATATCGTTTCTTACATACAGACTGTCAACGAGACGTCTTAAAAAGACATTTCTGTCCAATAGCTTGCCTCGCTTTATTTCTATAACATTGTCATAAAAGTCAGATGGATTTCCCATACCGTAAATGCAAGATACAGATGAGACCACTATTACGTCTTTTCTGCCTGAAAGAAGTGCGGAGGTGGCAGCTAATCTTAATTTGTCTATCTCATCGTTTATTGCAAGATCTTTTTCAATGTAAGTGTCAGTTGATGGAAGGTATGCTTCAGGCTGATAATAATCATAATATGATACATAGTATTCTACAGCATTGTTTGGAAAAAAATGCTTGAATTCACCATACAATTGTGCTGCAAGAGTCTTATTATGGCTTAGTATGAGTGTGGGCTTGTTTATTTCCTTTATTACGTTTGCTATTGTAAAAGTCTTTCCTGAACCTGTCACTCCAAGCAAAGTTTGTGCCTTGACACCGTTGTTGATACCTTCTGTAAGTTGTTTGATAGCTTCCGGCTGGTCACCTGTCGGCTTGTATTCTGATATTAATTCAAAATTCATGTAAATATGTTTTTATGGTGTAAAAGTACATAAATATTTGTTTTAATGTTCTGTGGTAAGTAAAAATAACATTAAAAATGATTTTGATGTTGTATTATTCATAATAAAACTGTAATTTTGCAAAACTATTTTTGTTAATATGAAAAAATATATTGTAATGGTTCTCCTCTCTGCCGGCTTATTTACTTCCTGTGGAGAGTACAATAATGTACTGAAAAGTACAGATTATGAATATAAATACGAAGCGGCAAAGGCATATTTTGCAAAAGGACAGAATAGTAAGGCAGCTACTGTTCTGGAAGAACTTATTCCTATCATGAAAGGAACAAGATTTGGCGAAGAGTCGTTGTATATGCTTGCTATGACATATTTCAATCAAGGTGATTATGTAACCGCATCACATTACTTCAATACATATTATACTACTTATCCACGAGGTACTTATACTGAATTGGCAAGGTTTAATTCAGGAAAGGCTTTATACCTTGATACTCCTGAACCAAGACTTGACCAAAGTAGTACATACAAGGCTATACAGGAACTTCAGATGTATATGGAGTATTTCCCAGGTACTGAACGTCATGAAATTGCACAGAATATGATATTTGAGTTGCAGGATAAACTTGTGGAAAAAGAATATCTGTCAGCGAAACTGTATTATGATTTAGGTTCATATACCGGTAACGCATCAATGACAAGCTCCGGAAATAATTATCTTGCAGCGGTTATTACAGCACAAAATATCCTTAAGGAATATCCTTATACCAAATTGCGTGAAGATTTGTCCATACTTATCCTTCGTGCAAAATATGATATGGCACGTGAGAGTGTACTTGAAAAGAAAGAGGACCGTATGCGTGAGACCATAGATGAGTATTATGCATTTAAAAACGAATTCCCGGAGAGCAAGTACTCCAAGGAAGTAGAGAATATTTTTAAGGAAGCCAGCAGATTTGTAGGCTCAGTAGAACAAGATTATTAAAACATTTATAATTAAATATCAGATTATGGATTACAAAAAATCAAATGCTCCTACCAACACCGTAACACGTAACATGATGGAACTGTGTGAAGACACAGGTAATGTATATGAAACTGTTGCAATTATAGGCAAGCGTGCTAATCAAATAGCGGTTGAAATGAAGAATGATCTTTCAAAGAAACTTCAGGAGTTTGCATCGTACAATGACAATTTGGAAGAGGTTTTTGAAAATAGAGAGCAAATAGAGATTTCTCGCTATTATGAAAAACTCCCGAAACCAACTTTGATAGCGACTCAGGAGTATATAGAAGGTAAGGTTTATTATAGGAATCCTGCTAAGGAAATAGAGAAACTTAAATAAAGAGACCGGTAATATTCCTTTAAAGAGATTAAGGCCGTTTCGTATAGGAGCGGCTTTTTTATTGTTAATGTGATAACTGAATTAATATATGATACAACGTATTCAATCTGTATATTTGCTAATTGTAGCAATACTTTCTGTGATAGTAATTTCAAATCCTGTCGGTAGTTTTGTCGGAACAGACAATACAATAACTGAATTTACCAATCTTTCATTGGTATATCAGGATGGTGCAGAGAATTATGAGCCTTGGGCTTTGTTTGCTATACAGATACTTTCTGCAATAATTTCATTGGTAACAATATTCCTGTACAGGAAGAGAATGCTGCAGATAAGACTGTCTATATTTAATATTATCCTTGAGATAGGTTATTATGCTACTATAGTAACATTTGTTTATATGCTAAAGGGAGAAGCTACTTTTGTGCCTTCATGGATTGTATGTTTGCCTTTTGCAGGTATTGTCTTTAATTGGCTGGCCATTCGTGCCATAGGAAAAGATGAAATGTTAGTAAGGGCATACGAGAAATTGAGATAATTATTACATAAAAAAGACAGGAAATATATAGCCGGCATACCATTATTGGTTTGTCGGTTTTTTTGTGTTGAAGTTGTTTGCGTTCCACACGTGTCGAATAATCGTTTCACAGCTGTCGAATGTTCGTTCCACACGTGTGGTTTAATCGTTCCACAGCTGTGGAACGATGATATTTTCTGCAAGTTTTTTTGCAGGAACTTTGTCTTATACGTAATACGTGCTATGAAACTTAAGTTATGATTTGTATATTTATAAAATTCTTATTATATTGCATGAAAGGACATGAAAGGAGGATTTTATGTTTGATACGAGTGCTTTTGATAGTTTCAATTATGGACGTACATCAGCGAATGGTGTATATGCCATAAGTATGGCTACAGATTTTAGACCCTACTATGCATTGTGGAGACTTTTTCCTCACGAACAACCGTTATTCATACGGACTCTTGCCGTTACTTTTCAGGCTGCCGCTGAACGGGCTATGATTATGCTTCAGAATTGTAATGTTCAATTGGTCTGTTCTGATAATTCCGAATTTGAAGGTTGTTATGGCCGTACTGATGATATAATACCATTTGGAAAATACCGAGGAAAACGTTTGGCTGAAATATATTATGTTGAGCCGTCGTATATACTGTGGTTGGCTAATAAATTTAGTCCCGATACAGATCGTTTTGATAGATTAATATTCCTTGCCAGGCTTTTTTCAAAAGTACATTTTGAATTGATGGTCCATAAGAACAGAATTTCATCTGTCAGTCATTTTGTCGGAGAAAAAGGGGACAAGCTCAAAGGACTGTTACTAAAGGTGCTTAACGTTAGAAAACAGGTTGACGGATATAAAGCAGATTTTTATGTAGATCAGAATGTACTGGCGTCCGACCGTGACGGTAACAGGTTTGTTTTTCTGGTGAAAGCTGCCGGAAAGAGCCTTTCTCCCAATGAATTAAGTTGTCATACTAAAGTGATTGAAAACGGAGAGATATTACATGTTCTGTCGGCAAAGGTAATGTCGCATTATGAGAGCAGGGGAGTGAGATATACACGTTTAGGGTACGTTAAACTCGGAAAGTAATGGTGGCTGTTATTTGCCACTAATTACTTGCTTTTATTTTACAGGAAGTATTTCTATCCAATAGTCATCTGGGTCATTTATGAAATACAGTCCCATGCTTTCATTTTCAAAACATACGCATCCCATTTCTTTATGGAATTTTCTGACTTCATCATAGTCTCCTTCAACTCTAAAACAGAGGTGGCTCTCGTTCTCACCCAATTCGTATGCTTCTGTGTGATCTCTTAACCATGTCAGTTCAAGCTTAAAGTTTGAACATTTGTCTGTTAGATAAACTAATATGAACGAGCCGTCTGACGCTTCTTTCCTGTAATCTTCTGTCAGTCCTAAAGCTGTTTCATAAAACCTGATACTTTTTTCCAGATTTGTAACGTTGATGTTGAAATGGTCAAAATGTCCTTTTACTTTCATGTTCTTTTTATTTTATAGTTTTAAATTGTTACAGAATAGTATTATAAATCATTGAATATCTGTCCTCTATTGCTGATGTCCGGAGATTTTATATTGCATGATCTTACATATTCCTGAAATTTGTTTGCGGCATCATAGTTGTTCCAGAAATGCATAGGTATGAATGTTGATATCTGTATAGCATTTATGAACTGTATTCCACCGCGCATATATTCTTTTCCAAGGCGAGGGTCTATGGGGAACATGACAATATCTATTTTCTTGTATTCTTTATTTATAACTCTAAGTTCATTCAGAAATTTTTGTTCCTCTCCTTTCCATTCCTCTTCAGTACTTTCGTCCATCCAATGCCAGTTATTCAAATCTCCTGCATGGAATAATGTTTTTCCTTCAGCCTCAATCATAAATGATATACCGACATCTGTCGATCCGAAAGCCTTGATTCTGATATTTTCATCTGAATACTCTTCGCCTTTCTTTAACCATACGGCTGTATTTTTTTCGATTTTTCTTCTTTTATAAATATCATGTGAGAATATATATGTAATGTCGCTTTTTATGTTTTTCCATTCAAGTACTGTCCTGTTGAAGTGATCTGAATGAAAATGACTTGAAAGAACATATAGCCTTCCGTCCCTTTTTAACAGTTCTCTATGAACTATCCCCTGTGATTCTGATTCAGAGTCTTCATAGAAATCAATTATAATGGTAAATCCGTTGGCGAGTATGGCAAATCCGCTATGATGTAAGTATATTATCTTCATGTCATTCAACTTTTACAGTGTCCATATATAATGCAAAATTACATATTTATTGATAAAAAAGAAAACCCGTCCTGACATGAGTTTTCTCTTGTGGGCGGGTTTTTGTGTCAATATATCAAAGATTATGTCATTCTATTATTTCACCTTGTTCGTTAATGTAGATGTAGTGTTCAAAATTCTCTATATCTAATAATGTTACCTGATAGATATTTGAATTGTTTACAGTTTTAACCTCTACAGATTTTACTATGTAGTCCTTGAACTCAAAATATAGAATTTCTCTGATGCTTGATGGAAGTTCATTTATGTCTATAAATGTAAATGTTTTATAAACCTTATCTGCGATCTGGTATTCGTCTTTAGTTTTTGTGTTGTATGCGGAAAGATTTCCTATTCCTATTACCATTATTACTGCTGCAATTATATTCCTCATATTTTTCTAAGTTTAGTTTGTTTTATATACCAATTTATTTTCAAAAGCTGTGCCATTAGTAAAATATAATGTATAAACGCTTGAAAAATAGAGATATATGAAATTGCTTCGTTATGGTAATATGGAATAACTGTGGAAATGTTCTACAATATGTGTGGTTTTAATATACAAATAAAGCCTCACGGCTACATTATTGTCGGAGGCTTTGGATAAATTATTATTTGAATATTCTACTTAAAATTCCACTTTTCTTTTTGTTGTCATTTTCATACGAATCTTCATGCTCATAATAAATATCCTCGTATGTGAGTTTCTCTGAAATCATCCTGTATATAGTTCCCCAGTCAGGGAGCCCTCCAAGATTTCTGTCATCAATAAATAAATCAGCTTTCAGCTTTCTGGAAAAATGGTCATGACTTTTTTTCTCTTCAGGATAGTTACTGTTTATCGCATAAAATTCCAGATCTCGTTCTTTGCAGAAATTTACTGCCTCTTCTAAAAGTTTTTCCTCTCTGACAGTCCAAAGAATGAGTGTATGTCTTTCCTCCTTCAATTTTTTAAGCGTTTCTATGGCGAATGGAATTTCCTTTCCAATAGCCGGATATTTATGCTCAACTATTGTTCCGTCAAAATCAACTGCTATTATCATAAGTTATTCTCCTTGTTGTTTAGGTGTTTTATTATCTTTTTTATTGAAAGCTCTTTTTTTGTTTCCTCCTTTTATTGACTTCTTACTGTTTGCTTTACGCGATGGCTTCTTTTTTTCTGTTTTCGGCGCATATTCCGGTCCTTCCTTCATACCTTCAGGCATTTGCAATTTGTAAATGTTTTTGTCGAGGAATTTTTCTATCTGGTAGAATTTTGTCTGTTCTGTTTCGCTTACGAATGTTATAGCGCAGCCGTCGTTATTGGCACGTGCTGTACGTCCGATACGGTGTACATAATCTTCGCAGTCGTGCGGAACATCATAGTTTATAACAAGTCTGATATCATCTATATCTATACCTCTCGCAACGATATCTGTAGCGACAAGAATATTAACCCTTCCGTTTCTGAATTCGTGGAGAATCTCCTCTCTTTTACTCTGTTCAAGGTCAGAATGCATTTCGCCAACATTCAGTTTCATGCGTGAAAGTACTTTAGTGACTTCTTTAACTTTCATTTTTGACGAGGCGAAAATGATAACTCTTTCTGGTTGTTGTGAAGAAAACAGATCCTTTATAATATCAAGTTTCTGAGCTTCATAACAGATGTATGCGGCTTGTATTATTTTTTCTGCGGGTTTTGATACGGCAAGTTTTACTTCTGTTGGATTATTCAGAATGTTTTCTGCCAGTTGTCTGATTTTTTCAGGCATTGTGGCTGAAAACATGATTGTCTGTCTTTCTTTTGGCAGATGTTTTACTATTTGAATTATATCATCATAGAATCCCATGTCAAGCATTCTGTCTGCTTCATCAAGAATGAAAAATGAAACTTTTGACAGATCAACATATCCCAAACTGATATGACTGATAAGACGCCCCGGAGTAGCTATTACTACATCAGCTCCCAATGTAAGTCCTTTTTTCTCTTGTTCGAAACGCACACCATCATTACCTCCATACACAGCAACTCCTGATACAGGCATGAAATATGAAAATGCTTCCATTTGCCTGTCTATCTGTATTGCCAGTTCACGTGTAGGAGACATTATTATACAGTTTATAGAGTCTTCAGGATAATTGCCACTACATAGTTTGCTCAAAACAGGCAGAAGGTATGCGGCTGTTTTTCCTGTTCCTGTTTGTGCTACTCCTATAAGGTCGTGTCCTTCCAGCAATACAGGTATTGTGTGTTCCTGTACCGGAGTACATTCCTTAAAGTTCATGGCTTCAAGTGCGTTTAGAACGCTTTCATCTAAATTTAATTCTGAAAACTCCATATTTGGATTGTATTTTTACTGATGTATTTATTATGAAAGTTTTGTTTTGATATTATATTCTGCAAAGTTAATAAAATATGCTTTATAAGTCATATAAACACGTTTTTTTTGCATTTTTAACCTCTTAATTAATATGTTTCATTATTGATGTATATCATAAAAACATGTTTAATAACATAAAAAATATTATGAAAATTATGTTGCTAATTAAAAAAGAAGTATCTTTGCCCTCGATTTCAGACAAAAACGCATTCAGTTGTAATATCCGTGACGGATATGTGAGTGTAGAAATAATGTTCCGAGGTGAAATCACTGTTAAGGACAGGCTCGGATAGTATTAACCAAAATCACATTACATGATTAAAAGTGTAAAGCCGATTTTTGTTGTATTAGTATTCAGTTCCTTAATTTCTTTCTCATTTATTGAGAAGAAAGATCCTACAGAGAAATTGGTACCTGGTGATGAGACTCCGATGCCAGTTCTTGAATTTGAAAAGCAGTCGCTCAACCTGCGTGCCGATGATGGTAAATATACTTTGTTGAGCTTTTGGGCGGGGTATGATGCAATGTCAAGAATGAAAAATGCTGAGTTATGTCATGCATTGCAGAATACGGACCGTATTAAGATGATTTCTGTTTCAATGGACCGTTACGAATCCGTATTCCGTGCGGCTGTAGAACAAGACGGACTTGAGTCTGCTCTTTGTTGCATTGAAACAGGCGGCAAGTCTTCCGAAATCTTTAAGGAATTTGGTCTTAGAGATGGTTTTGCCAACTATCTGATAGATAGTGATGGTATGATAGTGGCAAAGAATGTTACTGCCGAAGAATTGACCTCGTATTTGAACTGATTTTCCCGGTTCGTACGAGATTATGAAGATGAAATTATTGAATACAACAAAAAAGCAAAAGAGGCTGTCTTTTAGGTTCTTACCTTGAGACAGCCTCTATTTTTATTTCTTATATCGTTATTATTTTATTATTTCAAGTTCCTTGAAACATTTCAGCAATTTTTCAATTGCATAATCAATTTGTTCTTTTGTATGTGTTGCCATTAGTGCAAATCTTACAAGAGTGTCTTGAGGCGCACATGCAGGAGGTATTACTGGGTTTATGAATACTCCTTCATCGAAAGCCATTTTTGTTACAAGGAAAGTCTTGTCTGTGTCACGCACATACAATGGAATGATAGGACTTTCTGTATCGCCTATCTCAAAACCACATTCGCGGAAACGTTTCAATGCGTAATTAGTTATTTTCCATAGATTTTCCTGACGCTCAGGTTCTGTCTGCAGGATATGAAGAGCTTCAATGGCTGCTGCTGTAGCCGCAGGAGTGCTACTTGCCTGGAATATATATGAGCGCGCATTATGACGTAACCAGTTTATGATATCTTTGTCTGCTGCAACGAATCCTCCGATTGAAGCTAAAGACTTACTGAATGTACCCATTATGATATCAACCTCGTCTGTTAATCCGAAGTGGTCACATACACCACGTCCGTTACGTCCGAATACTCCAACTCCATGAGCTTCGTCAACATATACAGTCGCATTGTATTTTTTCTTCAGACGGATTATCTCCGGTAAGTTTGCCAAATCACCTTCCATAGAGAAAACACTGTCAACAACGATTAGTTTAATTGCGTCAGGTTCGCATTTCTGAAGCTCTTTTTCCAAAGCCTCCATATCATTGTGCTTGTATTTCAGCTGTGTGGCAAAAGTAAGACGACGTCCATCAACGATAGATGCATGGTCGCGATCGTCGCAAATAATGTAATCGCCACGTCCTACAAGTTGAGGTATTACTCCTTCATTTACGGTGAAACCTGTAGAGAAACAAAGAGCCTCGTCTTTACCGATAAATTCGGCAAGTTCCTTTTCTAATTGTACATGGATATCAAGAGTACCGTTCAGAAGTCTGGATCCGGCGCATCCTGTTCCGTACTTACGTGTTGCGGCTATTGCTGCATCAATAATTCTCTGGTCGTAAGTCAGTCCCATATATGAGTTTGACCCGAACATTAACACCTTTTTGCCGTCCATCATCACTTCTGTATCCTGATGACTGTCTATTTCGCGGAAATAAGGATAAACCCCCTTCTCCATATACATTTGCGGGAGTCTGAATTTACTTAACTTTTCTTGTAATAATCCCATATTTATTATAATAGATATTTTTTCGTTGTTTAACAGCCTGCAAAGATAGTAAAAAATCAACAAAGGGTAACAATATGGAACATTTTTTATACATGTAAATAAGATTTATATTATTATGAAAGTTTTATATTTAAATATATATTACATTTGCATAAACAACCAAAGTGTACTATATATGGACATAAGAGAGGATATTGTATTCATAGTTAATCCTATTTCGGGTACCCAGGATAAAGAAGCTATACTTGAATATGTAGAATCTAATATAGACCGGAATATATTTAATCCTAAAATCATTAAAACTGAATATGCCGGTCATGGTTACGACATTGCCCGAAAGGCTGTAGAAGAGAAAGTGTCATTTGTAGTTGCAATAGGTGGTGATGGTACTATAAATGAGATAGGTCGTGCGCTTGTTCATTCAGATACGGCGTTGGGTATTATACCTTGTGGTTCCGGTAACGGATTGGCTCGTCATTTACATATACCGATGAATTATAAGAAGGCTCTTCAGGTGATTAATAGAGCAAATGTGCGTTCCATTGATTATGGAAAGATTGCCAATCATCCTTTTTTCTGTACATGTGGAGTTGGATTTGATGCTTTTGTAAGTTTGAAGTTTGCTGGATCGAAAAGAAGAGGACTTGTAACGTATCTTGAGAATACTTTGCAGGAAAGTCTTCATTATGAGCCTGAGACATACGAGATAGAGAATTCAGAAGGAACAGTCAAATATAAAGCCTTTTTAATAGCGTGTGGAAATGCTTCCCAATATGGGAACAACGCATATATTACCCCTCAGGCCTCTCTTTCAGATGGAATGATGGATATTACAGTTCTTGAACCTTTTACTGTTCTCGATGTTCCATCGTTGTCCTTTCAGTTGTTTACTAAAACAATAGATATGAATAGCCGCATAAAAACTATGAAGGATAGGAAAATAACTATTCATAGGGCTACAGAAGGGGTATTTCATTTTGACGGTGACCCGATGATGGGGCCGAAAGATCTTGTTGTTGAGATTATTCCGTCGTCGTTGAAAGTAATATGCCCGCCAAAACCAAAACGAAACATTCCTGAACCACACAATATATTACAACACATAACTGACTTTATTGAAGCCAAACCGGTATCAGCCTCAATAGCAGAGAAACACAGGCAGTTGTTGGAAATGAATCGCATGATAATGAAAAAACTTGTAAAGAAGAATGATACACCGGAGGAATAATGCTCTAAGTGTATCTATGTAGTTAAGGAAGTAAACAATTCTGTTACTGAAAGATTTAACTATTTTCCTGTTAGTACTGTTATAAATAAAAATCGGATGTTAAGGATTGATATTCCTTGCTTTTCTCTCCGTTTTCGGAAAGTGTTATCTGCGATAGTTCCGTTGTGTCATTATGACCGCATTTTATGAATTCCATAATAATTCTTTTAGGAGCGGCTCCGGGTTTTGTTATTATTTCTGTCTTTTTTGTAAGACTCAATTTATTTTTTACTGCCTCTCCAATAAATTCTCCAACAGATGCTGTGGGTAGAATTACGTTGAATCTGCCATTATCCTTAAGCATGAAGGAAACAGCCTTTGTCAGTATGGTAAAACTTAATCCGTCTGTATGTCTTGCTATGTTCCTTTTTTCTGAATTTCCTTTTGTCTTTTCATTAAAAAATGGAGGATTGGAGACAATCAGGTCGAATTCAGCTTCGTGATGTGGAAAATATTCGTTAATATCCTCTTGTATTACTTTCAATCTTTCTTTCCATGGGGTTTTATCCATGTTTTCTCTGGCCTGGAAGGCGGCATCTTTGTCAATTTCTATTCCGGTGATTTGGGCATTACATTTTTGGGCAAGCATTATGGCAATTAAGCCTGTCCCTGTTCCTATGTCAGCAATGTTTGATGTATTGTCTGTATCTGTCCATGCTCCAAGCAATACTCCATCGGTTCCTACTTTCATGGCACATTTGTCTTGCCAAATTGTAAATTCCTTAAATCTGAAATATTCATTTCCCATTCTTACACTAATATAGTTTATGCAAAGATATGCAAATAGTCCGGTTTGCATATACGAATGAACAACATTTGAGATAAAATGTTTTATTATTATGTGTATAATCATTAACTTTGTAGCCGTTTGTTTAAACAGATAATTCAAAATAGATATATGTCTGAAGATAATAATAAGAATAAGAGAGAAGAAGTGGCTTTAATAGCGAAAATAGATATTGATCAGTCCGATATGCCTACAGATGAATTAAATGGTGAAATGCCCGTATTGCCTTTGCGTAATATGATAATTTTCCCTGAGATAGTTATGCCTGTGGCTATTGGCAGAAGAAGTACGCTCGAATTGGTAAAATCAGCGTATAAAAGAAAAAATCCAATAATCCTTGCCACTCAGAAAGATGCGTCTGTAGATAATCCTGTATTTGAAGATTTATATCCGCTCGGTGTAGTTGGTAGGATAGTCCGTATTATAGAACTGCCTGGGGGAGCGACAAATGCATTGATCCATACGGGTGGACCTAAGGTAAAACTTGAGAAAATTACTTCTACCGATCCGTTCCTAATGGGAACTGCTGAACCCATTATGGAAAACAACAAGGCTCCAAGAACAAATGAGTTTAAGGCCATAATGAGTACATGCTTTGATGTAATGAAGAAGTTACATGAAAGTATGGAAGAACTCGGTCCTGATTTCCTTATGGCATTGAGGGATATGGAGGGCGATTCTGTTAGAATTAATTTCATTTGTTCCAATTTTCCTTTGGAGGTAAGCTCTAAATATGAACTGCTGAAACACGATAATATAAAGGATAGGGCGATTCATCTTATAGGTTATTTGAACGAACAGCTTGAGATAGCCAAGTTGAAACAGAATATCCAGATGCGTACCCGTGAAGAATTGGACAAGCAGCAACGTGAGTATTTCTTGCAGCAGCAACTTAAAAATATTCAGGATGAGTTGGGTAACGGGGCAGAAAGTGAGATAGATAATCTTCGTGCACAGGGAAAGAAAAAACAATGGTCAAAAGAAGTGGCAGATATATTCGAGAAAGAAGTGACCAAACTTGAGCGTATCAATCCACAGTCTCCAGATTATAATGTACAGTATTCGTACTTGCAAAATCTTTTGGCACTTCCATGGAACGTTTATACCCCACAATCTTTCAATCTGAAATCTGCGGAAAGAACTTTGAATCATGATCATTATGGTCTTGAAAAAGTAAAAGAACGTATATTGGAACATTTGGCGGTATTGAAACTGAAGGGTGACATGAAATCGCCTATTCTTTGCCTTTACGGTCCTCCGGGAGTGGGTAAAACATCACTCGGACGTTCTATAGCTACGGCTTTAAAAAGAAAATATGTCAGAATGTCGTTAGGTGGTGTGCATGATGAGGCTGAAATAAGAGGACATAGGAAAACTTATATCGGTGCCATGCCGGGAAGAATAATAAAAAGTCTTATAAAAGCAGGTTCTTCAAATCCGGTGATAATTCTTGACGAGATTGACAAACTTGGCAGTAGTAGTCAAGGCGATCCTGCATCGGCTATGCTTGAAGTCCTTGACCCTGAACAAAATGGAACATTCCATGATAATTACATAGATATCGATTACGATTTGTCTAATGTGATGTTTATTGCTACAGCAAACAATTTGGGTGGAATCCCAGCTCCATTGCTTGACAGAATGGAACTTATAGAGGTTAGCGGATACATAACCGAAGAAAAGGTGGAAATAGCCAAAAGACATCTCATACCTAAGGCTATGGAAAATAATGGGCTAACAAAAGATAACATTAAATTGTCCAAAGCTGCGATAGAATTCATTGTGGAAAATTACACAAGAGAAAGTGGTGTACGTGAACTTGAAAAGAAAATCAATAAAGTGATGAGGCGTACAGCATATAATATAGCTCTTGGTAAGGAAGTGGATTCAAAAGAGTTAAAACCTGAAGATATACCGGCATGTCTTGGTCCTATAGAGTATTCAAGAGATAAATATCAGGGAAATGATTATGCCGGAGTTGTAACAGGACTGGCCTGGACAGCTGTTGGCGGTGAAATTCTTTTTGTAGAGACGAGCCTTAGCAGAGGAAAAGGAAGCCGTCTTACACTTACCGGAAACTTAGGTGATGTGATGAAAGAGTCTGCCATGCTTGCGTTGGAATACCTTAAGGCTCATAATGATTTGTTGAATATACCGGAAGAGGTTTTCGAAAACTGGAATATACATATACATGTTCCCGAAGGAGCAATTCCTAAAGACGGTCCGTCTGCTGGTATAACAATGGTGACTTCTTTGGCATCTGCGCTTACAAGAAGAAAAGTAAAGAATCGCCTTGCCATGACTGGTGAAATAACATTACGAGGAAGGGTATTGCCAGTTGGAGGTATAAAGGAAAAAATACTTGCGGCCAAGCGTGCAGGAATAGAAGAAATAATATTGTGTAAAGAAAACAAGAAAGACATTGACAATATACCTGAAATATATCTCAAAGGACTTAAGTTTCATTATGTAAACGATATCAGAGAAGTTTTGGATATAGCATTGACAGATGAAGTGGTTACGAATGCTCCTAAACTTACTATACCTGAGACTAAGAAAGATAATGACGATAAATAATTGTAGCCATATTAAAAGAAATATATGAAATTTGAATTGCAATATACCGATCCTAAAACTAATGCAAGAGCAGGAATTATCACTACTGACCATGGTCAGATAGAAACGCCGATATTTATGCCTGTAGGTACATTGGGTACGGTAAAAGGTGTCCAGCTTCCTGAACTCAAGGAAGATATAAAAGCGCAGATTATACTTGGAAATACATATCATCTTTATCTGAGACCAGGACTTGATGTAATTGAAGGTGCAGGAGGATTGCATAAGTTTAACGGCTTTGATCGTCCTATGCTGACGGATAGTGGAGGATTTCAGGTATTCTCTCTTTCCGGTATAAGAAAAATGCGTGAGGAAGGTGTAGAATTCCGTTCGCATATTGACGGCTCAAAACATTTGTTTACTCCTGAAAAGGTTATGGACATTGAGCGTACAATAGGAGCAGACATTATGATGGCATTCGATGAATGTGCTCCAGGTACATCTGATTATGAATATGCAAAAAAATCAATGGAGCTTACGCATAGATGGTTGGACAGGTGTATTACAAGGTTTAATGAGACTGAACCAAAATACGGATATAACCAGTCTTTGTTCCCTATAGTTCAAGGATGTGTTTATCCGGATTTACGTAGGCGTTCGGCTGAATATATTGCATCTAAAAATGCTGATGGTAATGCTATTGGCGGACTTGCTGTTGGTGAACCTACGGAAAAGATGTATGAGATGATAGAGGTGGTTAATGAAATACTTCCTAAAGACAAACCAAGATATCTAATGGGAGTGGGAACCCCTGTAAATATTCTTGAAGGTATTGAGCGAGGCGTTGACATGTTCGATTGTGTAATGCCTACACGTAATGGAAGAAACGGAATGTTATTTACCAAGAATGGTATAATGAATATGCGTAACAAGAAATGGGAGAAGGACTATTCGCCTATCGAGGCTGACGGTGCTTCATACGTTGATACATTATATAGCCGTGCTTACCTTCGTCATTTGTTTCATGCGGAGGAACTGTTGGCGTTACAGATAGCTTCTATACATAATCTGGCATTTTACCTATGGCTTGTGAAGGAAGCGAGAAAACATATTATAGCCGGTGATTTTTCAACCTGGAAATCTGCTATAGTTGAGCGTCTTTCCACTCGTCTGTGATTTGTATATAACTGAATCCCATTGAAACTCTATAACAGTATATGAAGGAGAAATTGAAAAGAATAAAAGATAAATATCTGAAACGTTTTTGGTTGAGGCGAATAGACAGATATATAATGAAGAAGTTCTTGGGCACATTCTTTTTTGCCTTGGCTCTTATTCTGTCTATTTCTGTAGTCTTCGATATAAATGAAAACATTGACAGCTTTATTAATAATAAAGCACCGGTTGAGGCTATCATTTTTGATTACTACATGAATTTTGTTCCTTACTATGCCAATCTTTTCAGTCCTCTTTTCATTTTTATTTCGGTTATATTTTTCACAAGTAAACTGGCGGAAAATTCGGAAATAATTGCAATGTTCTCTACCGGGATGAGTTTCAAGAGGTTGCTTGTGCCATATTTTTTGTCTGCTTCAGTTATAGCGATAGGAAGCTATATTCTTAGTTCGCAGTATATTCCTAAGGGTAGTTCTACGAGAATAGATTTCGAGGCAAAATACAAGAATAAGAAGAAGGTAAATTATGCCAGGAATATTCAGCTTGTTGTTGATACAGGGACTATAGCATACATGGAAAGATATGAAAATTATAACCTTACCGGATATAGATTTTCACTTGACAAGTTTGAGGATAACAAATTGGTTTCTCACCTTACTGCACGACGTGCCACGTACGATACTACAAAGTTATACAGATGGGTAGTAAGGGATTATATGATAAGGGAAATGAAAGGAATGAAGGAGGTTATTACTAAAGGAGAAAAACTTGATACAATAATAAAAATGGAGCCTCAAGATTTTCTTATTACCAGAAACCAGTATGAGACTCTTACGAGTCCTGAACTGAAGACTTATATAGATAATCAGAAACGGCGTGGATTTGCGAATATAAAGGAATTTGAAGTTGAGTATTACAAACGTATTGCAACTCCGTTTGCTGCATTTATTCTGACTCTTATTGGAGCTTCACTTTCTTCCAAGAAAGTAAAGGGAGGTATGGGGCTTAATCTTGGAGTTGGATTGGGATTAAGTGCATCTTATATACTTTTCCAGACTATATCTTCCACATTTGCCATAAGTGGTAATGTGCCGCCTGTAATAGCTGTGTGGATACCTAATATTTTATTTTTGTTTATTGCGATATATTTGTATATAAAAGCTCCTAAATAACAGAATACGTAGAGGATATTTTGACAACGCTCCGTAAAGCCTAATTTGGCTTTACGGAGCGTTGTTTTTTTATTTCGTGGTTCTGTTTGTAATATTTAACAAATCATGATATATACTTTCATTAATCTGTAGTCCGGTCAATTTGTGTAATAATATTTTATGCGTGAAAAATACAATAACTATGCGTTGTAATGCTAATGTAACAGTTGTGTAAATATCTGTAATATAAATAATTTGCTGAGATTGTTATGCTAAGTCTGTAATTTATCAGAGTAATATAAATTACATATTGTATATTTTATGAAAAGTATAAATTGTGATATTGTAATATTTATGATATGTATATATCTGAAAATTAGATATATATACTTGATTATTTTTTTATTTTATTTCTTGTATAATCAAAAATAATGCGTTTTATTTGCATCAGGAAACGATAATCACATAGATAGTATGGAACACAAAATGCCTTTAGCTAACAATCATATTTCTGTTGACTGTGTCGTGATTGGATTCGACGGTGAACAACTTAGAGTCCTTTTGCTCAGACGTATAGGAGAGGATAGCGGGGAAGTTTTTCACGATATGAAATTACCGGGTAGCCTTATTTATATGGATGAGGATTTAGATGGTGCGGCGTTGAGGGTATTAAATGAATTGACTGGTTTGAAGAATGTAAATCTGATGCAGTTTAAGGCATTTGGCTCGAAGGACAGAACTAAGAATCCAAAAGATGTAAGATGGCTCGAAAGGGCAGAAAAGGCAAAAGTGGAACGTATTGTTACGATTGCTTATCTTTCTCTGGTAAAGATAGACAGGGCACTTAATAAAAATCTTGATAATTTCCAGGCTGAATGGGTTCCATTGAACGAAGTAAAAGATCTTGCGTTCGACCATAACCTTATAATAGAAGAGGCTATGAAATTTATACGTCAGTATGTGGAATTCAATCCTTCTTGCTTATTCGATTTGCTTCCAAGGAAGTTTACGGCATTACAGTTGAGAGTCCTTTACGAAGTTTTGTATGGCAAGCAGATAGATGTGAGGAACTTTCATAAGAAGATTATGATGATGGAATATGTAATACCGATGGATGAATATCAGCAAGGCGTATCCCATAGAGCGGCAAGATATTACAAGTTTGACAAGAAAATATATAATAAGACAAGAAGATAATCTAAAACCATAATAACATGTATTTATTAGGATATGATATTGGTAGTTCGTCTGTTAAGGCGAGTTTGGTAAATGCCGTTACTGGCAAGTGTGTAGCTTCTGCTTTTTATCCTAAAACTGAAGCGGCTATTATAGCAGTTAAACAGGGATGGGCAGAACAGGAACCTGCAAACTGGTGGGAAAACCTCAAACTTTCCACTAAGGCAATAATGGCAGAGTCCGGAGTTAAGGCTGAAGATATCAAGGCGATTGGTATTTCTTATCAGATGCACGGACTTGTATGTGTAGATAAAAATCAGAATGTTCTTCGTCCTGCTATTATATGGTGCGACTCAAGAGCTGTCCCATACGGACAAAAGGCGTTCGAAACAATAGGCGAAGAGAAATGTCTGTCTCATTTGCTGAACTCTCCGGGTAACTTTACTGCATCAAAGCTTGCATGGATAAAAGAAAACGAACCGGAAATATTCGAGAAGATATATAAGATAATGCTTCCGGGCGATTACATCGCAATGCGATTGACAGGCGAGATCTGTACTACAGTATCAGGATTGTCAGAAGGAATGTTCTGGGATTTCAAGAACAACCGTGTGGCCGACTTCCTTATGGATTATTACGGCTTCGACAAGTCAATCATCGCAGACATCAAACCGACTTTCTCAGAACAGGGTAGAGTTACTGCAGCTGCAGCACAGGAATTGGGACTGAAAGAAGGTATTCCTGTTACATATCGTGCCGGAGACCAGCCTAACAATGCATTGTCACTTAATGTATTCAATCCTGGTGAAATAGCTTCTACAGCAGGTACTTCAGGAGTTGTATATGGTGTAAACGGTAAAGTGAACTACGATCCTAAATCAAGAGTAAATACTTTCGCTCATGTCAACCATACAGAAGAACAGACACGTCTCGGTGTGTTGCTGTGTATCAACGGTACAGGTATATTGAACTCATGGATCAAGCGTACAGTTGTTCCTGAAGGTGTTTCATACGCTGAAATGAATAATCTGGCAGCTCAGGCTCCTATAGGTTCGGGTGGCGTTAGTATATTGCCTTTCGGTAATGGCGCTGAACGTATGCTTCAGAACAAGGAAGTAGGATGCTCTATAAATGGTGTAAACTTTAATCTTCATACACGCAACCATATTATACGTGCAGCACAAGAAGGAATTGTGTTCTCTTTTAAATATGGTATAGATATTATGAAGGGCATGGGTATGGATGTACAGAAAATCCATGCAGGACATGCCAATATGTTCCTCAGCCCTATATTCCGTGAGACATTGGCCGGAGTGACAGGTGCTACAATTGAATTGTATGATACTGACGGTTCTGTAGGTGCAGCCAAAGGTGCCGGTATGGGAGCAGGTATCTATAAGGATAATAACGAGGCATTTGCAACACTCGAAAAACTTGAAGTTATCGAACCGAAACTGAGTGATGCCGCTGCTTATGCTGACGCTTACGGACGTTGGGTAGAATATTTGGAAAAACTTTAATAAAAAAATAATATAATAGATTAATTGTCAACTTTAATATTAACTTTTTAAATTTTGAATATTATGGCAACAAAAGAGTACTTTCCTGGAATTGGAAAAATCAAATTTGAAGGTGTAGAAAGTAAAAACCCTATGGCTTTCCGTTACTACGATGCTGAAAAAGTAATCTTGGGTAAAAAGATGAAAGACTGGTTGAAGTTCTCTATGGCTTGGTGGCACACTTTGTGCGCTGAAGGTGGCGACCAGTTCGGTGGCGGAACTAAGTCTTTCCCTTGGAAAGGAAATGCTGACAAAGTACAGGCTGCTAAAGATAAAGCAGATGCTGGATTTGAAATCATGCAGAAATTGAGTATAGAATATTATTGCTTCCATGATGTTGACCTTTGTGATGAAGCAGAAACAATCGAAGAATATGAAGCTAACTTGAAAGAAGTTGTTGCTTACCTGAAACAGAAACAGGCTGAAACTGGCGTTAAACTGTTGTGGGGTACAGCAAACGTATTCGGACACGCACGTTATATGAACGGTGCTGCTACAAACCCTGATTTCGACGTTGTAGCTCGTGCTGCTGTTCAGATCAAGAATGCTATCGATGCTACTATCGAACTTGGTGGTACTAACTATGTATTCTGGGGCGGACGTGAAGGTTATATGTCACTTCTTAACACAGACCAGAAACGTGAAAAAGAACACTTGGCTCAGATGTTGACTCTTGCTCGTGACTATGCACGTTCTAAAGGCTTTACTGGTACATTCCTTATCGAACCAAAACCAATGGAACCATCTAAACACCAGTATGATGTTGACACTGAAACAGTTATCGGTTTCTTGAAAGCTCACAACCTTGACAAGGACTTCAAAGTTAATATCGAAGTAAACCACGCTACTCTTGCTGGTCACACATTCGAACACGAACTTGCTGTAGCTGTTGACAACGGTATGCTTGGTTCTATCGACGCTAACCGTGGTGACTATCAGAACGGATGGGATACAGACCAGTTCCCAATCGACAACTACGAATTGATTCAGGCAATGATGCAGATTATCCGTGGCGGTGGTCTTGGAAACGGTGGTACTAACTTCGATGCCAAGACTCGTCGTAACTCTACTGACCTTGAAGATATCTTCATCGCTCACATTGCTGGTATGGATGCTATGGCTCGTGCTCTTGAAAACGCAGCTCGTCTGCTTGAAGAATCTCCATACAAAAAGATGCTTGCTGACCGTTATGCTTCATTCGACAACGGTAAGGGTAAAGAATTCGAAGAAGGAAAACTTACTCTTGAAGATGTAGTGGCATACGCTAAGTCTGTAGGTGAACCAAAACAGACAAGTGGCAAGCAGGAACTTTATGAGGCTATTGTAAATATGTATTGCTAATATCTGATTGAAATATCAGAGTATGGTCGGCGCACGGCTGTCGGCGGTATTTCACCTATGACAGCAGTGAGCCGGCTTATTTCATTTTTTTTCATTAATTAAAAATCTTGTTATTATGAATAATACAGAAAAAGGCAGCAAAGCCTATCTTTTTTCAATAGTCCTTGTAGCTGTTTTGGGTGGGCTTCTGTTCGGATATGACACAGCCGTGATTTCCGGAGCAGAGAAAGGACTTCAGGCATTTTTTATGGGTGCGAGTGATTTTACTTATACAGATGCATGGCATGGCATTACTTCTTCCAGTGCGCTCATAGGATGTATTATTGGTAGTGCCATATCAGGTTTCTTTGCCTCAAGATTCGGACGTAAGAATTCGCTATTTATGGCAGGTATTATGTTTTTCCTTTCTGCATTAGGTTCTTACTGGCCTGAGTTCTTATTCTTCGATTATGGAAAACCTACTTATTCTTTATTGCTCGCATTCAACTTTTATCGTGTTTTAGGGGGAGTTGGTGTAGGTTTGGCATCTGCCATTTGTCCTATGTATATTGCAGAAATTGCTCCAAGTAATATCCGTGGAACATTGGTGTCCTGGAACCAGTTCGCTATCATATTTGGTCAGTTGGTAGTGTATTTTGTCAATTTCCTTATATTGGGGGATAATATCAATCCTGTTATTAAGGCAGTGGAAGGTGTTAATCAGATTATTAATCCCGGAGAGTCTGCATGGGCAATTGAGACTGGTTGGAGATTGATGTTTGTAAGCGAGGCTGTTCCTGCCGGACTTTTCACACTTCTTGTATTGCTTGTTCCTGAAACTCCAAGATATCTTGCAATGGTTGGTAAGGACGAAAAAGCATTGTTTGTACTTAGTAGAATCAATGGTTTAAGTCAGGCTAAAATAATTCTTCAGGATATCAAGGCTACGGCAGAGGAGAAAACAGAGAAACTGTTTACTTACGGTTGGACAGTTATTTTTGTGGGTATAATGCTTAGTGTATTCCAGCAGGCTGTAGGTATCAATGCTGTGTTGTATTTCGCTCCCCGTATATTTGAAAGTATGGGTATGGGTAACCCTATGGTTCAGACTGTATTCATGGGTGTAGTGAATATTTTGTTTACTCTTCTTGCTATATTTACAGTGGAACGTCTTGGAAGAAAACCTCTACTGATTTGGGGTTCTATTGGAATGGCAATTGGAGCTCTTGGAGTAGCGTTAAGCAATGCCGTTACAGGACTTCCTGCCATTGTACCTGTAGTGAGCATTATGATTTACAGTGCTTCGTTCATGTTCAGTTGGGGACCTATTTGCTGGGTATTGATTGCAGAAATATTCCCTAACACTATTCGTGGTGGAGCTGTTGCCATAGCTGTTGCATTCCAGTGGATATTCAACTTCATAGTTTCTTCAACGTTCCTTCCTATGTATAACATGAGTGCCGGTGATATGGGAGAAAAATTCGGTCACATGTTTGTCTATGGATTATATGGTGTTATCTGCGTGATAGCAGCCATCTTTGTATGGAAGATGGTTCCCGAGACCAAGGGTAAGACTCTTGAAGATATGACACGCCTTTGGAAGAAACACAAGTAATTTGAATATAAATAAAAATCCGCTTTGGCTTGACCGGGCGGATTTTTTATTATCAAAAATATCTCTTACGGAAACGCCTTGTCGTTTGAGTTAAAACGTTTTGTCGTTTTATCTTTAACGCCTTGTCGTTTTGTATTTCATTATTTCTGGCAAAATTCTTTTTATCTCAGATATTCGGTGAGCATCGCTGGGGTGAGTACTCATAAATTCAGGAATATTTCCTCCTGAACCTGCCGACATCTTTTGCCAGAAATTGACAGCCACTTCCGGATTATATCCTGCTATAGCCATGAGTATCAGCCCCATGTAGTCGGCTTCAAGTTCGTGCGTTCTTGAGAATGGCAGCATTACGCCATATTGGGCTCCAATACCGTAAACAGTACCTGCTAAATTCTGTACCATAGTACTTTTTTCAGACAGTGCGGCGGAAAGAATCTGTGAGCCATATTGTGCAGCTATTTGCTGGCTCATTCTTTCGTTACTGTGCTTTGCTACAGCGTGTGCCACTTCATGTCCTATAACCACAGCCAGCTCGTCATCTGAACTTACCAGTTTCATTAATCCTTCATATACTACTATTTTACCTCCCGGCATACAGAACGCATTTACCTGTTTGTCTTCAACGAGATTGAATTCCCATGCGAAGTTCTTGATTTCATTTGCCATTCCTGCTTGCCTTAAATATTCTTCAGTTGCGGTGGCTATCTTTTGTCCAACACGTTTAACCATCGCCGTTTGTGATGAAGAAGCCGATTTCTTTGCAGTTTTGATGTAATCATTATATTGGGTAAGACTTGAAGTGAGGACATCAGAATCGGAAACCAACAATAGTTGTTTTCTTCCGGTTAATGGTACAGAACCGCAACTTGTCAGCAAATATATTGAAGCGCATAATAATATATCCTTCTTTTTCATAACATTTGGTTTAAAATATTTAGTGAGAGCAAATATGGTGAAAAAAAACTATTATTCAAAGTGAATATGCTTTTGAATCTTATCTATAATTAGTCTAATTTGATATCATAATGACATATTGTTTTAGAAAATCTTTATTATAAATCGTTTTTTTCTTACTTTTGTACTAATTAGTATATAAATGACATTATTGTATTATGTTGAGAAAAATCAGACAAATTCTTGCATTAGTATTTTTTGTTAGTATTACATTATTGTTTCTTGATTTTACCGGTACTATACATACCTGGTTAGGTTGGATGGCAAAAATCCAATTCATACCTGCTTTATTCGCAGTAAATACAGCGGTATTGGTTTTCCTGTTTTTACTTACATTAATTTTCGGTCGTGTTTATTGTTCCGTTATCTGTCCTTTGGGAGTAATGCAGGATGTGATATCACGCATTAGTGGAATGCGCAAGAAAAAGAAAAACAGGTTTACATATTCTGTCGCTTATTTTTATTTGAGAAATATTGTATTGGCAATATTCATTGCGGCATTTTTCCTTGGTGCGGGTTCGGTTGTAGCTTTGCTTTCCCCGTATAGTTCATACGGAAGGATAGCTTCTAATTTACTGGCTCCGGTATGGCAGATTGGTAATAATGTTCTTGCATATCTGGCGGAACGTGCGGACAGTTATTCGTTTTATTCCACAGAGGTCTGGATAAAAAGTCTTCCTACGTTTATAATTGCACTTGTTACATTCGTTGTGATATTCATTTTGGCTTGGCGTAACGGACGTACTTATTGTAACACTATTTGTCCTGTAGGTACAATCTTGGGCTATATATCACGTTTCTCATTTTTCAGAATTAAAATAGACAGTGATAAATGTAAAAACTGTCGTCTGTGTTCCAAGCAGTGTAAATCATCTTGTATTGATATTAAGAATCACAATATAGATTATACGCGTTGTGTAAGTTGTATGAATTGTCTTGATTCATGTAAGCATGGAGCAATACATTACGAATTCCGTTTTCGTGGAAAGAAAAAAAATGAAAACGGGAAGGAAGAATTAAAATCTGTGGAAACAGATAATTCAAGGAGAACTTTCCTTGCAACAGCAGCTTTAATCACGGCAGGAAGTGCATTGAAGGCGCAGGAAATGAAAGTAGATGGTGGATTGGCTGAAATAATAGACAAGAAAGTTCCTAAAAGAAATACCCCTATACTTCCTCCTGGAGCTTTGAGCAAGAATAGTTTCGCCAAGAAATGTACCGGATGTCAGTTGTGTGTGTCTGTATGTCCTAATCAGGTTCTTCGTCCATCTACAGACCTTATGAGGCTTATGCAGCCGGAGGTGTCGTACGAGAAAGGTTATTGTCGTCCGGAGTGTACAAAGTGTTCTGAGGTTTGTCCTACGGGTGCTATTAATCTTGTTTCGTTGGCGGACAAGGCTTCTACGCAGATAGGACATGCAGTATTTATTATGGAGAACTGTGTAGCAGTAAAGGATAAAGTGGAATGCGGAAACTGTGCCCGTCATTGTCCTGCCGCGGCTATCAAGATGATACGCAGTAAGAAAGGTGATAAGACTTCGCCGAGAATACCGTCGGTCAATGTAGAAAGATGTATAGGTTGCGGAGCATGTGAAAACCTTTGTCCGTCACGTCCTTTCAGTGCCATTTATGTGGAAGGACATGAGCGTCATAGAATGATTTGATAGTAAAAGAGATTAGTATGGAAAAGAAAAATATAAACCGAAGAGATTTTTTCAAGATTGTAGGAATAAGTACTGCAACGGTTAGCGGACTGTTCTATGGATGTGGAAAAGGTAAATCTGATGAAAACGCGACTTCAGATCCAACTTCGCCAGTTCCTGTAGATAAGATGACATATCGCACATCAGACCGTGGTGACAAGGTTTCATTATTGGGATATGGCTGTATGCGTTGGCCGACTCTTCCATCTCCGGCAGGTGACGGTAATGTGATAGACCAGGATGCTGTAAACGAGCTTATTGATTATGCTATGGCTCATGGCGTGAACTATTATGATACATCTCCGGTATATGTACAGGGTTGGTCGGAGAAATCGACAGGCATAGCTCTCAAACGTCATCCGAGGGATAAATTCTATGTAGCTACCAAGTTATCAAACTTTTCGAACTACACTCGTGAGAATTCAATAAAGATGTACAAGAGGTCGTTCGAAGAACTTCAGGTGGATTATATAGATTATTATCTGCTTCATTCCATAGGAAACGGCGGTATAAAAACTTTCCGTGCGAGATACATTGATAATGGAATGCTGGACTATCTTATAGAAGAAAGAAAAGCAGGAAGAATCCGTAATTTAGGATTCTCGTTTCATGGTACAAAAGAAGTGTTCGACGAAGTACTTGCCATGCACGATAAGGTGCATTGGGATTTTGTGCAGATACAGTTGAATTATGTTGACTGGCGTCATGCTTCAGGCAGGAATGTAAATGCTGAATATCTATATGCAGAACTTGAAAAGAGGAATATACAGGCCATTATAATGGAGCCGCTTTTAGGAGGACGATTGTCGAACGTACCTCAGCATATTGTTGACAGATTCAAGCAGCAACGGCCATCAGACAGTGTGGCATCGTGGGCATTCCGTTTTGCCGGCACATGGGATAAGGTACTTACTGTTCTAAGCGGTATGACTTATATGGAACATTTACAGGATAATATCCATACATATTCTCCATTGACACCTCTCACTGATGAGGACAAGGAATTTCTTGAAGAAACAGCACAACTCATTAAGAAATATCCTACAGTGCCTTGTAACGACTGCAAGTACTGTATGCCATGCCCTTACGGCATAGATATTCCTGCCATACTGGTTCACTACAACAAGTGTGTCAACGAAGGTAATGTACCAAAGTCAAGCAAGGATGAGAATTACGACAAGGCCCGCAGAGCATATCTTATAGGTTACGATAGAAGTGTGCCAAAACTGAGGCAGGCGAGTCATTGTATTGGCTGCAAACAGTGTATAGAACATTGTCCGCAGGATATAAATATTCCTCGTGAACTGCATCGTATAGACCGTTTTGTTGAGTCTTTAAAGCAGAATAAGTTATGATTCGGTCTTGGAATGGTGAAATGTTTTCATTAAAGGACGAGTTGCAGAAAGGCGGTTGGTCGTGCGTCATAGGCAATGGTGCTGAAATGAGAACATTCTCACATAGAGGGGTCGTTGATCTTTATAATGTACTTATGGCTGAACCTGAATTGCTTAAGGGAGCTTTCATAGCCGATAAAGTAGTAGGAAAGGGGGCAGCTGCACTTATGATTTTAGGAAAGGTTTCGAGACTTCATACACATATAATAAGTACTCCGGCATTGGTCTTGTTGCGCAGTGCCGGAGTAATTACCAATTTTGATATAGAAACGGATTATATTATAAATCGTGACGGGACAGGACGCTGTCCGGTGGAAACATTGTGTGAAGGACTGTCCGAACCTGATAAGATGCTTCCCCTTATATCAGATTTTCTTTCTAAAATACGTTCCTGAGATATTTACAGCTCAAAAATTCCTGTAGGAGATGTTCTTCTTAAAGGAACCACTTCCAGGTCTCTGCCTATTATAATATTTCTGTTTTTAAGAGCAGCTTCCACTGTTTTCAAGGCCAGTTTAGGGTGATTGTTGTCTTTGCTTAAATGGCATAGCCACAGGTATTTCAAGCGTTCCGGAAAATTGCAAGATATAAATTCTGCCAGTTCCTTGTTGCAGAGATGACCATTTCCGCTTGCGATTCTTTCTTTCAGATGGGTCGGATAAGGACCTGTGTCAAGCATACTCTTATCGTAGTTAGCCTCCATCACTAAATAGTCGGAAATACTTACAAACTTAGCCACGGTAGGAGTGATGTGTCCTATGTCTGTTATGAACGTAAACATCTTGTCGCATATTTTTATGCTGTATCCAACATTGTCAGTCGAGTCGTGAGGGACTTCAAAACATGTAATTTCCAGATCATCCAATTTTACAGTCTCTCCCTTGCCGATGAATCTCTTCATATCGTCTGCCAGTTTCTCTGTCATACAGTAACTCCTTTTAATCCCTTCATGTACTTCAGGTGTTGCATATACGGGAATATTATGTTTTCCTGCAAGATGTCCTATAGCTTTTATATGATCCGCATGATCGTGTGTTACGAATACAGCTTTCACATCGCCAAGATTTAAACTATGCTCCTTGAAAATCTTTTTCACAGTACGTATTCCTAATCCTCCGTCAATGAGGATAGATGTGTTACCGTTGCTCAGGTAATAACAATTTCCGCTACTTCCGCTGGCAAGGCTTAAAAACTTTATATTCATGTTGTTATTTCTTATTCTGTGTTTCAATATTTTTCCTCTTTCGGAAAAAGTTGTGCGAATTTACAAAAAATAGCCTGAAAAAACTACTCTGCCATTGATTTTATGGACATAGACATGTTACGGTGTTATGCTGAAAGAATATTTTTTGTACTTTTGTATCCGAATTTTGAAAACTTTAATAACAGAATGAAACCACAATTTCTCATAGGAGGAGCTACATCCGGAAGCGGAAAGACAGTTTTCGCTTTAGGATTGCTTCGTGCCTTGAAAAAGCGTGGAATAAAGGTTCAGCCTTATAAATGTGGTCCGGGATTTATGGATACACAACTTCATGCCATATCTTCAGGAGCAGATTCGGTGAATCTTGACTCGTGGTTTGCCGGACGTACACATCTGCAATATGTTTATAATAAGTACGGCGAGAGGGCAGATGTGTGTATGATAGAAGGCAATTCAGCACTGTTCGATGGTTACAAAAGGATGCAGGGTAGCAGTGCAGAGATGGCGCAAGTGGTTTCAGTTCCTGTTATACTGGTTGTCAATGCGCGTTCGGCTGCTTATTCAGTAGCTCCAATGCTTTACGGATATAAATTATTTCGCCCGCAGGTTAAAATTGTTGGAGTGGTATTTACTAATGTGTCTTCGCCTACACATTTCTCATATCTCAAAGATGCCTGCAATGACGCAGGTTTGAACAGTCTTGGTTATATACCTTACGATGAGAATCTTAAACTTCCGCAGCGACATACGGCTCTTACACAGTCCGTCCGTTCGGAAATAGAGGAAGTGGCAGAGAAAGCATCTTTGTACGTAGAGCAGAATATTGATGTGGACCGTATTATGAAGATGTGTATGCGCATATTTCCATGCGAATATACTCTTCCATATACATCAGATGTAGAGGAAACGGGGATTCATTATGATGGAATTTATAAACCATTGAAAATAGCGGTAGCTCGTGATTCTGCGTTTAATCTCTTTTATAAGGAAAATATCGACAGACTGTCTGCTATTGGCAATATCACATACTTTAGTCCGCTTTATTCCAATAATCTTCCTGAAGCCGATATAGTATATCTTCCCGGAGGTTTCCCAGAAAGGTTTGCCCGCCAGTTGCATCGTCGAAAGACATTAATGAAGCAGCTAAAGGATTATGCCGAGAAAGGTGGAAGGATTATAGCCGAGGGAGGTGGTATGGCACTTCTTGCGCATACGCTTAAAGTTCGCGAAGGAGGCAGTACATACGAGATGAGTGGCATATTTCCTTTTGGCTGTACTATGATAGATTCACATCTGCATACAGGATATCGCATTGTTGAAACATCAGATTCACCTTTAAGAGGGCATGAATTCCGTTTCCTCTCGGTGGATACTGAAAATAATCAGTTACCATCAGATATAAAAATTATTTTTGTTAAGAATACGCGTGGAACAGAGGCAGATACATGCATATATCGTTACAAGAATGTTATAGCCGGATTCACTCATTGGTATTGGGGCGAGACAGATGTACTTCGTTTGTGGAATTACGTTTAGAACCACTCCTTGAACTCCGATGCCTTGGCCTTGCTTATAATAATCTTGTCTTTCAACTCAAATGGAATATTCAGGTTTATTACGAGTCGTCCGTTGAACCACAGGCTTATATCCTTTATGGCTTTTCTCGATATAAGCGACTGCTCTATGCTCATTTCATTGTCCTTGTTGAACTCACCGTTCAACTGTCCCCACGCATAGCTGAAGGAAGTGCTTCCTCCGTCCCATATTTCTCCTCTTGTGGCTCTCGACTTTTCTATTTCTGCAGTAGCGACTTTCAGTCTTGGGTGGTTCTGTAATGCAATCTCTATAGCTTCCTCCATGCTTACTCTTTTAGCCTCACTGTTCTGGGCATTGGCACCTACGGTAAATGACAGGATTATAGCTGTCATTGCTATGGTTCGTGCTGTACAGCTCGTCTTTCTGTTATTCTTTCTTCTCATAATAGAGTGTGAAATATTATTTACAAGTTTATAGAACACAGGAATGATAATCAGTGTCAGAACAGTAGATACAATTAGTCCGCCTATCACCACTGTAGCCAACGGTCTTTGCACTTCCGCACCGGCTGAAGTAGCTATTGCCATAGGCACAAACCCCAATGAAGCTACAAGTCCGGTAAGGAATACAGGTCTAAGCAGATGCGGACATCCATGTCTGATTATACTTCCCGTACACATGGTGTATTCGTTCTTCTTTCTTAAATCGTTGAAATGGTTTATCATAAGAATACCGTTTAATACAGCCACACCGAACAAGGCGATAAATCCTACTCCGGCAGAGATACTGAACGGTAATCCTCTAAGCCACAAAGCCACGATACCGCCAATTAGTGACAATGGAACGGTAGAGAATACAACGAGCGAATAAATAACGCTTCTGAATGCAAAGAACAGCAACAGAAGTATGAGCAACAATGCGATAGGGATAACCACAGTAAGAGTATCAATGGCATTCTGCAGATTTTCAAACTGTCCGCCATATTCAAAGTAGTATCCCGGTTTGAGCTTCACGTTCTTGTCCAGTGACTCCTGGATTTTTGAAACCACCTGCTTTATGTCGGCATTTCTTACGTTTACGCCAATAACCACACGTCGTTTCGTAGCGTCACGGTTAATCTGAAGAGGACCGTTCTGGAAAGAGATTTCGGCTACTTCACTCAAAGGAATACGGATTCCTTCGGCAGTACGCACGAACAGTCTGTTTATGTTCAGATCCTTTACTTTCTCGTTGTCAAGACGTACAACAAGGTCGAAACGTCTTTCATTTTCAAATACTACACCGGCTGTTTCTCCTGCGTATGCAGTACGGATAATAGTGTTTAACTCTTCTATGTCTATGCCATAACGCGCTATCTTGGCTCTGTCATAATTCACCAAAAGCTGTGGCAATCCCATAGCCTGTTCCACAAGCACGTCAGATGCTCCCGGTACCTGCTCAACGTATTTTGCTGCTTCCTTGGCTTTGTTGTAGAGTTCCTCCATATCCTCACCGTATAGCTTAATGGCAATATCGGCTTTGGCGCCTGTCATAAGCTCGTTGAAACGGAGCTGTATCGGCTGACTGAAGTTGAATTCCACATTATCAATACCTTCGAGTGCGGCTTTCATCTTCTCTACCATCTCAGCTCTGCTGCTTGCCGATGTCCATTCTGAGAAAGGCTTCATCACAATCATTATGTCCGCATCTTCCACAGCCATAGGGTCTGTAGGTACTTCCGCTGTACCTATTTTTGCCACTACATGCTTTATCTCAGGGAATTTCTCTTTGAGAATCTTCTCTGCTTCAAGCGAAACCTGAATACTTCTACTTAGAGAACTTCCGGCTGGCAGTGTCATCTGCATGGCAAAGTCTCCTTCGTCGAGCGTAGGGATGAACTCTGCTCCAAGCCTTGTAAACAGGAACAGCGATGCTATAAGAGCTACAAACGATGTCGCTATAGTTCCCCATATGTGTTTCAGACAGAAATTCAGTGTCTTGTGATAGTAGATGTTCAAGCCGGAGAAAAAGCGGTCAGCAAGTGTAGGTTTTACCGAAACAGTCTTTTTAAGGAACAGTGATGCCATCATTGGAACGTATGTAAGTGACAGCAGCAATGCACCTATGATGCAGAACACTAATGTCTTTGCCATTGGGGTGAAGTACTTGCCTTCTATTCCTGTAAGCGTAAGGATAGGGAAGAACACTATCAGTATTATCAGTACGGCGAATGTGGCACTTCTCACCACATTGCCCACACCTTTTTCCACTTCAGCATCCATTTCCTCTTTAGTGAATGTCCTGCCCATCATATTCTTGCCGTAGATATGTGCCAGAATTCCTTCAAGTATCACTATCGAACCATCCACCACAATACCGAAGTCTATTGCTCCAAGGCTCATAAGATTGGCCGACACACCGAATATTCTCATCATAATGAATCCGAAAAGCATGGCAAGAGGAATGACTGACGCCACGATAAGTCCTGCTCTGACATTTCCGAGGAATATGATAAGCACCAGGAATACTATTATGGCACCTTCTATAAGGTTCTTTATTACGGTAGATATGTTTCTGTTCACGAGTTCCGAACGGTTCAGATATGGCTCTACTGTTACACCTTCAGGCAACATCTTCTGTACCTTTGCCACACGTTTTTCAAGTTCTCCTGTCACGACATTGGCATTCGCGCCTTTGAGCATCATCGCTATACCGCCCACACATTCGCCTTCGCCGTCCTTTGTCATGGCTCCGAAACGCTTTGGAGCACCGAATCTCACCTTGCCGATATCTCCGACATGTACCGGGATACCGCCACGGTTCGTTATAACAATCTGTTCTATATCCTTCACGTCCTTAATCATACCTTCCGAACGGATATAGTAAGCACGGTTCACCTTTTCTATATAACTGCCACCTGTGTTCTGATTGTTCTTGCTGAGTGCAGAGAACACTTCGCCTATAGTGATATTCAGGGAATACAGAGCGTCAGGGTCCACAGCCACTTCATACTGTTTCAGATATCCACCGAAACTGTTTATCTCCACTATACCGGGTATTCCTGAAAGCTGTCTTTTCACTATCCAGTCCTGAATAGTTCGCAGTTCCATTGCATCGTATCTGTCTTCATACCCCGGTTCAACCTTCAGTACGTACTGGTATATCTCGCCCAGTCCGGTGGTGATAGGCATCATCTCCGGTGTACCCAGTTCGGGGGGAATCTCGCCTGCAACGGTCTGAATCTGTTCGTTAATCAACTGTCTGGCATCCAGAGTCGGTACGTTTTCCTTGAAAACCACTGTAACGAGCGAAAGTCCGAATCTTGATACAGATCTGATTTCTTCCACATTCATGATATTGCTCATGGCAATCTCTATCGGGAATGTAATGAGTTGTTCCACTTCCTGTGGAGCAAGGGTAGGTGATACAGTAACTATCTGCACCTGATTGTTTGTTATGTCCGGCACGGCATCTATAGGCTGTGTAAGCATGGAGTATATACCCCCTGCTAACAGCATTATTGTAGCCATTGCCACAAACAGTTTTTTTCTGATTGAGAAATGAACGATTTTTCTAAACATAGTTTTTGCGTGATTATGTTATTTCTGATAATAACGCAAAAATATGTATTATGTCAATGTTCCGTTGTCGATATCTTATGAGGCTGATAAAAACGGAGGTGAAGTGACTGTTTGTGGAGGTGAAATATCATTCTGTTTTCACTGAAAAAAAACGTGCCCACATTCGAAATCAAATGCGGGCACGTTTAAAGTCAAACACGGGCACGTTTTAATTTAAACGTTGGGTTATCCTTTAAGTATCTCCTTAATGCCTCCCAAAGAGCCAAGTAGGGAAGTAGCTTCGTACGGTATATATACTGTCTTGTTATCTTTTCCGCTTGTCATTTCTTTAAGGGTCTCGATATATTTCAGTGCAATCTGATATGATGCCGGATCAGAGCTTGTTCCCTTTATAGCCTCTGCCAGTTTCTCAATGGCTTCCGCCTCTGCTTTTGCCTGAAGGATTTTTGCTTCCGCTTCACCCTGAGCCATCAGAATCTGGGATTCTTTCTGAGCCTTAGCCTGGTTTATCTGTGCTTCCTTCTCTCCTTCGGAATAAAGAATCTTCGAAGTCTTGTCACCTTCAGCCTTCAGAATCTTTGCACGGCGTTCACGTTCTGCCTGCATCTGCTGTTCCATGGCACGGCGTACACTCTCGGGAGGAGTAATGTCCTGCAGTTCCACACGGTTTACTTTAACTCCCCATTTGTTTGTTGCCTCGTCAAGAACCTCACGAAGACGGGAGTTGATTGTATCGCGCGATGTAAGAGTTTCGTCCAGTTCCAGTTCACCGATAATGTTACGTAGAGTTGTCTGCGTGAGTTTCTCTATTGCGTTAGGCAGGTTTTCTATCTCATATACCGACTTGAACGGGTCTGTAATCTGGAAATACAGCAATGCGTTAATGCTGGTAGTCACATTATCTTTGGTAATCACGCTCTGTTCCGGGAAATCGTAAACCTGTTCACGAAGGTCTATCACGTCCGACATCCTTATCAGTGTCTGTGTAGTGCCGTTCATTCTGGTCACCACATACCGTGTATAAACTTTTCTCGGTCTGTCAAGAATAGGCCATATAATGTTTATACCTGAAGACAACGTGCTGTGGTATCTTCCTAATCTTTCAATAACTTTTGTTTCCCCCTGGCGGATGATTTTAAGCCCTTGTACTGCGAAAACTATCACAACAAGTGCTATAAGCCCTACAACAATCAAAGCTCCCATAATGAATGTGTGTTTTAGATGTTTATAATAAAGATATTTATCATGCTTTTCTGACGGTGAGGATAATGCTGTCCACTTTAAGAACGATAACTCTCTCGCCTTTCATAATATTGTTTCCGTCTTCCGATACAGCCTTCCACCTGTCCCCGTCAATGGCTATGCGTCCGCTATTTGTTTCCGGAATGATGTCTTCCTCAACGATGGCTGTCCGTCCTATAAGAGCTTCCACTCCGCTTTTCGGCGAATCCTTCTTCTTTGAAAGAAATTTAAGCATGAACGGGCGCACATAGATAAATGATATTAAGGTGAAAACAGCGAATACCGTAATCTGCCAGACCAAAGAATCGGTGAAACAAGATGCCACCGCTGCGCCAACGGCTCCAATAGCTAAACATAATGCTGCAAAACCTACGGTAATTATTTCTATTATTACAAGTGCCAGTGCTATGGCAAGCCATATTTGCCAGATTTCCATAAAATGAGTGTTTTAAAAAATTATGTTGTCAAGATATTAAAAGTTTTCGGGTTTTCAAAGGGGGATGAAGAATTTATTTAGAACTAAATAAAAGGATATCTTGTATTCAGATAATCTACCCATTGCCTGTTCTTTTCATTCATTTCAAAATGTTTACTTATAAGAAGAATTAGTTTCTCAATAGTAATATATCCGAATGTCGATTTCCCATATTCTGACAGTAATTTTTCATATTCCGGAAGTACTTTCTTGAAATGGATATTACCATTGGGATATAGTGTGATACTATGAAATCGGTCGATTTGTCCGTTCATAACCATTGTCGCACCTAATAAATGATTTCTCCATATCTGCCTGTAGTCATCTTTGCAAAGTAATGTTTCACTTAGGCGGCGATTGCTTATCTCATTTGTGTATAACCCACATTGGCGTGTCTTGATGGCGTATAAGGAATTTTTCTCCTCCATAACCCTCTTCCTTTCTAGTTTTCCAAAAGGATATCCTTCTTCAGTATATTTTACTTCGATACCCACGCCACATTCTTTCCCATTGTACATATATTCAATGTATGTGTCGAATGAAGTATTGTCATCAAGAGCGGTTTCTTTTTCCGGAGCCCATTCAATACGAATATCTGTAACTTTGTCTATCTCGTCAGTTTTCAAAATTTCCTTTAATAGGGCAACTGTTGCCTGTTTATCTAAATTCATAGGATAAAACACATTCCATGGAATATGCTCACTCCTTAACATATTGCCCATAAGTCCCTCATGGAGTGCGGCGTTCATCTTTGCATACCGCTCCTTTATGCCATTGAGTATATAGCTTCGATAAACATCACAGAAATTATATCCTAAAGAAGCAAAAGGCTCCATGAGGAAAGCACCATACTTGCTGAACTTGTGTTTCGGATCGTATGGAATTCCTAATACCATCTGGCGGAAAAGTGACTGCTTTTTCCTCGCATGTGCTTTGAATGCTGGTTCACTAGCACTAGGTGGGATTTCTTGATATGCTGCTTTCTGCTTTAATAATATAAGCTTTTCTAAATGTTCCATATTTTAAAATCCAGTACTATATGACAAAATTAGCAATAATATTTTATTAATTATTACCTTGCGATAATCAATACAATTTATTTTTGGTAGATATAGTTGATTAGGTGGTTAAAAACAAGGATAATATTCACATTGTTATATTAATGGTTTTCCATTCATTTTTCATACCTTTGCGTAGTATTAATTTTTAATTTTACGATTATGATTATCGACAAACTTGAAAACATTGGAATGTATGCCTCTGTAAATCCGCTGTTTGCTCAGGCTATTGAATTTTTGAAATCAACAGACCTTAATGCTCACGAACTTGGTAAGGTAGTGCTGAAAGAAGGCGAACTGTTCGTTAACTTTGCA
>CALUIE010000016.1 GCA_944320605.1 uncultured Phocaeicola sp. | reverse complement strand
CAAACTTTTCAAAGAACTCATTTTATTTACCGCCAAGGCCGCTTAGGCTTGGCGAATTTTTAACGAACTATTGTATAGTAAACGTGGAAAATATTTCAGTTCTCCATACGGATTACCATATACTAGGTTTTTCTTGTTTTTGCCTGATGCAAAATATTATATACCTGTGTCTCCAATGGATGACAATACGCCTTTAACAAAGGTATTTACTAGTGGGTGTGTATTTATGAGAAGTGGCTGGGATAATGTTAATGATGCACATGTTTCATTCACTTCTGGATATGATTACCATCACGGACATAATCATCGTGATGAAAATTCTTTTACATTTTATTCTTTGGGCGAGACTTTTATAAATGATGCTACTTATTGGCCAAAATATAGTTACTGTCATTCTACATTGAAAATCGATGGTAAGGAACAGTTTAGATCATTTGAAGGTGATGTCCCAAACTCATGTATGACTGTAGGAAAACTTGAGTTCGTTAGAGATGATGAGTTTGGCGTTTTTGTACGTGGAGAAGCTAAAGAAGCCTATGATTATAAAGAAGGTATTGACTACTGTAATAGAAAATTGTATTTTATGCGTAGTGCTCCTTTTTCACCTTATTTGATTATTCGTGATGATGCTTCAATGAGAGATGCTTCAGAAGTTGAATTTATTACAAGATTTATCACAAAACCAGAACATGAAATAAAAGCTGATGGTAAGGGAGTTATTATTACTACTAATTCAAAAGCGAAGGCATTGGTTTTGACCTATAGTGGTGATAAACAAGTAAACGTTGTTGAGGATAATTTGAAAAACGAGACATTTTTAGCGACTGTGAATGGAGGTGAATTTTTAAGTTTGGACTACTTTAAAAGGATTAGTGCTACTGTAAAGGCTGTTAATCCGAAATTTACAACATTGATATTGCCATATTTTGATAAAAGTGAGATACCAGAAATAAATGTTTCATGCAAGGCTGATGATGTGATATGGACTTTGAAGTTTAAAAATGGTGATATTCATACTTTAACATTAACTTCTGAAGATATTTGTATAGAATATTGATTCTCAATAATTTTTTTAGAATAGTTGAAGTAAAAAACTTTAAACTCATATCTAAATTAGTAATTCATTATAAAATGCCTTTTTAAAAGAAAAGAACTTGTCGATTCTTGTCTGATAAATCTGTTGATGAATATAATTAAAAACCAAAATAAGTTTTATAACAATGAAAAAAAATGGAACTTTATTATGTTTTATGTCAATGTGTACAATTGTTACATATTCACAAACTAATTTTATTATAATAATAACGGATGACCAAGGATATCAAGATGTCGGCTGTTTTGGCTCTCCGCTTATTAGTACCCCCAATATAGATAAAATGGCTGCTGAAGGGCTTAAACTTAATAGTTTTTATGTATCCTCCTCCGTATCAAGTGCATCGAGGGCAGGTTTGTTAACAGGGCAACTGAATACAAGAAATGGAGTAAAAGGAGTACTATGGCCTGATTCCGAAGGGCTCCCAAAAGAAAAAACAACTATAGCTGAAGCTTTGAAAAGAGAAGGATATGTAACCGGATGTTTCGGAAAATGGCATCTCGGAGATCTTGAAGGTTATTTGCCAACAGATCAGGGATTTGATTATTATTTTGGCATACCATACAGTAATGATATGTATATTGGATATACGCATAAATTTGCGGATAATTGTACATTTAGAGAAAAATATGATCTAAAAAGGGCATTGAAAGATCAAGAGAGGGTAAAGGAAATAAAAAATAAAGCAAAACTTAAAAGAATGTTAAATTTCGCATCTCCACTTTTTGAAAATAAAGAGATTGTTGAATATCCATGTGATCAGGCCACAACAACTTACAGATATTTCAATAAGGCTATGGAGTTTATCGGGAAAAATAAAAATAAATCTTTCTTTGTATATTTGACACCTTCTATGCCACATGTACCGCTTTTTGTTTCTAAACAATTTAAGAATAAAAGTAAAAGAGGTTTGTATGGGGATGCAGTGGAAGAAATTGATTGGAACGTGGGACGTCTAATTGAATATTTAGAAGAAGAAGAGTTAAGTGAAAATACAATGATAATATTTTCTTCTGATAATGGACCGTGGCTTGAAATGAAAGAAAATGGAGGTTCTGCTTTTCCATTAAGAGATGGTAAATTTTCTACATACGAAGGAGGAGTAAGGACTCCGTGTATAATAAAATGGAAAAACAAAATACCAAAAGGAAAAGTTAGCGATAATATTATAGCCAGTATTGATATTTACCCAACATTATTGGATCTTGCCGGTGTAGATAAGTCTTTATACGATTTAGATGGAGTTAGTTTAAAGGAATTTATTTTTAATCCAGATAAAGTGAAGCCAAGGGATGAATATCTATACGTTAAAGAAGGGAAAATCGTTGGTATAAGAAAGAATGAATGGGTATTTCTACCACAAACTGGTAAAAGGTTTATTCCCAAAGATTTTTTTGAACAAGAGTTATTTAATATAATGTCTGACACAGGACAAAAACTAAATATGATAAAACGAAATCGAGAAAAAGCATTGGAAATGAGGAAATTGCTTGATTCCAAAATACATAATAAAAATCTAATATATACAGAATAGGGAATAATTTGACATATCCATTGTCATTTTATTTGTCAACCAAATGAGGAAACTATCTTTATCGAGAAATTCAACCAACTTGGCGAAGACATATTGTTTTTTATTCGTATGCAATCTATGAACCACAAAGTAGCAAATTCAAATTGCCGCACACTAAAAATATTGTAAAAGACTATATTTTAGTTATTTAAGAGATATATTCCCAATTTTAACGGTACAGTAGTATTTTTATGTATAACTATATTATAAACTAAAATTATTATGAAGTATGAAAAAACAAGTGTAATTGTAACATTTTCTTTAATTAATGTTTTTACATCATTATCGAATAATGTTAATGAGAAAATGAATGTAATCTTTATTGCAGTAGATGATTTGCGACCGGAACTTAATTGTTTTGGGGCAGACTATATGGTAACCCCTAATATTGATTTCTTGGCTAAGAATGGAGTGATATTTAAGCGTGCTTATTGCCAACAGGCTGTTAGCGCACCTTCGCGTAATAGTGTTTTGACTGGATTAAGACCTGACGCAATAGGGATATATGATCTAAGTACGTTTTTTAGGAAAAAGGTTCCCAATGTTATAACTTTACCACAGCATTTTAAAAATAGTGGATACCGAACTGAGAGTGTAGGTAAAATATTTCATTTAAGTCATGGAAATTCTGATGACTCACTTTCATGGAGTATCCCAAGATTGAATCCCAATCTTTTATTAGGTAAACTTAAAAAGGTGTCTTATAATGATACAACTGGACTTGAGAGTGACTATCCTAAAGTTTCTGGGAGACTATTACCTTTTTATTCATCAAAAGCCCCTGAAAATGATATGACTGATGCTAGAACTGTCACGGTGGCAATAGAACGTATAAAAGCATTAAAAGAAACTCCTTTCTTTTTGGCTATAGGGTTTGTTAAACCTCATTTACCTTTTGTAGCTCCTGAGAAGTATTGGAATCTTTATGATGATAATGATATTCAAATTCCTTTGAGAGAAAAACCAAAAAATTGTTCAGAATATTGTTTTGCTGATTTTGGAGAATTGAGAAAATATCATGGAATACCTTCTACAGGCCTTTTGGATGATAGTTTGTCACGAAACTTAATACATGGTTATAGAGCAAGTATTAGTTTTATAGATCATCAAATTGGTCGATTGATAGAAGCGTTGAGAAGTAATGATTTATTAGATAAGACTGTTATTGTTTTATGGGGGGATCATGGATGGAAATTGGGAGATTTTGGTAGCTGGTGTAAGCATTCAAATATTGAGATGGATGTTAAATCACCGTTGATAATTTCATCACCAAAACACAAAAAAAGTATATCGGTAAACTCAATCGTTGAATTTATTGATATATATCCTACTTTGTGTGATTTAGCAGGACTGGAAAAACCCGCTCATTTACAAGGTATATCTTTGGTTCCATTATTAAACAACCCTGAATCTGAAACTAAAGAATATGCTTTAAGCCAATATCCGCGTGAGAAAGAGAAAGTTATGGGGTATTCAATTTGTTCTAAAGAATATAGATATACTAGATGGGTTAATTTTGATTCTCCATCAAAGGAAATTATAGAAGAAGAATTGTATAAACTTGATGATTTGTCAAATAATATAGTGAAAGATTCCACTTATAAATCAGTTTTAGTTTCATTATCAGATGCTTTAAATAATATAACTAAGGTGTGTAGATAGTGTTTTAGGTTAATATATATTGCAAAAAAAAATAACGATGAGAACAAATTTACTATTTCTTTATTTTTTATTTATTTTTTCTTCTTTAGGTGCAATTACTATATTGGAAGATACTGTAGTGTATAAAATTATTGGAGACAATAAAATGCGTTTATTTATTACTTATGATCAGGATAAAAGTAGATTGAAACCTTGTATATTATTTTTTTATGGTGGTGGATGGGTAAAAAGAAATAATAATCAGTTTAAAGACTATTGTGATTACTTTGCAAAGAAAGGTTATGTTTGTATTAGAGCTGAATATAGAGTTACTGAAATGGAAAAATCAACTCCTTTTGAGTCACTATCTGATGCTCGTTCAGCAATTAGATATGTTAGAATGAATTCATATAAATTCAATATTATACCTGAAAATATTATTGCTGTCGGTGGATCGGCTGGAGGACATTTAGCGGCAGCTTGTGCTTCAACTAAGAAATTTGATGATATTAAAGATAATGTATCGATTTCATGTGTTCCTAATGCTTTAGTTTTATTTAATCCAGTAATAGATAATGGACCTGCAGGTTATGGTTATGAACGAATAGGAAAGATGTATAAAGAGTTTTCTCCGCTTCATAATTTGCATTCTGGTATGCCTCCAACTACTATATTTATAGGTGATAAAGATAAATTAATTCCTGTTGAAACAATTGAGTATTATGTAAAAGCAATGAATATATTAGGGGTAAGGTGTGATCTACATTTATATAAAAATGAAGGGCATGGTTTTTTTAACTCGAAAAAATATAAAACAGTAATGATAAATGAAATGGAAAGATTTTTATTATCATTGGATTTATAGAATACATATTGAATTTATTATTATGCGGACGGAATATCACGTCCGCATAATAACCGTTTTTAATGTTTATTATATTCTATTTATATAAGCCGCCATAGCTTCCGCGCATCGTTCTCCATCGACACCGGCTGATACTATTCCTCCGGCATAGCCGGCACCTTCGCCACATGGGAATAGTCCTTCTATTGTTACATGCTGTAAAGTGTCGTTGTCTCTCAAAATTCTTACTGGTGCCGATGTACGTGTCTCTATTGCAATCATAACAGCATCGTTGGTGAGGAATCCTCGAGAACTTCTTCCGAACATCTCAAATCCTTTGCTTAGGCGTTCGCTTATGAATTTTGGCATCCAGAAGTGTAAAGGAGATGATATGATACCAGGACTATAGGAAGTTACAGGAAGGTCATAACTTAATTTTTTTCTTGTAAAATCCATCATTCTCTGTGCGGGAGCTGTCTGTCGCATGTTAGCCTGCCGCCAGCATATTTGTTCAAGTCTTTCCTGAAACTGCATCATTGCCAGTACTGACGTTTCTCCATTTCTTGATGATTGGCGTATAAGTTCATCTGTTTGTTGTTCGGTTGAACCTTCAATTACTTCGTATGCTTGTAATTGCAGAGTAGGGTCGTTCAGGTCTTCAGGGCGAATTTCTACAACCATACCGGAGTTGCTCCATTTTGTACCACGGTTGCTCGGGCTCATTCCGTTTACAACTAACTGATGAGGACCACTTGCGGCAGGAACCACAAAACCGCCCGGACACATACAGAAACTGTAAACACCGCGTCCGTCCACCTGCTGTACGAAACTGTATTCAGCAGCCGGCAGATATTTACCTCTACCGTTCTTGTTGTGATACTGAATTTGGTCGATAAGCATTGACGGATGCTCAAGGCGCACCCCTACGGCAAGACCTTTGGTTTCCATCTTCACGCCATTGGCATAAAGCCAGCGATAAACATCGCGGGCCGAATGACCGGTGGCAAGTATTACCGGACCACTGAAGGTTCTTCCGTCATTAGTCTCTATACCGACAACTTTGTTCTTTTCTATTATAATGGCATCCATTCTGGTCTTGAAGTGAACCTCTCCGCCACATTCCAGGATTGTATTTCTCATGTTCTCAATCACCCTCGGTAACTTATCCGTACCGATGTGAGGATGAGCGTCTATAAGTATTGAAGTGCTTGCTCCATGCTGGCAGAATACATTCAGAATCTTGTCCACATTGCCACGCTTCTTACTTCTGGTATAAAGTTTACCGTCGGAATATGCACCTGCGCCACCTTCACCGAAACTGTAGTTCGATTCCGGGTCAACCTTATGCTCACGGCTGATTTTTGCCAGGTCTTCCTTTCTTTCTCTCACATTCTTTCCGCGTTCGATTACGATCGGGCGCAGACCAAGTTCTATCAGTCTAAGTGCGGCAAAAAGCCCACCGGGACCGGCACCTACCACAATTACTTGAGGTTTGCCGCTTACATTTTTGTATTCAGTAGGAATATATTCCTGTGTGTCAGGAGCCTCGTTGATGAATACCTGTACCTTTACGTTTATATATATAGTGCGCTGGCGTGCGTCAATACTTTTCTTCAGTATCCTTACGGCGTTTATAGTTCTGATATCAAGCCCTTTTTCACGGCTGATATATGTCTTCAGCGACTGTTCGCTTGCAGCCTGTTCAGGCAATATTCTGAGTTGATATTCGTTTATCATTTTTATTTGTGTTAGTTGACGAGTTGACAAGTTAACAAGGTTGCCATTCGGATGAAGAACCTGTCAATTAACTTGTAACTGTAGCCTTGTTGCCTATAATCATTATCCGAAAAGTTCTCTGAATGCTTCTTCCACTTTTCTTACGGGAACAAGTGCTATTTTTATTTTCTTTTTATCCAATCCTTGCAGATTATGTTTTGGTACAAGCATACGTGTGAAACCAAGTTTCTCTGCTTCGCTTATCCTTTGCTCAATCCTGTTCACAGGACGTATCTCACCACTAAGTCCCACTTCGCCAGCCATACATATTCCGGATTCTATTTCAGTGTCCATATTGCTTGACAGAATAGCACTTATCACTGCCAGGTCGATTGCAGGGTCGTTCACTTTTAGTCCACCGGCTATGTTCAGGAACACATCTTTTTGAGCCAGTTTGAACCCCACACGTTTCTCCAATACTGCAAGCAGCATATTCATTCTTCGGATGTCGAATCCTGTTGCCGAACGTTGAGGCGTACCGTATGCCGCTGTACTTACCAATGCCTGTACTTCAATGAGGAAAGGACGTATGCCCTCTGTAGCGCAGGCGATTGAAATTCCGCTCATGCCCTCATGATCCTGAGTGAGTAGCAGTTCCGACGGGTTGCTTACCTGGCGAAGTCCGTCTTGACGCATTTCGTAGATGCCGAGTTCGGCAGTGCTTCCGAAACGGTTCTTTATGCTTCTGAGAATGCGGTACATATAGTGCTGGTCTCCCTCAAACTGAAGTACTGTATCGACGATATGCTCCAGTACTTTTGGTCCGGCTATGCTGCCTTCCTTGTTGATATGTCCGATAAGGATAACCGGAGTACCTGTTTCCTTGGCAAATCTAAGTATTGCCGCCGAACACTCTCTAACCTGCACTATACTACCGGGTGATGAGTCAAGAGTCTCAGTAGAAATAGTCTGTATGGAGTCTATAATCACAAGATCAGGAGCAGTACTTTTTATATTTGCAAAAATCTGTTCCAATGAGGTCTCGCAGGCGATTAGCAATTCGCTCTCTCCGTTATGCTTAATCCTGTCCGCGCGCAGTTTAAGTTGTCGTGCGCTTTCCTCACCGGAAATGTACAGTATTCTTTTGTTTGTAAGGTGCAGTACAGTTTGCAGAACAAGGGTTGACTTACCTATACCCGGTTCGCCACCAAGTAATGTTAGTGAACCTTGCACGAGTCCGCCACCAAGCACCCTGTTCAGTTCGTCGTCCATAAGGTCAATCCTCTGTTCGTCTGATGAAACAATTTCTCTCAGATACTGTGGTTTTGAACGTATGGATTCAATACCGTGTGCGGCATGTTTTGCCACCGGTGTTTCTTTCCTCACCACCTCTTCAGAAAAAGTGTTCCACTGTCCGCACGAAGGACATTTGCCTATCCATTTTGGTGACTCCTGCCCGCAGTTTGTGCATACGAATACTGTCTTGTCTTTTGCCATTGTTAATGCCTGATTTTGTATGTTCTGCAAAAGTAATGAAAGGTGAGTTTAGAGGCAAATGAAAAACATAGTTTTTCAATTTGTATTGTTTTGAATCTGTATGTGGAAGGAGCAGCTTTTGTTAATATCAATTTGACAATTTGATAATTTTGTATGCCTGATAGTGCAAAATTTACGTACCAATACTTGATTGAAATTAAAATCGGGATTGTGGTGAATTGTGGTAATGGCAGAATTGTATATCTTTGATTGGTTTATGACTTTGTTGTGTATTTTATTGTGTATATACTTTTCATTTTGTATGATATGTGGCTAAAAGTCTATCATATTGATAAGTGATTATTGGGCGGCTTTGTCATTAAAATAGAGACTAAAACATAGATTTTTTCAATGATTTCACTTAGCTTTATATGTTTTATAAAAATGACAAGTCGTTTTGAAAATCTTTTTTGTCGTTTTAGATGAGATTTCTTGTCGTTTTCTTAAAGTTGATTTGAAGTGGAAATGTTAATTTATGGAGATGTTTTAACTGTCGTACTTCTTTAAATGAAGTTTTTGTTGATTTAATCTTACAAATGATTAACTTTTACTATGTGAATGATTAAGTATTGGAAAAGTATAGTGTTATTGATTTTGAAAATTTGGAGACAAAATGTAAAAAATAATTTGTATGTTTGATCTTGAATATATTTAGAATAAAATTAGAAAATTAATTCTTTCGTGTAAAAATATAACAGAAAATAAGTATATTTGCCTTTATTACATAAAATGTTAATTTATATCAGCTATGTACATTATAATGAATCACATAAGAATACTTATTAACAATATGATTGAATGATTGAATAATTTTAAAGATGAACATTTGTTGGGAAAAGACATATTTTAATATGCAGAGTTTGATAATTTTGATTATATGTTATTCTTAATAAGAAGTTAAAGTATTTACAGATAATTACGCTTTTACAAGCTGGTATATGTTATTTAAACTAAGGGAATAAAAATATTTTTATAAGTAAGTGATCAAAAATATTTTTACATTCAACACAAAATATTAATATTGTACCATAATATTTTAGAATGTAAATCATGAAACATATAAAAGTGCTTGAATTAAGTGAGGCTGATCGCCTCAAATTGGAGAAAGGCTATCATAATGGCCCTACTCATAACTATCGTATCAGATGCAAATCCATATTGTTGAAGTCATCAGGAAAATCAGCTTCAGAAATAGCCTAAATATTCGACGTGACAATACCAACAGTATACGCATGGATAAAACGTTATAAAGAAAATGGTATCAAAGGCTTGGAAACACGTCCCGGGCAAGGTCGTAAACCAATAATGGATTGTTCCGATGAGGAAGCAGTCCGAAAGGCTATAGAAGAGGACCGTCAGAGTGTATCAAAAGCACGCGAAGCCTGGGAAAAGGCTTCCGGCAAAAAAGCCAGCGACATTACCTTCAAACGTTTTTTAGGAGCATTGGTGCAAGATATAAGCGAATAAGAAAACGCCCAAGGGGTACCCCCTCACCGCAACTCTACTCATACAAGAAAGAGAAGTTGCAAGAACTTGAAAGCCTTGATTCCAAAGGTAAAATAGAACTTTATTATGCTGATGAAAGCCATGTATGTACAGATGGTTATGTACCCTACGGATGGCAGTTCAAAGATGAGAATGTCTATATCCCATCCGAGAAAGCTGCAAGACTCAATATCTTTGGCATGATAACCCGAAGAAATCAATATAAAGGCTTTACAACACAGGAATCCATCAATGCAGACAGGCTTGTGGATTTTCTTGACAGGTTCTCCTTTGAAGTAAAGAAGAAAACAGTGATTGTCCTTGACAATGCTTCTGTCCATAAAAATCGGAAGATAAAGGAAATGAGAAAAATATGGGAGGATAGAGGATTATTCCTTTTCTATCTTCCGCCATACTCTCCGGAACTTAATCCAGCCGAAATTCTTTGGCGTATATTGAAAGGCAAATGGATAAGACCTGCTGATTACAATACTAAGGACTTGCTTTTCTATTGTACAGACAGAGCGCTAGCATCTGTAGGTACGAGCTTATTTGTGAATTACTCATATGTATAAAATTAATTTTGAATAGTTACTTAGGAAATAATTAAATTATAGATTGTATATTATGTAGTTGTTGAAAGTGTTATTATGAATAATATACGTGGAATATTGTGTATATCAACGGAATTGTAGGAGTATTTTATATAGTTATAAATCTATAACTACAATTTAGTGTAAAATAAGATCAGAAGACTCGTTATAGACCTTGTTGCTTTTCTTATTTTACATGTTTATTGTGTTGATAATCAGTTTTTTATATTTAGATGTAAAAATAAGCTTAAAAAAAAAGCTTATTTTTACATCTGATAATATTACTGTAAGCTGTTACTCTTTTTTGAGTGGTAAAGAAAATTAGATATCCAATATGAATAGATAGCAACAGGTATAAATAAAATTTTTCCTTCCGGCGTGTCATATTTCCCAAAACGTGTTTTGGATGTGACAAAGATTTTTCTTACGCTATGGTTAAACGATAAAAAGGTATGAAGTGATTTTAATTCTGTTGGATTCTCAGCAAAACGGTCTGTCCACTTAATTTCTGCAACAGAAGTTGCTTTTTGTGTTGCCATATCCACCCATACAATATCAACCTCACCTTTTGTACGACCTTTTGCCCAGTTGGCGTAAAAAAAGTCGGTTTTCCCACCTTGAATCCATTGAGAAAATACTGCTGTTTCTACCATGCTTCCAATAAATTCGTCATCTTCCTTTATAGGTGTGAATAAAGCACAACGCAATGACGGGTTTGTAAGATAAATTTTGAAAGATGTAACTCGTTGCATACGTTTTGCATTTTGGTCTATACGATTTACAACTTTAATTAGAAATGCAGCCTCAAGATATTCTAAATATCTTTTTATCGTTTCTTTTTTTATGCCAGCCTCAGTTGAGAGAGATTCGTATGAAAATTCATTTCCTGAACGAAAAGCTATGTGTACAAATAGTTTGTTTAGTTCTTGTATATCAGATATTCCATAAAGACTTGGCAAGTCTCGCAACAATACTTTGTCTATAATATCATTTTTTATGTATTGTCCCGGATTGCGACGGATAGTTTCAGAGAATACAACCTCAGGATATCCTCCAAAATTTATATATTCTATAAAATGTTGGTTAAGTGTGTCAATATTTATAGTATCATACGGAGAAATTCCGTTCTTGTTTTCTACTATTAGCGAGTCTAACCCTTTGAATTTTATATACTCATAAAAGGTTAGCGGTGGTAACAGGAAATCACTGAATCTTCCTGCTCCACTTTCAATACTTTTCATCTTCAATGCAGCTGCTGCAGAACCTGATGCAACAAAACGTGATGAGCGATATGTGTCAACCATGGACTTCAAATGTACTTCCCAATTTTTCAGGTACTGTATTTCATCAAAAAACACATAAAATCCCTCATAATTTTTTTCATCTTTGAGAGCTTTTCTGGCAAGCGAAAAGAAATCGTCTAAAGAGATGTTATTATATATGGGTGTATCAACAGATACATAAATAATTTTTTTAGGGTTGACTCCTGATGAAATTAATCTGTCAATAGAATGATAAATCATGACTGTCTTTCCTACACGGCGTGGGCCCATTAATATTACTGCACGCCTTACAGTTAGATCAGTCATTAATTCATAAAAATCATCTAAATATGCTCGACGTGGAAATTTTGTAAAGTCTTCATCCACTTTCCCTGATTCCCACCAGGGATTATCAAGGACCATGCGTTTTTGGATTTGTTCTTCAATGAAAGAATTTGCAATATTCATATCTTATTATTTTGTAACACCTCAAAGATGTAAAAAAACTATTATTTATGCAAGTAATGTATTAATAAACACAATTAAATATGACTATTTTATACTAATAGTGTATATTAGTGATTATAAGCTTCAAACTTTATATAAATATTTTTTATTTATTTCATTTTATATATTCGTTTTTTACTATAATTGCAGATGATAATTAATAGTAATAAGATATGAAATGTAAAATAACAACATTAGTAGAGAACTGTGTATATGGTCGTAAGTTACAGGCTGAACATGGTTTGTCGCTATATGTCGAGGTAGGAGATAGTGTAGTGCTTTTCGATACAGGGGCGTCAGATTTATTTTTACGTAATGCACGTCTGTTGCGTTGCGATTTGCAGCGTGTGGATTATCTGGTTTTATCGCACGGGCATAGTGACCATACAGGTGGTCTTGAAGCGTTTCTTGAAGTAAATAAGAAGGCGAAAGTAATATGTAAACGTGAGGTCCTTGACCGTAAATTCAAAGGAGAAAGAGAGAATGGTATCAAAAATGCCGAACGTTTAGATATGTCTCGCTTCATTTTTGTAGAGAAAACCACAGAAATACTTTCCGGTATATGGATATTCCCGGATTTGCCTGTAACAAATGAAAATGATACCCATTTCGAACAGTTTCTTGTAAAACGTGGCGGAGAGTTGATACCTGACCGTTTCGAAGATGAGTTGGCTTTGGTACTGAAAGGGAAAGAAGAAATGATAGTTCTTAGCGCATGTTCGCATCGTGGAATCACAAATATTTTACGTTGTGTATCCTTATTCTTTAATGATTGTCATTTTAAAATGATTATTGGTGGCTTCCATATTCATAACGCTTCGTCCGGGAAAGACGACGCGATAGTAGATGGATTGAAAAACTTATTGCCTGACGAATTGGGAGTTTGTCATTGTACCGGTGTAGATAAATATGCGTTATTTTATTCACATTTTGGTGATAAAGTGTTCTATAATCACACAGGTTGTGTAAAAGAGATGGATTTATAATATCCGGGTATAAAAGTGAGAGTCAGCTGTCCGGAATATTAGAACAGCTGACTCTGATTAGAACTGATAATTGATTTCTTATATTTGTGTTTGTGTGTTTTAGAACTTGAAACTCAAGCCTGCTGTAACGAAGCCTTTGGTTCCAAGACCTGCCTCAACAAAACCGCCGACACGTTCATTTCCTACTCTCAGCGCAATAGGGTTTACTTGGTATGCAAAATCAGTGTTGAAACTTGATTTGTTTCCTGTAGCGTTTTTAGCTAATGCTGTTTCTGTGTGTCTTGAAAGATTCACTCCTGCTGCTGCAGAACCGTATAGTTCTACAAGTCTGCGTTTGAAATAAACGAACTCAGCTGTAGGAAGAACGAGGAATCTTAAATCTTTTTCCTTTATTGATGGTGATTTTTCTCCTGTAAGGGCAAGTTTGCTGCTTGACATTCCAAATCCGAGGTCTGCACCAACTCTGAATCTGTTGATACTGTATCTGTAACCGAGTCCGTATGTCAGACTTGTTTTACTGTCAGAACGTTTTGTTCCCAATACTGCGTCACCTATACCCATTCCGAGAATGTCTGCCGTGCCTTGTGTCAACCCGTCACTCACTGATATGCGGATATCGTGTTTTTTGGCTTCTGATACGAAATCCTTTGTTGAGTTTTGTGCTTTAACCATGTTTACACCTGCTACCATTAATAAAGACAATGCAAAAAATTTTAGTTTCATAATTTAAATAATTTAGTAAGTTAGTAATTGATTTCTTTGTTTCTTTCACTGGTATAACGCAGGACTATGTAAAAACCCCTATGCCACTATGAAAAAAAATATATTTATTATCAATCAAAATCTTTTTACTATCTTCGCTGACCAAAGGAATAAACAATACATTATATAATTATGAAAAAGAAACTTTTTAATTTTTCAGCATCAATGTTGGGAATTGCTGTGGTGGCTTCTACAATGTCGTGCAGCAATCAAAAGCAACCGGAATCTAACTTTAAGGTAAAAGTGGAAGAATATGCGCCGGTAGAATTGAAATCGGATTTGGTAGGCGGTCTTAACGAAAATGAAAAAGAGTTGGTTAAGATATTTTTTCAGGTTGGAAAGATAACGGACAATCTTTTTTGGAAGCAGACATTTGGAGATAAAGCTCAACTTGATACTATAACTGACAGTTATGCCAAGGAATTTGCCATGATTCATTATGGAGTATGGGACCGCTTGGATAATAACAAACCTTTCATTGCCGGATATGGCGAAAAGCTTGATGTATGCAATTATTATCCGCATGATATAACAGCAGAGGAATTTGATGCTTTCGAAGATGAAAACAAAGACTCATGGTACACAGTGATACGAAGGAATGAAGACGGTTCGTTAAAGAGCGTATGGTATCATGATGAGTATGCCGAAGAGATAGGACAGATTTGTGCTCTGTTGGAAAAGGCTGTAACCCTTGCAGAAGATCCGGGACTGAAGGCTTATCTGGAAAAACGTATTGAAGCTTTCAAGACTGATGATTATCTTGAAAGTGACCTTGCATGGATGGATATGAAGGAAAGCAAGATAGATTTTGTGACAGGACCTATAGAAAGTTATGATGACAAGTTTCGGGAAACAAAGACCTCATACGAGTCATTCATTCTCTTGAAAGATGAGGCGAGAAGCAAGGATCTTGCAAAGTTCGTTTCAATGCTTCCCGCACTTCAGAAGGAGTTGCCTTGCGCACCGGAATATAAGACTTTTGTACCTGGAACTTCCTCTGACCTTAACGTTTATGATGCGGTTTATTATGCCGGCGACTGTAATGCCGGAAGCAAGACTATAGCAATCAACCTTCCTAATGATGACAGGGTACACGCCCTAAAAGGAACTCGTCGTCTTCAGTTGAGAAACGCGATGAAAGCGAAGTTTGACAAAATTCTTATGCCTATAGGAGAACTTATCCTTACTCCGGAACAGCAGAAATATCTTAATTTCGATGCTTTCTTCTGGAACGTTACGTTTCATGAAGTGGCTCACGGATTGGGTGTGAAACAGACTATAAACGGAAAGGGTAGTGTAGATGCAGTGATGGGTACTGAAAAAACATCGTGGGAAGAGGCCAAAGCTGATATTCTCGGTCTGTTCATGGTGTCGAAACTTGTTGAAATGGGAGAAATAACCAATATCACAACAGAGGATGCGATAGTTACATATATTGCAGGAATATTGCGCTCTGTAAGATTTGGTGCTGCTTCATCGCATGGTAATGCAAACATGATGTGTTTCAACTATATGGAAAAAGCCGGAGCTTTTTTACGTGATGCCAATGGACAATATGTGATAGATTTTGAAAAGGCTAAAGATGCCATGAACTCTTGGGCTGCCCTTATCCTGAAGACTCAGGGAGACGGTGATATAGAGTTTGCAACTAAGTTTAGAACAGAAAACGGCGGTATAACTCCGGCTCTTCAGGCTGATCTTGACAAGATAAATGGTGCGGGAATTCCACGTGATATAAGATTCATACAGGGAGAAGATATTCTTTTTGGTTCTGCCGAATAATTGAATTTGTCAGTAATATAAATAAAGGAAGATGTAAAAACGGATTGATACATCTTCCTTTATTTATATTTGATTTATTGTATAATGACTGTTTTGTCACAAAAAAAACGACTTTAACTGCAAAAAAAACTATTTTAGTGTTTGATTGTAGAAAAATGTTCTTATATTTGCCAACGATAAAACTTTTAATAAATATTTCAATATAGATGACAGCACATTATAACAATATCACAACTTTAGGAATGGGGCGTACGTTCGTCACATTGTCTGGTATTGGGATGACCCCTCGGGGTTGAGTATATATATAATGTGTTTCTACGTGATACACGCTTACGGACGTAAGCATTTTCTTCTTTTTTTATTCAAGTTTTAATTTATTTTATGTTTTTGTACTGCTTTGGCGTACAATGAAACTTATTCAATAATCTCAAAGGTATGAAAGTATTGAAATTCGGCGGAACATCTGTAGGTTCTGTCAATAGCATGTTAAGTGTAAAAAAGATTGTCGAAGCTATAGATGATAAAGTAATAGTTGTGGTATCAGCATTGGGAGGAATAACAGACAAGCTGATAAAGACTTCAAAAATGGCATCGGAAGGTGATTCGGCATACGAGAAGGATATGAAGGAAATAGTGAACCGACATATTGAAATGGTTTATACGGTTATTCCGGCAGGAAAAGATAGGGAAATCCTTCTTGACAAGGTTAACGAACTGTTGAGCGAACTGAAAGATATATTTCAGGGTATTTTCCTTATCCGCGATTTGTCTCCAAAGACTTCTGCTACTATTGTCAGCTATGGAGAACGTTTGTCGTCAATAATAGTTGCCACTCTGATAGAAGGTGCCGTATGGTACGACTCGCGTACATTTATAAAGACAGAGAAGAAGCATAATAAACATATCTTGGATTCAGAACTTACAAACAGTCTGGTAAGGGAAACTTTTGTGGAACTTCCAAAGGTTTCGCTTGTTCCGGGATTTATATCTACAGACAAGAATACCGGTGAGGTTACTAACTTGGGGCGTGGTGGTTCGGATTATACAGCGGCAATCATTGCTGCTGCATTGAATGCCGATATTTTGGAAATATGGACAGATGTTGACGGATTTATGACTGCGGATCCTCGTGTTATAAGTACTGCATATCCTATCACAGAACTGAGTTATGTAGAGGCGATGGAGTTATGTAATTTCGGTGCAAAGGTTGTTTATCCTCCTACGATATATCCTGTATGTCATAAGAACATTCCTGTTTTAATTAAAAATACTTTTAATCCGGAAGCTCCTGGAACAATTATTAAGCAGGACTCTGATCATTCGGCTAAACCTATCAAGGGTATTTCGTCAATAAATGACACTTGTCTTATTACAATGACAGGTCTTGGTATGGTGGGTGTAATTGGTGTTAATCACCGTATCTTCAAGACATTGGCTGAAAACGGTATCAGTGTGTTTCTTGTGTCACAGGCATCATCAGAAAACTCTACTTCAATAGGTGTAAGAAATGAGGATGCCGCATTGGCTTGCGAAGTGCTTAATGCTGAGTTCGCGAAGGAAATAGAAATGGGTGAGATTTCGCCAATGATGGCAGAAGGCAATCTGGCAACTGTGGCTATAGTGGGAGAAAACATGAAACATACTCCGGGTATCGCAGGTAAACTGTTCGGAACTCTCGGACGTAACGGTATCAACGTAATAGCGTGTGCACAGGGTGCTTCGGAGACCAATATCTCATTTGTTGTAGAGGCAGAGTCTTTGCGCAAAACACTTAACGTAATACATGATTCTTTTTTCTTGTCTGAGTACCAGGTACTGAATCTTTTTATATGCGGTATAGGTACAGTAGGAAACAGCCTGATTGAGCAGATTCACAGTCAGCAGGAAAAACTGATGAAGGAACGTGGTTTGCGTCTTAGGGTAGTAGGCATAGCAAACGGTCATCAGGCATATTTCACGCGTCGCGGTATAGACCTTGAAAATTACAGAAAGGAACTTGAGGAGAATGGTATTCCTTCATCGCCACAAGTGCTTCATGATGAGATTATCGGTATGAATATATTCAACTCTGTGTTTGTTGATTGTACTGCGAGTCCGGTGATAGCCGGTCTTTATAAGGATTTCCTGAGTCATAATATAGCTGTTGTGGCAGCAAATAAGATTGCTGCATCTTCGGAATACGAGATATATGAAGAACTGAAACAGATAGCACGTCAGCGTGGAGTAAAATTCCTGTTTGAGACAAATGTTGGTGCAGGTCTTCCGGTAATTAATACAATAAACGACCTGATCAACAGTGGTGACAAGATTCTTAAGATTGAAGCCGTGGTGAGCGGTACATTGAATTTCATTTTCAATAAGTTGAGCAGTGATGTTCCTTTGAGTGAGACTATACGTCTGGCCAAGGAAGGAGGATACTCTGAACCTGACCCGAGAATAGACCTTAGCGGAAAGGATGTTATCAGAAAACTTGTCATTCTTGCCCGTGAGGCGGGTTACAGACTTAATCAGGAAGATGTGGAGAAAAACCTCTTTATACCTGATGAGTTCTTCGAAGGCTCTATAGATGATTTCTGGAATAACATCAGTAAATTAGATGCGGATTTTGAGGCTAAAAGAAAAGAGCTTGAGGCTAACAACAAGAGATGGAGATTTGTTGCCAAACTTGAAAACGGAAAGGGTAGTGTTTCTCTTCAGGAAGTTGGTGCTAATCATCCTTTCTATAACCTTGAGGGAACAAATAATATAATACTTATTACTACTGAACGATATAATGAATATCCTATGCTCATTCAGGGATATGGTGCCGGAGCAAGTGTTACGGCAGCGGGTGTATTTGCCGACATCATGAGTATAGCGAATATATAAATACAACTAACAGATATGAAACACATTATAATTCTGGGCGACGGTATGGCGGACTGGCCAGTACCTGCCCTTGGGGATAAGACTTTATTGCAATACGCAAAGACTCCATATATAGATAAGCTTGCAGCTATGGGACGTACAGGTATGCTGAAGACAGTAGCCGACGGTTTTCATCCAGGCAGCGAGGTTGCAAACATGTCGGTAATGGGATATGACTTGCCTACGGTGTATGAGGGACGCGGAGTGCTTGAAGCTGCAAGCATCGGTGTTGACCTTGAGCCGGGAGATATGGCTATGCGTTGCAATATTATATGTGTTGAAGGAGAAACTCTTAAAAATCATTCGGCAGGACATATCACGACGGAAGAGGCTGACGAACTTATTAAATTCCTTGAAGAACGACTTGGAACTGACAGGATACATTTCTATACAGGTGTTCAGTACCGTCATCTGTTGGTAATAAAAGGCGGTAACAAGCATCTTCATTGCGTTCCGCCTCATGACATTCCTCTGCAGCCGTTCCGCCCTAATATGATTAAGGCTGAATGTCCGGAAGCTCAGGAAACTGCCGATTTGCTGAATGCACTTATTCTTAAATCTCAGGAACTGCTGGCATCGCATCCGGTAAATCTGAAACGAGTGGCTGAAGGCAAGGATCCTGCCAACAGTATATGGCCATGGAGTCCTGGCTACAGACCTAAGATGGAACCATTGTCGCAGAAATATCCTCAGATAAAGAAGGGCTCTGTGATAACTGCTGTAGATCTTATCCGTGGTATCGGACGTTATGCCGGATTGAGATGTATAGACGTGGAAGGTGCTACAGGACTTTATAATACAAATTATGAAGGAAAGGCAGCAGCTGCAATCGAAGCCCTGAAAACGGATGACTTCGTTTATCTGCATATTGAGGCAAGCGACGAAGCCGGACATGAAGGTGATGTGAATTTAAAACTTCAGACCATAGAAAACCTGGATAAACGTGCGGTAGGTCCGATATATGAGGCTGTAAAAGACTGGGATGAGCCTGTCGCTATTGCCGTACTTCCTGACCATCCTACACCATGCGAGCATCGCACTCATACCAACGAGCCTGTTCCATTCCTGATTTATTATCCTGGCATTGAACCAGACAGTGTGCAGACATACGATGAGGTTTCCTGTAAATCAGGTGTGTATGGCACAATGGAAAGGGACGAGTTTATGAATGAATTTATGAAATAATATTTTAGGTAACGAGTTGACTTGTTGACAAGTTAATAGATAGGTTTTTCCCATATTATTATAACCTTGTCAACTTGTAACTATTGCCTTGTCAACTATAATAAGAAACTTATGAAATATTACAGTACAAACAAACAGGCTTCGGACGCATCGCTGGAAGAAGCAGTGGTAAAAGGTTTGGCATCGGACAAAGGTCTGTACATGCCATACGAGATAAAGCCTTTGCCAAAATCATTTTTTGACGAGATAGAAAACCTTTCGTTTCAGGAAATAGCCTACCGTGTGGCTGACGCTTTCTTCGGTGAAGATGTTCCTGCAGAGACTTTGAAACACATTGTTTATGATACACTGAACTTTGATGTTCCTGCAGTAAAGGTTAAAGACAATATTTATTCACTGGAACTTTTCCATGGTCCTACTTTGGCATTCAAGGATGTTGGTGGACGTTTCATGGCACGACTTTTGGGATATTTCATCCGTAAGGAAGGCAAGAAGGAAGTGAATGTGCTTGTAGCTACATCGGGTGATACTGGTAGTGCTGTAGCAAACGGTTTCCTTGGAGTAGAAGGTATTCATGTTTATGTACTTTACCCTAAAGGCAAAGTGAGTGAAATTCAGGAAAAGCAGTTTACTACTCTCGGAAAGAACATCACGGCAATAGAGGTTGACGGTACATTCGATGACTGTCAGGCTTTGGTGAAGAACGCATTTATGGATAAGGAACTGAATGCTCACATGCAGTTGACCTCTGCGAATTCTATCAATGTGGCACGTTTCCTTCCACAGTCATTCTATTATTTCTATGCATACGCACAGATGAAGAAACAGGGACTGGCTGACAATTTGGTGGTTTGTGTTCCAAGCGGTAATTTCGGTAATATCACAGCCGGACTGTTCGGAAAGAAGATGGGATTACCTATCAAACGCTTCATAGCGGCCAATAACCGTAATGACATTTTCTATCAGTATCTGAAGACCGGTGAGTATAATCCACGTCCTTCTATAGCTACTATCGCAAATGCGATGGACGTTGGCGATCCAAGTAATTTTGCCCGTATAATAGACCTTTATGGAGGAAGTCACGATGCGATTGCGGCGGAAATTTCGGGTGAGACTTATACCGACGAACAAATCAGCGAGACCGTGCAGAAGGTATATGAGGAAACAGGATATCTGCTCGATCCTCATGGAGCATGTGGCTATCGCGCATTGGCAGAAGAATTGCAGCCTGGCGAAACAGGTGTATTCCTTGAAACAGCTCATCCTGCCAAGTTCCTTCAGACAGTGCAGAACATAATAGGTGCTGAAGTGAAGATACCTGAGAAACTTCAGGAATTCATGCGCGGAAAGAAGTTAAGCGTGCCAATGAGCAAGGACTTTGCTTCTTTCAAGGAATACTTGATGAAACAGTGATATAATCGTATGCTCATGTTGATTCATATGGAGTATGCTTTTTAAGGAACTGTTCCGGTTTTGTCATTTCCACATGCGGTTTCCGGTTAAAAACAGTTCTTGAATGTTTTTCGGACTAGGTTGTTTAAGGTTTTTCCTTGGACAACCTTTTTTCGCTAACTGCCTGTGTCGCTCACCACAAAGGGACAAACGAAAATTTCTCTTCGTGGAAACGCTCGTTTCCTCGAAGAGAAACTGTCGTTTCCACGAAGAGAAATTCTAGTTTCCTCGCGTGGGAAACCGTGTCGTACATGAGCTTTTCCAACGGCTGTCACTGTCATCCGCACGATACATCTCGTTGCGGGTCAATCCTTATATCGAACTTATGTATGCAGTCTATCTTTTGGATTTAAAAGTGAAGTTTTTTGTTTGACATGTGTCTTGCGAGGCAGATGACCGGTGCTTTTTGTATTGCGTAGGAGTCATGTTGAAACATTCTTTGAATTTTCTGCAAAAATAGTTTGGCGAACTAAACCCTAACATATCCGAAATTTCTGCTATAGACATCTCACCATTTGCTATAAGCAGTTGTGTCGCTTTTTTTAGGCGGTAAGTATTGATATAGTCGTTAGGCGTAACTTTTGTGAGTTCTTTGAATTTGTTGTAGAAAGATGCGCGGCTTATACATATTTCTTCAGCTATATTGTCTATTGAGAATTCAGGATTTACAAGGTTCGTTTCAACTATGGCAGTTACTTTATCCAAGAATGCTTTATCTGATTTATTAGTGGCTATCATTGAAATATCTTCATCCATCTGTTTGCTTAACTTCTGATAAATAAACCTTCTGGAGCGAATCATATTGTTACATCTTGCTAACAGAATCTGAGTATGGAACGGTTTTCCAATATAGTCATCGGCTCCATGTAATAATCCTTCTAGGTTCTGTTCAGGCATATTTAGCGCGGTCAGCAGTATTACATTGATATGGCATAAGTCTAAATCCTTTTTTATAGCATCGCACAATTCTATACCAGTCATACGAGGCATCATTATATCGCTCACCACTATATCCGGCTTTATTTTCTTTGTCTTTTCCAGTCCTTCTATACCATCATGAGCTGTATATACCTCGTATAAATCAGAGAAACGCTCTTTCAGTACCTCAAGCAGGTCTGTACTATCTTCTACAAACAGAATTGCCGGTTTTACAGAGTTGTCCATTGAATCATTGTTGTATTCATCTATTGATGATGTTAATTCTGTATTGTAATATTCTTGTTTTTTAGTGTCGCTATTTGTTGCTGATAAATTATTAATGTTATGACTCAACTTTACATTTTTGTCGTTTATGAAATGTTTGTAACCTAATTTCAACTTTACAGTAAATGTTGTACCTTTGTTTTGTTTACTTTTTACTTCAATAATACCTTTATGTGTCTCGACAATGTCTTTTACCAGTGCCAAGCCTATACCCGAACTGTATTTAGAGTCATTTTTATGCAAATTGTTTTCAGCCTGGTAGAAGCGTTTGAAGATGTATGGCAAGTCCTCCTTAGTCATTCCGATTCCGGTATCGGATATTTTGAATATGAATAATGAATTAGCTGTGTCTATATCCATATCGATGGATATCTTGCCATTTTCTGGTGTATAATTAAACGCATTCGACAGTAAGTTGTTTACCACCTTTCCCATCTGTAGCTGGTCAATATATATGTTTACATATGCAGAAGTCTTGTTTATTTTAAAATCAAGATTCTTTTGTTTGGAAATCATTTTAAAGTTTTCGTATATGTCAGTGAAGAATGCGTTTGCATTAACGGGTGAAACATCCAGAATCATTTTTCCCTGTTCGAACTTTCTGAATTCAATCAATTCCGTAATCAGCTTATTAAGATGTTCGGATTGGTGGATTACTTTAAGCATCTTCTTATATACAGAAGATGGCAGGTCGTTTGTGTTGATAATTTGTTCCATAAGTCCGATGATGAGTGTTAACGGTGTCTTGAACTCATGGCTTACACTGGTGAAGAATTTTAATTTGGCTTCGTTTATTTCCTTTATCTTTTCTTTTTCCATTCTTTCAGCGTTGATTAAGGCTTTGGCTTTAAGTCTATTTTTGATATTTGATATTACAAACAATGCGACGGCAAGCGCAATTGTAAGCCATAAGCACCATGCCCACCACGTAAAATACCATGGCGGTAGAATTTGAATATGTAATTTTTTTATATCAGAAATATCGCTCTTATTTCGCAGTTCTAATGTGTATTTCCCAGTCGGGAGGTTAGTGTAAATAATAGAATTCCCTACAGATGTGTTCCACATATCGTCTATTCCTTTAAGTCTGTACTCGTAAGAAAACTGGTTGAATTGCGTGATATTATTTTTTGATGAAAAGAGAATCTCTATTTTTTTATTTGATGCTGGTATATATATTTTTTTTATGTTGTATAGTGCGCTTTTTAATATATTATTTTGATTAGGTCTTATAAGATTGTTATTTATATACAATTCTGAAAAATATAAATCAGAATTGTTGATTTCTGTTCCTTTTTTTTCTTTGAAAGAAATAAGTCCATTAGATCCACCTACGTATATGGTACTGTCTTTTGCTATTAATATACCACAATTTTTCGTAAAAGATGAAATGGGTATTGATGAACCCACTTTTAGGAATTGTAATATTTTGCCTTTCTTATCGAAAATGATAATTCCTTCATTTCCTACAGTTATTAAATTCCCTTTTTGTGTTTCTTCTATTCTATAGCAATATTTATTTAAAACGCGCGATTGAGATGGAGGAAAGTGCTCAAAGATTCTTTTTTCTTTATTTAATTTCATAATACCGTGACCATTTGTTCCAATATAAATATCTCCATTCTTGGTTTGCTTAAGTCGAAATTTCTTTTGTGGCAAATTCATCTCTTCATCTCTATAGTGCTTTTTAACTTTGAGACTTTCTATATCATAAATATATAAACCATCATCAATGACCCATAATTCATTACTGTTTACAATTGATATATGAGTGAATTTTTTTAATTGCTGTTTGTGAAATTTTATAAATTGATTGTTTTTTAACAAATACAAATAAACTCCAAAGTTTGTGGATAAATATAGACTGTCTCCTCTATTTTTTATTACATTTATTATATTTAAGTCTTTATTTTTTGCATCATAACTAATATGATAAAATTTATTTTTTTCTATGTCATATGTATATAATGAATTGAATTGTGTTCCAATATACAATAATTTATTGTTATGATTGTATGTTATCGATTTCAAGTTTGTATGAGGCATGTAATAAGGATATTTATTAGACGTGAATTGTTTGACGGATTTATCATTTTTATTATACATGTTTAATCCTCCTCCTTCTGTGCATATCCAAATATTGCCATTGTCGTCTTCTGTCATATCACCTACAACAGGATGTGAAAGACTATTTTTGCTATCAGAGGCTGTTATATGAATAAAATCTTCCTGATATAAGTCTGAATAGTTTGCTCCACCGAAATATGTTCCAACCCATAATGTATTGTTATTATCAATAAAGACAGAATATACTGATGAATTAGAAAGTGCTCCTTGATTGTTTTCTCTTATATATGAAGAAAATTTATCTTTTTTAGGATGATATTTATATAGACCATTAAATGTCCCAAACCATATATATCCATATTCGTCTTCTGTTATTTTTCTTATATTATTATTAAACAGTCCTTTGCTGCTGGAGTTCTGTGTATTATATGTAGTGATGTCATTGGGGGATTTTATTCTGAATAATCCGTTCATTTTACTTCCTGCCCATATTTCATTCGATTTAGATTTGTATATAGAATAAAAAGGATAGTCTGATATTTTTTTAGTCTTGTATCCTTCTTCAGAAAAAAATAATCCTTCTTCAGAGATGAACCATTTGTTATTATTGTTGTCAATAATCATTCCTGTAGCATTCGTAGGTATGTTTTCAATAAATACTTCAGTATTATTATAATTGTCCCACTTGAATAATTTATTGTTTGAAGCAAAATATATAATTCCGTTATGATAATGTAATGCGTTTATTTTCTTTGCACAAATGGTTTTAAATGTTTGATTGTTTATGTCATACTTTATCAGACCGGGTGATGATATGAAATATACGTTACCTTTAAAATCTGTTATTATGTTTTTAATGCTGCTGTTGTTGTATGTTGAATGATTGTCCATTTCATTTTCATCATATGAAATGATTCTGTTCCCATCATATATGCTTATACCTTGTTCTGTTCCAAACCAAATTCTGCCCAAAGAGTCTTGTGCTATTGAAAGAACTGAATTGTTGATAAGTCCATCGCTGACACTTATTTTATTGAAATAAATAGCAAAAGTGTATTTGTAGAAAAAAATTAATATTAGAAAAGTTAATAATCTCATGTCGTTTGTGCCAATAATAAGTTTGTTGTTTGTCTTTTTTATTCATATACAATATTCGCTTAAAATTTTTACATATGCAAGTAAATGAAAATCTTATTTTTATAAATAAGACGTATTGTAAGAATTAAATTATCATTTTTATCAAATTATACAATAGTACAATTTAATTATATGATTTTATATTGTGTATTTTATATTGAGATTTAATTTTGCAATGTAAAACAATTATTAATTTTAAATTTAATATGATGAAAAATTTAATCAAACATTTTCTAGCTTTCTTTTTACTGTGTTTTTTTACGGTAAATATTATGAGCCAGAATATTAAAGTTTCTGGGAATGTTCAGGATGTAGCAGGCCCTGTAATAGGGGCCTCTGTAGTTGTAAAGGGGACAAATAATGGTACCGTTACGGATTTAGATGGTAATTTTGTATTGAAAAATGTTCCTCCTAAAGCTACTTTGGTTATATCATTTATTGGTTATGTTACGGAACAAATAAATGTACGAGGTAGAGAATCGATTCAAGTTACAATGAGGGAAGACTCTCAGATGCTTTCCGAAGTTGAAGTTGTAGCAGTTGGTTATGGTGATGTACGTCGTAGAGATTTGACGGGCAGTATAGCTAAGGCAAATGTGGATGATTTAGTAAAGAATCCTGTAAGTAATGTTGCTGAAGCTTTGGGGGGACGTGTTGCCGGTGTTCAGGTAACATCTACAGATGGTGGGCTAGACGATAATTTTAATATTGTCATCCGTGGCTCTGGTTCTTTAACACAGAGTACGGCTCCGCTCTACGTGGTTGACGGTTTTCCCATGGAAGAATCAGGTATGAGTGCCATCAACCCTAATGATATAGAATCTATAGATTTCCTGAAAGATGCTTCGGCTACTGCGATTTATGGTTCACGTGGTGCGAATGGTGTTGTTATTATAAATACAAAAGGGGGAGTTTCAGGAAAGCCTACGGTTACGTATAATGGAAGTGTTACAATGAGTAATATTCGCAATACAATGGATTTGATGGATGGGTATGAATTTGTTCTCTTACAGCAAGACTTGATGACAGAAGAAGATTTTTCGAAATACTATCTGCAAAATGGATTAACTTTAGATGATTATAAAACTATGCCTAATTATGATTGGCAGGATGAGGTTTATCGCACTGCTATAAGTCATAATCATTATGTTAATTTAAGTGGTGGTAATAATGATTTGAAATATACAACGTCGCTATCTTATTCTGATAAGCAGGGTATTATTATTAATTCGGGTTTAAAAAAATATCAGGGGCGTTTTAAAATTTCTCAAAAAATTAAAAATTTCAAAATTGATGCAAATGCTAATTTCTCGAGTAATGTACAAGATGGCGCAAACCCTTCACAATCAGGTTCTACTGCTTCAAATTCATTGATGTATAGCATATGGGCCTATAGACCTGTTTCACCTTCAGGAAGTGACTTGATGGAGTCGCTTTATGATGAGGATGTAGATATGACAAACGATTATCGTTTTAATCCGGTTCTTTCGGCACGTAATGAATATAGACATAGTATAACAAATCAACTGTCTGCAAATATAGGTGTAGAATGGGAGATAATCAAAAACCTTAAGCTGAAAGTTACTGGCGGATATTCGGCTAACGATAGGAAAAGGGAGGAATTCAATGGAAGTCAGACGAAAACAGGAAATTCGCATCCCAATAATACCGCCAGCAAAGGTATAAATGCCAAATTGCAGATAAATGAGTCACGTAGTTATCTTAATGAAAATACCCTTACTTATTCCTTGAGCAAGAAAAAACATAGTTTTAATGCTTTGTTAGGAGTCACTTTCCAAAAAACTACCAGTTCGTATTACGGTATAACAACGGAATACATCACGAGCGAATCCTTTGGCATGTCAGGGTTGAATAAAGGGGCTGCCCCTGTGGTCGATACATCTATGGGTGAGAATGCAATGATGTCATATCTTGGAAGAGTAAATTATAATTATGCTTCGAAATATTATGTTAATTTCACAATGCGTGCCGACGGTTCGTCAAAGTTTGCCAAAGGAAACCGTTGGGGATATTTCCCATCTGCATCATTAGCTTGGACATTCTCACGCGAAGATTTTGTAAAAGATAAATTGACATGGCTTTCCAATGGAAAGTTGCGCCTTAGTTGGGGACTCACGGGAAACAACCGCATAGGCGATTATGATTACCTTTCGCAATACATAACAGATAACAATTATTACAAATACCCATGGAATGGTAGTTTTACTACAGGCTTTGTCAGCGACAAGATGGCTAATTCGAATTTAAAGTGGGAAACTACCGAACAGTATAACGTAGGTTTGGATCTTGGTTTCTTAGATGGCCGTTTTAATTTAATTATGGATTATTATATAAAAAATACGCGCGACTTACTTATTGATGCTGATGTATCTGCAACCTCAGGTTACACGAATGCCATGGTCAATATAGGAAAACTGCGAAATGAAGGTTTCGAATTTACTTTAGAGAGTATGAACATAAGGTCAAAGGATTTCGTATGGTCTTCAAACTTTAACATTGCATTCAACCATAATGAAATCGTATCACTGAATTCCGGACAGGATTACATGCAAAGTTTCGTTTCTTGGGATAATCAGTACAAGCAGACTCCAGCATACATAAGCATGATAGGCAATGCGGCAGGACGGATGTACGGATTTATATACGACGGTACGTATAAGTATGATGATTTCAATATAGTGATTGACGAAAATGGTACTACGACATATAAGCTTAAGGATGGAATTCCGTATTATACGGTTGACCAACAACCAGGTGACCCTAAATATAAAGATATAGCAGGAAATGATGGCAAGATAACCGATGCCGACAGGACGGTAATTGGAGATGGACAGCCTATTTTCACTGGAGGTTTTAACAATAATTTCACTTATAAGAACTGGGATCTTAATATCTTTTTGCAGTGGAGTTATGGTAATGATATTCTGAACGCAAATAGGCTCGAGTTTGAAAACGCCCATTCAAAGAGAAATAAAAACATGTTTGCTTCTTATACTGAACGGTGGACGCCGGACAATCCTTATAGCGACATGCCTAGGGCACAAGCCAAGGGGTCAGAGGTCTATAGCTCTTTGTATGTGGAAGATGGGTCATATTTAAAGCTTAAAAACATATCATTGGGATATACGTTCCCGAAAAGACTGATAAAGCCTGTCGGAATTTCTTCTTTAAGAATGTATTTGGCGGCAGAGAATATTGCTACTCTGACATCGTATTCCGGGTCTGACCCAGAAGTATCTACCAGACATAGCATTCTTACTCCTGGCTTTGATTGGTCTGCCTATCCTCGTTCTTTTAATGCTTCTTTTGGTATTAATATTTCATTCTAATAATGTTTAAATTTATATGTCTATGAAATTTGGAAAGAATTATATAAACAATTTTTTATTTGTTTCAATGATGGCGGTCGGAATGTCCTCATGTAATTTCCTTGATACTGAGCCTTATGATTTTGTTGCTCCTGAAACTTTTTTCAATACAGAAGAAGAATGTGAAATGACTTTGGCTGGGATATATTGGACGTTGGCATCGGAAAGTGTATATGGTGAGAATTATTCGTGCAAACTGTCGAATACGGATGATTTGAGTTTTTATACAAGAGCGAACCAGACGGACAATGTAGCAACAAATAGTCATGGAACCGGTAATGCTGAAATATGGAATGTCTGGGAAGAACTTTATAGCGGTATAAATAATGCGAACATTTTATTGGAAAACATAGACAACTCCGGAATCAGTGATGAAAAAACCAAGAATAGGATAAAGGGCGAGGCCAAATTCTTGAGAGCATACTACCATTTCCTTTTAATACAAGGGTGGTATGAAGTACCACTGCGCAAGGCTTCGGTTGATGATATTATGGACAGTCCTATTGAATCTACGCCGTATCCGGATGCCCTAGATTGGGTAATACAGGAGATGGATGATTGCATTGAACTCGTGGATGATGAAGATTACGACCTTTCCCCATCGCATGTGAAAAAAACAGTAGTACAAGGCATTTTGGCTCGTGTCTGCCTTTTCAGGGCAGGATGGCCGTCGAATGGAGGAAAGCCTTATTACGAAAAGGCTAGGGATTATGCACTGGCTGTGAAAACATCTGATAAACACCATCTTATCCAGACGGAAGGAAATCCTGATAACATATATTTGCTTTGGAAGAATCTTGCCCAAGATAAATATGACACAGAATACAATGAAAGTATGTGGGAGGTCGAATATATAGGCAACAAATTGGATGGCAGATGGACTGAAGGCAAGATAGGTGCGAGCATAGGTAATTTACAGCAGAACTCCAGCCAAAATGGATTGGGTTATTGTTATGCGTTTTATTCAGGCTCTTTGGTCTTGTGGGATTTGTTCGACGACGGTGATTTGCGCCGTGATTTGTGTATGGCGCCTTATAAATATGACAAGACAGACCAAAAAGTAGCTTGGAAAGACAAGCAGATAGTGAACCGCACATGCGGCAAGTTTCGTCGCGAGTGGGAAAACATAAGCCCCAAGCACAAGAACAACACTCAGATTAATTATCCATTATTAAGATATGCCGATGTGCTACTCATGCTTGCTGAAGCGGAGAATGAGGTGAACGAAGGACCTACAGCTTTGGCTTACGAATGTATAAACGCAGTAAGGACACGTGCTGGCATAACGGAATTGTCAGGATTGGATTATGATGGATTTAAGAAAGAGTTGCAGGATGAGCGTGGGCGTGAACTTTGTTTTGAGTCGTTGAGGAAATTCGATTTGGTGCGCTGGGGAATTTATTACGACAGGATTAAGAACGTGATGGGAAATTTGGTGGAGAACGATTCACGTTGGGGAACAGGTACATACCAGCTGGCTCCTTCGCAATATGTGAAGAATACGGAAGAAAAGCATGTTTTCTTCCCAATACCATTGAAAGAACTTTCTGTCAACAAATTGTTAGAACAGAATGTATATTGGAAATAACTCAGCGAACGATTATTAAACAGATAATAAACATGAAACGAACATACATAATATCAGGGATTTTAACGGCGTTGACAGCTTTAGTATCATCATGTACAGAAGAGAAAGAAGTTATAGCCCCAACTGTACAGTCTATTGAACTCAGCGAATTGAAGAAAACTATGTCTGTTGGAGAAACAGCGCAACTAATGGCAACTGTTTTGCCGGATGGTGTGATTGATAAGACTGTGACTTGGAAAATTGAAGATGAAAATATTGGGACTATTGATAGTGAAGGCAATATCACTGCAATGGCCGAAGGAGAAACTAAAATATTTGCCACGGTTAGCAACGTTACTGCTTTATGTGCGCTGACGGTAGTGCCGGTGGCCGTGGAAAGCATAACATTGAATGAAACAACGAAGAAGATGTCAATGGGCGAAACTTTGCAGTTGGTGGCATCTGTAATGCCAGAGAATGCGACTTACAAGGATGTTGAGTGGACTTCTTCCGATGAAACTGTCGCCACAGTCGATGATAACGGCCTTGTGAAGACGCTTGGCATTGGCAATGTCGCGATTACTGCAACGCTTGTAACCGGTGGTAAGTCAGCCACGTGTGACATTGTAATACTCGGTGATGAGCCTTTGATGTCACGTCCTAATATGAGTATGGAAAAGGATGCGGAGGAAACACTGGAGGTTGTGTTGCCGGTAATTCTTGAAGGGCAAAATGTGTCGTGGTCTGTTACCCCGGAAGGCATAGTTGATGTAACTCCCGATGCAGGTAATCCTAATTTTGTTACAGTGAAAGCTGTAAGCATTGGGTCGGCTAAGATTACAGCCACTATCGGGACTAGCAGTGCGGTTTGCAATGTCACGGTTAATGCGCCAAAAGAAGATATCGATGGCAGCACTATAATAATGAACCTCTCCTTATATGAAAATTCTGAAGAAGTAGCCGCAAAGATTAAAGAGGTTGATGGTAAAGGAGTTACTGAGTATAAACTTTATGGGGATTTTGGAAAGTTAGGTACGTTGTTAATAAATAAAAATGAAAATGATAGACATAATCCTTTTTTAGGAACTTCTGTTACGAAAATCGATTTTACAGGAATAGATGGAAGTACTTGGCCGGATGTTAAGGTTGCCACGGCTCAAGGGGATGTTACAATGAAAGGAATGCCGGAGAAAGCATTTAATAATGGAGCCTCAGCAGAATTTGGTGTTTTAGGTACTCTAAAAACAATAATATTACCTGAGTCATGTAAAGTATTAGGAAGGTATTGCTTCCAACATTTACATATTGAAACTTTAGTAGCTCCGGGAGCTGTATTGTTGGGAGAACAGTTTATTTCGTATTGTGATATGATTACAAGTCTTTATTTAACAACGGCAGAAGATTTTATTTTGTTTAGTAAAAATTTTGGAGCTCCGACTAATGCTAAAAATTGTACATTATATCTGAATTCAAATAAAACTCCAATTGAAGGAAATAAATATTTTAAAAATAAAAATAATTTAGATATAGAATGGAAATCTGTGGATACATCAGGTGCTTTACCTTCAGAATAACATATAAGAATTACATTTAAGGTAATAATTTTTCAGGTTTTAATTAAAAATGGGTGTGTCATAGATGCACCCATTTTATTATTGGCAATAGAATAATCTTAAATAAACCATGTATCAGAAAAAACTTTTACTATTAGCTTGTACATGTGGAATGGTTCTTAATTCCACAGCAAAAGAAGAAAATCAAGAAGCGGTAAAGAGACCTAATCTCCTTTACATCTTTCCAGACCAGTATCGTATGCATGCACTCAGTATCTGGAGTAATCCTGAATACAGGAAGGCTCTGAGTACAGTGGGAGATCCTGTTTCAACACCGAATTTGGACAAACTGGCTAAGAAGGGAATCCTGTTCAATAATGTTTGCAGTACATATCCTGTAAGTAGTCCTCACAGGGGAATGCTTATGTCCGGAATGTACCCGCGTGCGAATGGTATAGAGAACAATTGTCATATATCCAGGACAACAGAATTGAAACATGACATAGAGTGTCTGACAGACGTATTGGCAAAGAATGGATATGAAACAGCATACGTTGGAAAAACGCATTGGCATAGGACGGAAGCTTTGTTTGATAAAGATATGAATTATGTTGGAACTAAAGAATCTCCGGGAGGTAATGTGATGAATGTTTATGACACTTACATTCCTGAGGGTAAGAGTCGTCACAGCAACAAATACTGGTTCCAGGGTATAAAGAGTCATTATACTTCATATACATATTCTAATCGTCCTGAACTTGTGGATGGCAAGAAGGATGGAGAGGTGAAAGTTCATGATGGATTTACTGCTACTCATGAGGCGGATATCGTTATAAAATATCTGAAAAATGAGAGTGGTGAAAGATGTGAAGGTAAACCGTTCAGTATTATTTGGTCTATAAACCCACCGCATCCGCCATATAACAAACTTGAGGATTGCGATATCGAGGTGTTTAATGAGTATTATAAAAATATGCCTGTCGATGAACTGCTTGTACGCGATAATGTTAAACTTGTAAATAAAGAAGGAAAGGCCAAGAAGAAAAATATTGAGCTGAATGCCCGTATATATTTTACATTGGTGAAAATGGTGGATGAAGAAGTGGGACGTGTACTTGATGCTTTAGAGGAAATAGGTGAAACGGATAATACAATAGTAGTCTTTACTTCCGATCATGGGGAAATGATGGGTAGTCATGGACTGACCGGTAAAAATAAAATTTATGATGAATCTTTTTTGGTTCCTTATATAATAAGTTATCCCGGAGTGTTGGAGCATCGTGTAGAGAATCTTATGATGGGGTCAGTAGATATAATGCCTACCATGCTTGGATTGATGGGACTGGAAAAGAGTATTCCTGAAACTGTAGCAGGATATGATTATTCTGATGGAATAGTTACCGGTGATTTTAAAAAATGTCCGAAACCGAAATCGGCTCTTTACCTTAATGATAAAGCAAAGGGAGTTCGTACATATAAATATACATATGTAGTCAGTGCAGATGGTACATACGAATTGTATGATATAGAGTCTGATCCTTATCAAGTGAAAAAACTTACATTTAAGGATATTCCGGCATCGGACGAAAAAATGCTTAAAGATGAACTTGGCAAATGGCTTATTAAAGCTAATGACAGATGGTGTGATAATAAAAAGAACAAAGAACTTATTAATTATAAAAAAAAATGAATACAAAGTCTTTAACATTATCTATTGGTATTCTTATGGCTTCATCTGTTTTTGGTGAAGGGTTTGAAAAAAATGATTGTAAAATATGGAATGAGTTTGTTAATGCTCAAAAGACTGGTGCGGAATCTTTATTGCTTGACTTCTCATTTGCTGGTTATAAACATGGTGAGACGGGAATATCTGATGTAAAACATAAAATATTTAATGTCTGTGATTTTGGTGCAATAGCAAACGATGGAAAATCGGATAGGGCAGCTTTCCAAAAAGCTATAAAAGCGGCCGAGAAAAATGGTTCGGGAATAATATATTTTCCTAAAGGAAGATTTGATTTACGTGCAGAAAATGACCCAAACGAGGAAATCAAGATTTCAGGAAGTAATATAGTAATTCGTGGTGAAGGTAGTGGTGAGGGGGGAACGGAGTTGTTTATGGAGTTTCCCAATCCGGCTGAGAACCCTAAAAAACTATATTCATCTCCTTGTCTTATTTCCTTTGATGGAAGACAAAAGGAACATAAGAAGATAACGGATATAATAGCAGACTCTAAACGTGGTTCTTTTCAAATTACTGTAGCATCGTCAGATGGTATTAAAGAAGGTGATTGGATAAGACTTTATGTGAGAAATAATAATCCGGATGTGATAGCTGAGGAATTAAAACCATATAAGGTTGAAGAAAAATGGAAACAAATATTGACTGAAGGTGTAATGATAGATGATTATCATCAAGTGGTTAAAGTTTCTGGAAATATTATAACACTGAAAGAACCATTAATGCATGCCATTGATAAAAGCTGGGAATGGTCTGTAAGAACTTATCCGATGATAGAGGAAATAGGAATTGAGGATATTGCATTTGTTGGAAATTGGAAAGAGAAATTTAAACATCATAAGAATTGGTTGCATGATGGAGGATGGAAACCTTTGAAGATAAATAATGCTGTAAATTCATGGGTGAGAAGATGTCGTTTTACTGATATAAGCGAAGCTTTAAGTGTTATTTCTTGTGCAAATGTTTCAGTGATAGATTGTGTGATAACAGGAAATACTGGGCATTCTGCCATTAGGGCTCAAGGTTCGTCAAGGGTGTTTTTAGGGAAAATTGAAGACCAACCGGCACAATGGCATTCGGTAGGATTTTCAAAACCTTCAATGGGAACAGTTCTTTGGAGGGTGAAGACGAACGCTAACAGCTGTTTTGAATCACATGCCAGTCAACCAAGGGCATCACTTATTGATGCTTGTGAAGGAGGAATGATGCGTGGACGTGCAGGTGGTGCTGTAGGTAGTAATCCTAACCATCTTAATGATTTGGTATTCTGGAATTATAAAGAAACAGATGAAGGAAGTGAAAACTTTGATTTTTGGGCTAGTGATTCAAATTTTTGGAAATTCCTACCTCCTATAATAGTAGGTTTTCATGGGGCTGGCACTACATTTGACAAATCACAAGTGAAATATGAAGAGAGTAATGGGAAACCTGTAAATCCGGAGTCCCTATATGAAGCACAGCTTGAACTTAGGCTAGGTAAACTTCCGAGATGGATTTTGGATTTGAAAAAATGATTTTTTATGTTTCACTGTACAATTTTGAAAGTTTTTTGTGAGCTTGTGTAAGCTTATTACCAATTAAATATCTATTTTTGGCACATACAAATTAATATATAAATGTTATGAATAGATTTTTGATACTTGGTGGCATCATTGCCCCTGCAGCAATTCAGGCTGCCGACAGACCTAACATTATTTACATCATGACCGACCAGCAGACAGCTACAGCCATGAGTTGTATGGGAAATAAGGATTTGCATACTCCTAATATGGACCGTTTAGCTGATGCCGGAGTTTTGTTTCGTAACGCTTATTGTTCTACTCCTCTTAGTGGACCGTCGAGAGCATCGATGTTTACAGGTTGTTTTGCTCATGAGATAGGTATGCCGAGTAATGGTGACCCTATGCCGGAAAATCTGAAGAAACAAAGTCTTGGTGTGCTTATGAGTAATGCCGGATATGACTGTGTGTATGCCGGTAAGTGGCATGTGCATACATCTTCCATTCCTGATAAAGAGTTCGGATTTAAGAATATACATGACCATAATGATTTTGGTCTGGCAGAGTCGTGCGTGAAATATCTTGATGCAAAACACAAAACACCTTTCTTTCTTGTAGCGTCGTTTGACAATCCTCATAATATTTGTGAATTTGCACGTCAGCAGAATTTGCCTTATGCGGATACACCACAGACAGACATTGCTGAATGCCCCGGATTACCATTAAATTATGAACGTAATCCTTACGATGCTGATGTTATTAAGTATGAAAAGAGTCTTAATTACAGCGCATATCCTACTTCGAACTATACTCCTGATGACTGGCGTAGATATAGAAACGCTTATTTCAGATTAGTTGAGCATGTTGATGCGGAGATCGGGAAATTGGTTGATGCCATTGAACGTAAAGGATTGTGGAAAAATACGGTTATCATATTTACCAGCGATCATGGTGACGGAATGGGAGCGCATCAGTGGAATCAGAAGTCGGCTCTTTATGAGGAGGTTATTAACATCCCTATGATAGTGGTTCTTCCCGATAAGAAAAATGCAGGAAAAGAATTGCCGCAATTGATTAATAATGGTGTGGATTTCTTTGCTTCCGTATGCGATTGGGCAGGAGTGCAAATACCTGAAGGTTTGCCGGGGCGTTCGTATAAAAAACTTGTTGAGAATTGTGATGAAAACGCCGCACATCAGGATTTCATTGTTACTGAGACTCTTTTTGATAAAGGTGGAAACACTCGAGGCTGGGTTTTGAGAACCAAAGATTTTAAATATGTAATGTACGATAAAGGGCATTATCGCGAACAGCTGTTCGATATGAATACTGACCGTGGCGAAATGCGTAACCTGGCAGTGGAAAAGAAATACGAGGCGGAACTGAATCGGCACAGAGCTTTGCTTAATGACTGGATGAAATTACATAAAACAAGGCAAATACGTGCCGGCTTGAATCTTGTTCCTGGATTTTAAGATGAAGTAAATAAAATGGTGTTTAAATAGAATCTGAATGCTATTTAAACACCATTTAAACTCTAAATAAGGTTGGTGAACGTTTGCTGAACACTCAGTGAACAGTAAATGAATATCATACGAACAAGTTCAAAGGGCATTCATTACGTGTTCATTGGGTGTTCACTGAGCATCTTCCGAAAATATAATATATTTAAACTTTAAACACTGATTAATTTATATGAGAGTATTATTTTTATTGATGGGCATGTTGCTTCAAATTGGAATTTATGCCCAGTCGCAAAAGTATTATGGTGAATTTCAGAAACTGACTTCTAAAGACATGAAGTTGGTTTTTGAGGACTCTTTCAGGAAAGACTGGCAGAAACAGTGGTTTAAGGACGGTGATATAGCCAAGGCTGTACACCGTAACGGTGGATTTGAGGTATATGCCGGTGATGAGGCTTACAATGATGCACATCACACTGTCTTGTGGACAAAGAAGGAGTTTGAAGGTAATATAATGATAGAATATGATTTCACGCGTTTGGATTCTTCAAAGTATTATTTTGTGAATATACTTTATATTCAGGCTACGGGTTCAGGCGAAGGAAAATATGCGGAGGATATCTCGAAATGGAATAATCTGAGGAAGGTTCCTGCCATGAGTACATATTTCAGGAATATGAATACCTATCACATCAGTTATGCTGTGACAGGTGTTCCGTCGGAAAATAAAGATGAGTATATCAGAGGACGCAGATATATGCCGGGAAATGACCTGAAAGGTACAGACTTGAAACCGGAATATTACAATACCGGATTGTTTAAGATAGGAGTTACATATCATATAAGAGTGATTAAATATGGTAATCAGCTTTATATGAATGTTACTGGTGACGGGAAAAATGAAACTTTCTATTTTGATGGATCGTCCGCTCCGGCCATAAAGAAGGGAAGGATAGGACTTAGACAGATGTACACCCGCAATTCAAGATATGCTAATTTTAAAGTTTATAATATCATAAATTGATATATAAAAAATGCACCCCAAAAGTTTATAAAGAACTTTTGGGGTGCAGATCATTTTGATACGATCTTTTAATTCTTTTAAAGAAGTAGAAGAATTATGCTTCTGCAGGAGCTTCTGTAGCTTCAGCAGCTGGTTCTTCTGTTGCAGCTTCAGCTTCAGCCTTTGCAGCAGCTTCAGCAGCTTTCTTCTCAGCTACTTTCTTAGCAATTTCTTCATTTACTTTCTTTTCAGCTTCAAGACGTGCTTTAGCATCAGCTTTCTTAGCTTCTTCCTGTTTTGCTTTCAAAGCAGCAAGACCGTTCTGCTTGTTTTCTTTCCAAGCGTTGAACTTAGCTTCAGCCTGAGCTTCGTCGAATGCACCTTTAGCAACACCGCCAAGTAAGTGTTTCTTCATGTAAACACCTTCCTTAGAAAGGATGTTACGAACTGTGTCTGTAGGCTGTGCACCTACCAAAACCCAGTACAATGCACGTTCAAAATTCAAATCTACTGTGGCAGGATTGGTATTAGGGTTGTAAGTACCAATTTTCTCAGTAAATCTACCATCACGTGGTGCTCTTGCGTCTGCAATAACAATTGAGTAAAACGCATAACCTTTGCGTCCGTTTCTTTGCAATCTGATTTTAGTTGCCATTTTTTAAACGTTAAATTTTTAATGTTAATGATTTGAATTATGCCATTATCTCGTAATAGCGGCTGCAAAGATACAGCTTTTCTTTTGTTTTACAAATAGTTGTGCGTTTTTTCTGTATATTTATCTGTTTATTTCCCTTAACCATTTCTCCAGTTCGCCTGTCCACTGTCTTTTGTATATGAAACTGTCGCGATATCCCCATCCGTGTCCACCTATAGGGTATGTATGTAGTGATGCGGGCACTCCATTTTTTACGAGAGCCATGTAGTAGTTGATACTGTTTTCTACCGGCACTGCTTTGTCATCGCTGCTATGCATTATAAAAGCCGGAGGAGTTTGTGGAGTGACCTGTTTCTCATTGCAATACAATTCTACAAGTTTTTTGTCAGGATTCTTTCCTAAAAGATTGTTTCTTGATCCCATGTGGGTATATCTTTCGTCCATTGTAATGACAGGATAGAAAAGTATCTGGAAATCAGGTCTTGTCGATTCATCGAAATGAGTGGCAGCGGTGCTTGCCAAATGACCTCCTGCCGATGAGCCCATGATTCCGAGTTTTGCGAATTTCCATTCTTGTGCCTTTTCACGCATTATCTTTATGGCTTGTTGTGCATCGCTAAGAGGTATCTCGTTATGTCCGTTAGGCATACGATAAATAAGAACAGAATAAGTTATACCTAAGCCGTTGAACCATGCAGCCATGTCGTGTCCTTCGTGGGCTGTGGCAAGATGAGAATATCCCCCTCCGGGACAGGCTATGATTGCCAATCCATTTGGGTTTGCGGCAGGATATACGTATAATGTCGGCTCTGCTACATATAGCGGACCGTTTTCTTTCTGTTCTTTCAAACCATTGTCGTTAGGTACTCCGTCAGGCCAAAGTTTGATTTCGATAGGTTTCTGTGCGCATAATATTGATGATATCATAAGAAGACTCATGATCAATAAATTCTTTTTTATAATAGTTTATTTTTTGATTGACATGCTGGCTTTCACCAGATAAATAATAAGAAGTGCGTATGCTATGAGTGAAACGGCCTGACTCATAGGGTTTGCAAGCCATGATTCATTTATAAGGTTTATGTCGCAATATCTCATTACTGCGCTTACCACACCCATAAGGGCACCTCCGGCAATGAATCCAGAAGCAAGCAATGTTCCTTTTTCGCCGCGTTCCTGGTTTACTGACTCGTCTTTGCTTCTTGTTGTCACGTACCAGTTTATAGCTCCACCAACCAAAAGAGGAAGGTTAAGTTCCAACGGAATGAACATACCTAATGCAAAAGCTAATGCAGGAACTTTAAAGTAGGTAAGAATAATAGCCAAAACGGCACCTGTGCCATACAGAGCCCATGGGGCACCTACACCATTCATCAGAGGGTCTATTACAGCAGCCATGGCGTTTGCCTGAGGTGCGGCGAGCTGTCCGCTTGTGAATCCGTATGAGTCATTCAGAACCATGATTACACCTCCTACTGTTGCTGCCGAAACTAATGTTCCGAGGAATTTCCATGTCTCCTGTTTCTTAGGAGTGCTACCTAACCAGTAGCCTATCTTGAGGTCGGTGATAAATCCGCCTGCCATTGACAGAGCCGTACATACCACACCACCCATTACCAGTGCGGCAACCATACCTGTAGCCCCGTTAAGACCTACAGCTACCATTATTACAGATGCAAGGATAAGAGTCATAAGTGTCATACCCGAAACCGGATTTGTACCTACTATTGCGATTGCGTTTGCAGCTACTGTAGTGAAAAGGAACGCTATGCCTGCCACAAGCAGAAGTGCAACTACTGTGTGAAGTATATTTCCCTGCATAACGTCGAAGTAGAAGAACAGAAGGACAAGCAGCAATGTAAAGATAGAACCGAAAGCGATAATCTTCATAGGAATATCACGCTGGGTACGCTCTACGTTACCTTCCGATTTCTTACCACCCATTTCCTTTGCCGCAAGGCTTACGGCTCCTTTGATTATACTCCAAGAACGGACTATACCTATGATACCTGCCATGGCTATACCGCCGATACCAATACTCTTGGCATACTCGCTGAATATCATTTCGGGTGACATGTCTTTGACAGCCATTGCTATGTTCGGATTCCATGTGTTGAGAACCTGGTCGCCGAACACAAGGGCAAATCCCGGTACGATAACGAACCACACCACCAGTGAACCGGCACATATTATGGCTGCGTATTTCAGACCTACGATATATCCCAAACCAAGTACTGCAGCTCCTGTATTGATTTTGAAAACAAGTTTGAATTTCTCTGCCACCATTTCACCGGCACTGCAGATACGGCTTGTGAAATTCTCGTTCCACCATCCGAAGGTGCCGACTATGAAGTCGTACAGACCTCCGATAAGTCCTGCCATGAGAAGTGGTTTTGCCTGGTCGCCGCCTTTCTCGCCTGAGACAAGAACCTGTGTGCTGGCTGTAGCTTCAGGGAAAGGATATTCGCCATGCTTGTCCTTTACGAAATATTTACGGAATGGGATAAGGAAAAGAATACCCAATACACCTCCAAGGAGAGAACTGATGAACATCTGCATGAAATTAACTGTCATTTCAGGATATTTTTCCTGAAGAATATAAAGTGCTGGCAGTGTGAATATGGCACCTGCGACAATTACTCCTGAGCAGGCTCCGATGGACTGTATCATTACGTTTTCGCCTAAAGCGTTTTTACGTTTCGTTGCGCTTGACACGCCTACCGCAATTATGGCAATTGGTATTGCAGCCTCGAATACCTGACCTACTTTTAGTCCCAAATAGGCTGCCGCGGCCGAGAAAATCACAGCCATTACTATACCCCATGTCACTGACCACAGGTTTACTTCCGGATAATTCTTCGAAGGCGACATGAGAGGCTCATATTTCTCGCCCGGTTTCAGCGGACGGAACGCGTTCTCAGGCAGCCCCGTCGGCTTTTCTTGTTCTGTTTTCATGTTCGATTATGTTATTATTTTGTTAATGATTTCATTTTCGTGTCCAAAAGTAATTAAAAAACTCATATCCTTTGCGCTCTGTATTCGTTTGGCGTGCAGCCAACTTCTTTTTTGAACATGCGGCTCAGGTGTTGTGGATATTGGAAACCTAATTCGTAAGCTATTTCCGTCATTGTCATTTGTGTGGACAGCAGTTTTTCTTTTGCCTTGTCCACAACTTTTCCATGTATATATTCTGATGCCGTTTTGCCTGTCTGCCTGCTTATCATATCGCCGAAATAGTTTGGTGACAGGAATACCTTTTCGGCAAAGTATCTCACCGTAGGCAATCCGTTTTCGGATGGAGCCTTGCTGTCGAAATAATCGTCTAACAGACGCTCGAACTGTACTATTACGTTCTTGTTGGATACCTCTCTCGTTTCGAACTGGCGATCGTAAAAACGCAGGCAGTAATCAAGCATCAGCCCTATGTTTGCGGTAATAATCCTACGGCTGTGTTTGTCCTGGCGGCTTCTTAGTTCCCTTTCTATATTGCCGAAACACTCCATGATTATCCTTTTCTCCTCTTCTGACAGGTGTAGAGCTTCTTTCGAGTCGTATGCAAAGAACGAATATCTTTTGATATCTTTTCCAAGTGGAGTTCCGTGTATGAAGTCTGGTTGGAACAATATTCCGTAACCCTCAGGCTTTGTGTCTGTGTTCATGTACGATGTTACCACCTGTCCCGGTGCGAAGCATACTATTGTTCCTTCGTCATAGTCGTATTCCTGCAGTCCGTAAGTCAGATCGCCACATTTCGTTTTTTTCAGATAAACGGCATACACGCCATAGTTTATAGTGAGAGTCTCCGGCCATCTTGTAGCTTTTGACAGGTCTATGACACTTACCATAGGATTCAGTACCTCAAGTCCGAATATGTCGTTGAATTTATTGACTTCTTCCAGTTTGATAACTTCCTGTTTCATTTATGCTGATTATTAGTGTTCCGTAGCAAATTTAATACATATTATCCTTATTAGCAACATTCGGTAAAATTGGTACAAAGACCCGTAATTCATATACAGGGACGACAAAACGTATAATGTATTTTTGTAGTGTGAAATATTATAGATTATAACGATTATGCATTTAAACGAATTTTTGTCGTACGTAAAGACCGGTAAAGCACTTGATACTGATGAGATACGTACTCTCATGGGCGAGATGAGCGAAGAGGCTCGCCGTGTGACATTCCGTCTGAATTCATCATATCATTCGGCTGACGAGGTCAGGAATTTGTTATCCGAACTGTTCGGATATAAAGTGCCGGAATCTCTGCGTGTTTTTCCTCCGTTCTATTCTGATTTCGGTAAGAATATACACGTTGGAGAGAATGTTTTCATTAATGCGTGCTGCCATTTTCAGGACCATGGAGGGGTAACTTTGGGTGATGGGTGTCAGATAGGTCATAATGTAGTGTTTGCTACTCTCAATCATGGGTTGCAGCCTTCGGAACGTGGAATTACATATCCGGCACCTATTATTATTGGAAAGAATGTGTGGGTTGGTTCCAATTCCACGATACTTCAGGGTGTGACCATTGGTGACAATGCCGTGGTAGCGGCCGGAGCGGTAGTTACTAAAGATGTAGAGCCTGGAACTATTGTTGGAGGTGTACCGGCACGTTTCATAAAGAAGATTTAAAATTTGTATGTAATAAGTTAGTCTTTATCAGTAATTTAGCGTGACACGAACATGTAACGCCCGTAACACGAACGTGTAACGCTAACTTTGTAAAGGCGTTCCGGAATATAAAGGAATGAACTGTTCAGTGTGAATCAAAAAAAATAAAATGTTATGAGAAGAAAACTGTTTTTAATTGTTCAAATTATAATAATAAGTTCTATGACAAATCTGAATGCACAAGACAAAAAGACTTTCGCGCCAAGCGATAAAGTCGTGACAGAACGTGTTTCGTTCAAGAATCGTTTCGGTATCACTATTGTTGCAGATATGTATCGTCCGAAGAACGGAGAGGCTCCGTTGCCTGCATTGGCGGTAAGCGGTCCTTTCGGTGCCGTAAAGGAACAGTCATCAGGCCTATATGCACAGACCATGGCGGAACGTGGATTTCTTACTATAGCCTTTGATCCTTCGTTTACAGGTGAGAGTGGGGGAGAACCACGATATGTTGCGTCTCCCGACATCAATACAGAGGATTTCAGTGCAGCGGTGGATTATCTGACAACTCGCCCGGATGTTGATTCTGAGAGAATAGGAATAATAGGTATATGTGGATGGGGTGGATTTGCTCTGAATGCGGCTGCCATAGATACCAGAATAAAAGCCACTGTGGCAGTGACAATGTACGACATGAGTCGTGTTACGGCAAACGGTTACTTCGATTCAATGGACGAAAATGCACGCTATGAACTTAAAAAGAAACTGAATGAACAGCGTACTATTGACGCAAGGAACGGAAACTATGCTCTTGCAGGTGGAGTGGTTGACCCGCTTCCTGAAGACGCTCCGCAGTTTGTTAAAGATTACTATGCCTATTATAAAACTCCGCGTGGTTATCATTCGCGTTCGCTGAATTCAAACAATGGATGGAATGTGACTTCATCGCTTTCGTTTATAAATACTCCTTTACTGACATATAGTGGCGAGATACGGAGTGCGGTTTTGTTGGTACATGGCGAGAAAGCGCATTCGCGTTATTTCTCTGAAGACGCTTTCAAAAAGCTCAAAGGTGATAATAAGGAGTTGCTTATTGTTCCAGGTGCAAGTCATGTTGATTTGTATGATAATGTGGCAGGCGTAATTCCCTACGACAGGATTGAGAAATTTATCCGTGACAACATGAAATGATGTATGTGTAATAAAAGCAAAAAAGAGAAAATCATTCGGCATAGCCTTGCGATTTTCTCTTTTTTGTGATTCCGCTGCGATTCGAACGCAGGACCCACGCCTTAGAAGGGCGTTGCTCTATCCAGCTGAGCTACGGAACCAT